>CAZFWN010000004.1:0-91860 GCA_964522745.1 uncultured Ktedonobacterales bacterium
GCGACTGATCCCGCTCGATATACTTGCGGTACAAATCCAGGGTTGAGGTGCCGATAATGCCAACCTCGCCTCTTGATAATACAGGTACAAGGATGTTTGCCATATCAATAGCAACCCTCTCTGCCAGGCCTGCACCAACCAGCATATGAAAATTATCAACGAAGAGGAGAGTCTTCTCCATCGATTGCTTTACCTCTGCAAATACCGATTTGAGCCGCTTTTCAAGGTCGCCACGATAGGTAGTATCTGCAATCAGCGCCTCCAGATTAAGCGCAACGACGCGCTGTACTTTTATGTCTTCTGGTACGTCGCCGATGCTGATGCGACGGGTTACTTCGGCAACGATAGCAAACCGCTCGGCGCTGTCTTCACTAATGAGCATGGGATTGTTCTTTAATCGGCGAGCGAGAATCTGGAAGACGCGCTCTACCTCTTTCTCGCGCCGCTGCAAGGGGGCAAACTGGCCCTGGCGGGCGAGGGCGGTCAGGTCGTGGCCGTACTTTTCCAAGGCTCCTGGGATCAGTTCTTCCGGGGGTGGTGTTCTCATGGTGGGTTTGCCTCCTTCGTATGCTGGTGATGGTCTTCTCTTGCCCGCCTGGTTCTGGTTCGGTTTATTGCTGATATTCTGGTGGGGTGTAGTCGTGAAAGCCCCGGATATGCTGAACCTGCGCGAAATCGGCTCTGGCTTGCTCAGGTTCGCTGCGCCAATGATAGAGCAGACCCCGGTTAAAGTAGACTTCGGGA
Source organism: uncultured Ktedonobacterales bacterium (assembly GCA_964522745.1). Classification (GTDB taxonomy): domain Bacteria; phylum Chloroflexota; class Ktedonobacteria; order Ktedonobacterales; family DATBGS01; genus DATBHW01. The sequence goes on from CAZFWN010000004.1 coordinate 745, forward strand.
ATGTCGCATCCCAGATCGATGGCTCGCGTGAAGTCAGCAATAGCCTGGTCGTTCCTATGGTATCCCTGCATGTAGATCATGCCCCGCTGGTAATAGTAATAGCCCCATTCTGGTTGCAGCGTAATGGCTTTGTTTGTATCTGCCAGCGCGAGTTCATACAGGGCGCGATGTGTCTCCTGGTTATTGTCCGTCTGGTAGACAAACTGGCGATAGGCTTCTCCTCTGAGGCTATAGTTGGCAGCAGTTCTGGGACGCAGGGCAACCTGGGTAACTCCTGTTATTGTCTGAAATGAGGCGAAGTGTTGACGGAGCTTTTCCTGGTATGGCTGGAGGGCAGCAGGAAGAGGAGGTAACTCATCAGCCGATCTCCTCTGGCGACCAGTGATGCGCGTGAACCAGGAGTGCAGTTGATATAATAGTTGTGATGGCATAGATGTCTCTAATAGCTGAACGCTCAGCAAGTGTCTTCCGGTAGGATTAGTATACACCTGTCGGGGAGCAGGATTCATCTCTGGCTGAAAGATTATGAAGGAGTTGGAGCGCCTATGAGTCAGGATAGTGACCAGCAGGCGGATAAGGCCGCTGCGCCCTCGCTCAAAAACCCGAACGGCTGGGAGGGCAGCAATCTCGCCGCCGCGCTGTGCGATAAGGGAGTGTCTAGCTGGAATGGCTATCGTGGGGTGATTGTTGGCGGCGCGCGCGGGCGTGTGCTGGAGATTGGCGTGGGCACGGGGGCGAACCTGCCCTATTATTCAAGCGAGATCGAGAGCCTGACGGGCATGGAGCCGGACGCGGCGATGCTGCGCCGGGCGCGCACACGCGCTGAGGAGGTGGGTCGGCAGGTGGAATGGGTGCAGGGGCGGGCCGAGGCGCTGCCGTTCCCAGATGAGAGCTTTGATGCGGTGGTGGGGACGCTGGTGCTTTGCTCGGTGAGATATGTGCCGACGGGGCTAGCTGAGGTGCTGCGGGTGCTGAAGCCGGGCGGCCAGTTTCGCTTTCTGGAGCATGTGCGCTCGGAGACGCCCTGGGCGGCGCGCTTGCAGGATTGGGTGACGCCTGTGTGGCGGCGCTGCACGGCGGGCTGCCATCCCAACCGAGATACGGAGCAGGCGATTCGCGCCGCCGGGTTTGAGATTGTGGAGCGGCGGCGCCTGCGCGTGGGCTTTGGGCTGGCAAGTCCAACGCTGCTGGGCGTAGCGGTGAAGCCGTGAGAGATCGCGTCTAAAGCGCGCACCTTGAGGCGTTCCGCCGCAAAGCCGGCCTTCGCCGGCTGGGAAGAAAAGCCGCACTTTCTTAGTCCGCGCAGGCCAAAAAGCCGCGAACTTTAGCCAGTAGGCTCTTCCTCTGCTGGTGTCGGTGGAAGCACGTCTTTCTCTTGATCGTTGCTCGCCGCCTCATTGGGTGGTATCTCGCTCTTGCCGTTGAGCAACACCTGACGAAGCACCGAGACGCGCTCCATCTTGTCGCTGAACATTTGCTCGAAGTGAGCAGCAGCATACTGGCGGTTGCGCAGGTGGGCTTCATCAGCCATGCGGCGCGACATCTGCGCGCTCTCTTGCAGGATGTTGAAGGCGACCCACAAAGCGTCCTCGACGGCTTCGGATTGCCCATCAATCACGCTCTCAGCGGTGAAGGCATGGCCGGAGCGGCAGCGAAAGCGGAGCAGTTCGCCATCGCGCAGTTCCCAGAGCGGGCCTTTGCACTCCGGGCAGGTGAAGGTCGAGATTTTGCCTGGTCGTGGCACGCTCTCTAACGTTTCTTTATCCATCTCTTGTAGCCTGGATTCTATTTCCATGTCTTCTGATAGTGGATACGCCCCTTCCTGCTCTGCCGGCTCGTGGGCAAGGCGTGTCAGGAGGGGCGCGATCTGCGCGAGCGGCGCGCAGTGGTCAACCTTGACATATTCCAGCGCGCTGGCAGGCATCGAGGGGAAGAAGGCATCAGCCGGGTCTTGCACGACGGCAATGCCGCCGCGCCGTTTGATCGCCAGCAGCCCGGCGGTGCCATCGTTGAGCGCGCCAGTGAGGATGACGCCGATCACACGCGGCCCATAGGCGCGGGCCGCGCTGCGAAAGAGCGGATCGACGGCTGGGCGGCACCGATTCTCCTTTGGCCCGCGCACCAGGCGGACCCGCCCGCGCTCGACCAGGAGATGCAGGTCGGGCGGGGCGACATAGATACGCCCCTGTCGGATCAGTTCGCCATCAACAGCGTGCGCTGCTCGAAGGGGGCTGGCGCGCTCCAGGATGACCGGCAGCGCGCTGGTGGCCTGGGCGGGGATGTGCAAAACAACAAAGAGGGCTGCCGGCAAGTCTGCGGGGAGTCCGCTAACCAGTTCGGCCAGCGCCTCCACGCCTCCAGTGGAGGCGCCAACGACGATGATGTCATGTCCAGGCACGCTGCATCTCCGTTCTTCATTCGTTTCGATGCTGGTGCCCTAACGCGCTCAATTTGTTGCGCCTGGCTGAATGGCGGGGGCATCTACCGCCTGATGAAGATACACTGGCCCGCATATTGTGTGCCAGGTCTGGGCGAGAGGGCTGGCGCGTTTGATGCTGAGAAAATCAGTATATGATATAGTTTAGGCTATGGGCTGATGTATCGAGAAGCGCTCAATGGAGCTTCTGTGCTTGAGCAGCGCTATATGCCCGCCATACACCAGTATCTTGACAATCAAGCAAGCTGCATGGGGAGGGGGTAAAAGATATGTCTTCAAAGATACGACCTATCTCACATCTGGTGGTGATTGGTTCCTCGGCTGGAGGCATTGACGCGCTTTCCACGCTGGTTTCGACGCTGCCAAAAGATTTTCTGGCTCCGATTGTCATTGCGCAGCACCTGGATCCCAGCCGCCCCAGCCACCTTGGCGAGATTCTGGGCCGGCGCAGCACGCTGCCAGTGCGCACAGCGGCAGAGCATGAGCCACTGGAGCCGGGGGTGGTCTATGTCGTGCCATCGAATCGCCAGGTGCAGATTAGCGATTCGACTATTATGCTGCAAGAGGCGAGCCAGGAGCGCTTCAGACCTTCTATTGATCTTTTGCTGAGCAGTGCTGCCGAGGTCTATGGTGAGCGGTTGATTGCCATCATCCTGAGCGGCTCCGGCTCGGATGGCGCGGTAGGAGCGCGGACGGTGAAGAAGGCCGGGGGCACGGTGATTATTCAAGACCCCGATACGGCTTCGTATCCGGGCATGCCACTCTCGCTGGCGCCCAACACGGTAGATATTGTGGCGCGTCTGGAGCGGATGGGGTCGATCTTGCGCGATCTGATCGCCGGCGTGCCTGTGCCAACACGCCCCGATGAGAAAAAAGCGCTGGAGGCGTTTCTGGATGAGGTACGGGCGCGCTATGGGCTGGACTTTAACAGCTACAAGACGCCGACGATTCTGCGCCGGCTCCAGAGGCGCATCATTGCCACCGATACGGAGCATCTAGAGGGCTATATCCGCTATCTGGATAGCCATCCTGAGGAGTATCCGCTGCTGATCAATGCGTTTCTGATTAAAGTCACCGAGTTCTTCCGCGACCCGGAACTCTTTGCCTATTTGCAGAATGAGGTGCTGCCAGACATCATCAGCTATGCGCGCGCGCATGGCAATGAGATTCGCATCTGGTCGGCGGGCTGCGCCACCGGCGAAGAGGCGTACTCGCTGGCGATTCTGCTCTCGGAAGTGTTGGGCGATGAACTGGAAAAATTCAACGTGCGCCTCTTTGCCACCGATGTAGACGCCGAGGCGGTGGCCTTTGCCCGTCGGGGTATCTATCCCGCTTCGGTGCTGACTGGCGTTCCCGAAGAGTTGATCGGGCGCTACTTTACGAAGGATGAGAACAGCTACCAGATTAAAAAGCGCGTGCGCAGCCTGACGGTGTTTGGGCAGCACGACCTGGGCCAGCGCGCGCCTTTTCCCAATATTGATATGGTCGTCTGCCGCAATGTGATGATCTACTTTACTTCTGATCTGCAACAGCGCACGCTTCGTGTCTTCGCCTATTCGCTGCGCGATGGCGGCTATCTGGTGATGGGCAAAGCGGAATCGGCCAGCCCCCTTTCTGAATTCTTTCTGTTGCAGCACAAGCAGAACAAGGTCTACCGCCGCCAGGGGGACCGTATTTTAATGCCGCTGGGGCGCTTTGTGACCACCCCAAAAGCGTCGCTCCCGCAGCCCCTGGCGCTGACCAGGCGTACCCCCAGCGGGGTAGAATCGGGGCATCGGCAAAAAGAAGTGATCCAGCGCGTGCGCACGCTCAACGAGAGCGTGCTGCTGCGCTTGCCAGTAGGGCTGGTGGTGGTAGACCGGCATTATGACATTCAGGGGATCAACAGCGCGGCGCGCGGCTATCTGGCGATTCACGGCGCGGCGGTGGGCGAGGATCTGATCCATCTGGCGCAGTCGCTCCCCGCTCAACGGCTGCGCTCGGCGATTGACCAGGCATTTCGCAGCGGCACGACGGCGATCCTTGAGGAGGTGGCTGCTGAGGAAGTGACCACTGGTGAGGCGCGCTACTTCCAGATTCTCTGTCATCCACAGCGCAGCGAAGGGGAGCGCGGCCCGGTGGAGGCCGTTATGGTTGTGATCTCTGACATTACCGATCTGGTGCAGCCGCGCCTTGAGTTGGAGCGGCGCGCGCGGGAGTTGAGTACCGCGTTGGAAAAAGCCACGCGCGAGCAGGCCGAAGAACATACCAGCCACGAGCAACTGATGCAGCGATTGGTGGAGGCCAACCGGCAGTTGGTGGAGGCCAATCAAGAACTGACCAGCACGAATGAAGAACTGCGCACGACCAATGAAGAGTTTCTGCTGAGTACCGAGGAGGCGCAGGCCGCGACGGAAGAGGTCGAGACCCTCAATGAAGAATTGCAGGCGACCAATGAAGAATTAGAGACGCTCAACGAGGAATTGCAATCGACGATTGAGGAACTGAACACGACCAACGACGATCTGAATGCGCGCAGCCTGGAATTGCAAGAGATGGCGCGCACCAGCGACGAAGAGCGGGCCAGGCTGGAGGCGATTCTGCTGAGCATGGGGTCTGCTGTGCTGGTGGTCAAACGGGATGGCGGGCTGATATTGACGAATGCTGCCTATACGCGCCTGTTTGGCAGCCCGAACGCGACCTTTGTGGCCCGCGATGAAGATGGGCATATCCTCTCACCGCAGCAAACGCCACGCGAGCGGGCGGCGCGCGGCGAGACGTTTAGCATGGGATTCACTATCACGGCGCGGGATGGCGCCCGCCGCTGGTTTGAGGCGATTGGGCAGCCGATTCACTGGGGCGAGGGCGGCGAGCAAGGTGGGGTGGTGACCATTCAGGATATTACGGAACGGAGCTTGCATCGTTTGCAGGGGGAATTTGTGGCGCTGGCGAGCCATGAACTGCGCACGCCGCTGACACCCCTCCAGGGACTGCTGCAATTGCTGCTCAAAGAGTCTAAAGATCAGCCAGAGCAGGCGCGCAGCCGTCGCTATGTCGAGCGCGCGCTCAATCAAGTGAAACAATTGACCAGAATGACAACTGATTTGCTGGATGTGACCCGGTTGCAGAATGGGAGATACACGCTGAAGCTTGAGACTATGCGGCTCGATGAGTTGCTCGCGCAGGTGGTTGAGATTGCGCAGACGCTGACCACCGGCCAGCAGATTCATCTGGAGATGGCTGATGTGCCTCTCGCTGTGGTTGGGGATGCGGAGCGACTTCAGCAAGTGCTGATGAACCTGCTGACCAATGCGATTACCTACGCGCCTCAATCGGAGCGCATTGATGTGCGGCTGCGGCGGGTGGATCACGAGGCGGAGATTCAGGTGCAGGACTATGGGGAGGGCATCCCGAAGGCTGATCTCCAACATCTCTTCTCGCGCTTCTTTCAGGCGGCGCGCAGTGATCGCCAATCGAGACGTGGGCTAGGGCTGGGTCTGTATATTGCGCGGGAGATTGTCACCGCGCATGAAGGCCAGATTTCGGTGAACTCGACCGAGGGGGTCGGCACGACCTTTACCATTCGGCTGCCGCTGGCGCCAGCGGGAGGGCAAGAGGTGGCGGTAGAGGAGACGCCGATTCATGACGTTTGACGATTCAAGGGGTATTGCGTGGCTAGCAAGGAGCCTGGCGACTAAAGCTCGCGGCTTCTTGGCGTTCCGCCACAAAGCCCGCCTTCGCGGGCTAGGACGAGACGCATTTTATTTGTCAAACTTCATAAATCGGCGGTGGCTTGATCAGAACACTGGCGCTTCGGTATATTCGCCAAATACTTCGCGGAAGACGCCCATCATCTCGCCCATTGTGGCGTAGGCGTTGGAGGCGTCGATCAGCGCGGGCATGGTGTTCTCGCTGCCGGCGGCGGCCTGGCGCAGCGCGTCGAGCGTCTGCTTCACGCGGTCCTGATCGCGCTCGCGGCGGACGCGGTTCAGGCGATCAAGGTGAATTTTCTCTTTGGCCGGGTCTACGTAGAGCGTGGGGACTTTGATCTCCTCGTCCATCTGGTAGTCGTTGACGCCGACGATGACGCGCTCTTTGGCATCGACCTCGCGCTGGAAGCGATAGGCGGCGTCGGCGATCTCGCGCTGGAAGAAGCCGTTGCGGATGCAGGCCAGCACGCCGCCAAGCTCCTGAATGCGGTTGATATAGTCCATGCCTTCCTGCTCCATGCGGTCAGTCAGGTTTTCGACGAAGAAGGAGCCGGCCAGCGGGTCAACGGTGTTGGTGACGCCGCTTTCAGCAGCGATGACTTGCTGGGTGCGCAGGGCGATGAGGGCGGCCTTCTCGGTGGGCAGGGCCAGGGCTTCATCGAGCGAGTTGGTGTGTAGCGAGTTGGTGCCGCCCAGGACGGCGGCCAGCGCTTGTATGGCGACGCGCACGACGTTGTTGTCGGGCTGCTGGGCGGTCAGCGAGACGCCGGCGGTCTGCGCGTGGCAGCGCAGCATCCACGAGCGCGGGTCTTTGGCGCCGTAGCGCTCGTGCATGAGCCGCGCCCAGATGCGCCGCGCGGCGCGGAATTTGGCGATCTCCTCGAAGAAGTCGTTATGCACATCCCAGAAGAAGGAGAGGCGGGGAGCAAACTCATCGATCTGAAGCCCGCGCTCCAGCGTAGCATCGACATAGGCCAGGCCGTCGGCGAGGGTGAAGGCCATCTCCTGCGCGGCGGTGGCGCCGGCCTCGCGGATATGATAGCCGCTGATGCTGATAGTGTTCCATTTGGGCATGTGGCGCGTGCCGAACTCGATGGTATCGATGACCAGCCGCATGGAGGGTTCGGGCGGGAAGAGAAATTCTTTTTGGGCGATATATTCTTTGAGGATGTCGTTTTGCAGCGTGCCGCCCAGCTTTGCGCGGGGAATGCCGCGCTTTTCGGCGTTGGCGATATACATGGCCCAGATCACTGCTGCGGGACCATTGATGGTCATCGAGGTGGTGATCTGATCCAGCGGCAGGCTATCGAAAAGAATCTCCATATCGGCCAGCGAGGAGACGGCGACGCCGCACTTGCCAAACTCGCCGATTGCCATCGGGTGATCGTGGTCGTAGCCGTAGAGGGTCGCCATATCGAAGGCGACGGAGAGGCCGGTTTGCCCTTGTTGGAGCAGATACTTGAAGCGCTCGTTGGTTTCCTCAGCCGTGCCGAAGCCGGCGAACATGCGCATGGTCCAGGGCTTGGCGCGATACATGGTTGGCTGGACGCCGCGCGTGTAGGGGTATTCGCCGGGCAGGCCGAGATCGCGGGCATAGTCTAGCCCGGCGGTGTCGTTGGGCGTGTAGACACGCTCGATGGGCAGGCCGGATTGGGTGGTAAATTCGGTCTTGCTTTCAGGAATCCGCTCCACCGAGCGCTTGAGGGTGGTCTGCTCCCAGCGCTGCTCTTCGCGTTGCAGATGTTCGAGTTCGCTTTTATCGTAGAGCGTGCCCTGCTGCTCTTGGGCTGCCGGGCGCGGTTTCTGTTCGAGCATGTCTATCTCCCTTGCGGCTGGCGGTTAAAACCGCGCCTAAGGGCAGCCTGCGGCTGCCACGAAGCCCGCCTTCGCGGGCTGGGACGAATCGCTTGCCGCGATTGTAATCGTCGGGGCGTTATTACCGACCAACCTCTATCGAGAGGGCAACGGCGCCGCCGCCGCCCAGACAGAGCGTTGCCAGGCCGCGCCCACCGCCACGCCGGCGCAGTTCGTAGAGCAGCGTGGTCAGCACGCGGGCGCCGCTGGCGCCGATGGGATGGCCGAGGGCGACGGCGCCGCCGTTGATGTTGACGCGGCTCCAATCCCAATCCAGTTCTTTGCCGTTCGCCAGCACTTGCGCGGCAAAAGCTTCGTTGACCTCGACCAGATCGAAGTCGCTGATCGTGAGGCCGGTCTTGTCCAGCAGGCGATGGACGGCGCGGGGCGGGGCGGCGAAGATGTATTTGGGGGTGATGGCCGCCGAGGCGTAGCCGGTGATGCGCGCCAGGATGGGCAGGCCGAGCGCTCTGGCTTTCTCGCTGCTGGCGACGACCAGCGCGGAGGCACCGTCGTTCAGGCCGGGGGCGTTGCCGGCGGTGACGCTGCCGCCCTCTTTGAAGGCTGGCTTGAGGGCTGCCAGCGCTTCCAGGCTGGTATCGGGGCGGATGGACTCATCGCGGTCAATAATCAGCGTGCCCTTCTTTTGCTTGATCTCGACGGGAATTATCTCATCTTTGAAGCGCCCGGCTTCAGTGGCGGCCTGGGCGCGCTTATGGCTCTCCAGCGAAAAGGCATCCTGCTCTGCGCGGCTGATACAGAACTTGTCGGCGATGATCTCGGCCTCGTTGCCCATATGGATGTTCTCAAAGGCGCACCAGAGGCCATCATTGACGACGGCATCAACGACTTTCTGGTCGTTCAGGCGATAGCCGGTGCGGGCGCCAGGCAGCAGGTAGGGGGCGTTGCTCATGCTTTCCATGCCGCCGGCCAGCATGACCTCAGCGTCGCCAGCGCGGATGGCCTGGGCGGCGAGCATGACGGCTTTGAGGCCGGAGCCGCAGACCTTGTTAATGGTGAAGGCGGGCAGATCATCGGGCAGGCCGGCACGCATGGCGGCCTGGCGCGCCGGTGCCTGGCCGACGCCAGCGCTGACGACGTTGCCCATAATGACTTCTTCTATCTGATCGGCAGGTACTCCGGCGCGCCTGACGGCCTCGCGGATGGCAATCGCGCCCAGTTCGGGGGCGCTGAGCGAGGACAGCCCGCCCAGGAATTTGCCGATGGGGGTGCGCACGGCGCTGACAATGACGGCTTCACGTTCAGCCATAGAAACCTCCTCATTGAGGCAAACTGATGTGTGGCAGTTTCTTCTCCTGCTTTCATTATACGACATCGTGCCCCTGGCAGATAAAGGGCATGAAAAAGTCATGAATGATTCTGAAAACCACTACATTGTATTGACTTTCAATAACATAAGCGGGTATAGTCTCTCATAATTCGATCAACATGAGGCGTTGGAGCCTCTGTTTTTGCTTCAGGAGGTATCATGCCGATCTCTTCTCAGTTACGAGTTTTGCTTGCCAGAGCGAATCTTGAGCGCGCCAAACAAGGCCAGCGGCCTTTGAGTCTGCGCCGTCTGGCTACAGAAAGCGGGGTGTCGTTGAGCGTGGTAGCGGCTCTCAGCACAGGGCAAAGCCAGCGCATCGACTATGCGACGATAGATCGTTTGCTGAATTTTTTTAACGCCTATGGTCGCGTAACGACTGATGATTTGCTGGCCTGGGAACCCAATCAGCCGGGGCGGTCTGCCAGAGTAAGAAACCGGGAGGCTGCCGATGCTGAGCCGTCCCGATCTGTTGCAAGAGGGCGGCAGGCGCACCGGACCCAGGCTGAAGCTGAGGAGGGCAGATAGATATGGCGATCAGCTTAAAGTCGCGGCGAGAGATTGCTGGCTTACGCGAGGCTGGCCGGATTGTGGCGGAGACCTATGAGGCGCTGCGTCCGCATGTGGCGCCGGGAATTTCCACCGCAGAACTGGACCGCATTGCTGAAGAGTTTATTCGTGGCAAAGGGGCGACGCCGGTGTACAAGGGGTATGGCGCGCGCCCGGCAGGCAATGGCCGGCCCGCGACGCCACCTTTCCCGGCGACGATTTGCGTGGCTCTTAACGAGGTGATTTGTCATGGCATCCCCAGCCCGAAGCAGGTGCTTAAAGACGGCGATATTATCGGCATTGATATTGGGGCGCGCTATAACGGGTGGATCGGCGACTCCTGCCAGACATTTGCGGTGGGGACGATAGATAAAGAATCGCAGCGGCTGCTGGATGTCACCTGGCGGTGTCTGGAGTTGGGCATTGAGCAGGCGCGGCCCAATCACCGGCTGGGCGATATTGGCGCGGCGATTCAGGGCTATGCCGAAGGGCAGGGATTTTCGGTGGTGCGCGAGTTAGTGGGACATGGGGTTGGGCATAATCTGTGGGAAGAGCCGCAGGTGCCCCACTATGGCCGCGCTGGGACGGGGGTGAAACTCCAGCCGGGTCTGGTCTTTACTATCGAGCCGATGATTAACGTTGGCAAGCCGGGCATTCGGATGCTCTCTGATCGCTGGACCATTCGCACGGCAGATGGCTCGCGCTCGGCGCAGTTCGAGCATACGCTGGCGATCACCGATGGAGAACCAGAGTTGCTGACTGTGCTATAGAGGCGCGGGCCAGTTTGAAATCACAAGGGCAGGGGAATTTCCCTGCCCTTGTGCTGTTTTGTTGGCTAGCCGGCGCGGGGGCCGGCGGCGCGGATGTCGGGGTCGGCGTCGGGGAATTTGGCGAAGTTGGCGGCGAACTGGCGGGCCAGTTCCTGGGCCTGGCGATCATAGGCCGCGCCATCCTGCCAGGTGTCGCGGGGGCGCAGGATGCTGCTGGGCACGTCCGGGCATTGGGTAGGGACATGCAGGCCAAAGACCGGGTCGGTCCAGGTTTCGACGTTGTCCAGCGCGCCGGAGATGGCGGCGCGCACCATTGCGCGGGTGTAGGGCAGGCTGATGCGCTCGCCGATGCCAAAGGGGCCACCACTCCAGCCGGTGTTAACCAGATAGACGCGGGTGTGGTGGCGGGCAAGCTTCTCGCGGAAGAGTTTGGAGTAGACGGTGGCTGGCAGCGGGAAGAAGGGCGCGCCAAAGCACAGGCTGAAGTCGGGTTCTGGTTTATCGCCCAGGCCAATTTCGGTGCCGGCGAGCTTGGAGGTATAGCCGGAGATGAAGTAGTAGGCGGCTTGCTCTGGCGTGAGGATCGAGAGCGGCGGCAGGACGCCAAAGGCATCGGCGCTGAGCAGCAAGACGGCCTTGGGATGGCCGCCAAGACCATCGGGCGTGGCGTTGTCGATGAAGTCAAGCGGATAGGCGGCGCGAGTATTTTCGGTCAGCGAATCGTCGGTATAGTCGGGGACGCGGGTGACTGGATCAACGACGACGTTCTCCACGACTGAGCCAAAGCGGATGGCATCCCAGATTTGTGGCTCATATTTTTGTGAGAGGTTAATACATTTGGCATAGCAGCCGCCCTCGAAATTAAAGACGCCGTTGTCGCCCCAGCCATGCTCGTCGTCGCCGATGAGCCGGCGCTCCGGGTCGGCGGAGAGGGTGGTTTTGCCGGTGCCGGAGAGGCCAAAGAAGAGGGCGACATCGCCCTCGACGCCGATATTGGCCGAGCAGTGCATGGGGAAGATGCTCTGCTGGGGCAGCAAATAGTTCAGCACGCTAAAGATGGATTTTTTGATCTCGCCGGCGTATTCGGTGCCAGCAATGAGAATCAGGCCGCCCTCCAGATCGACCAGGACGGCGGTTTGGGTGCGCAGGCCGTCGATGGCCGGGTCGGCTTCAAATTTGGGGGTGCCGATGATGGTAAAGGCGGGTTTGGCAATCACTTGCTCTTCAGGGGTCATGCGGCGGAAGAGCTGCATGGCGAAGAGGGCGTGCCAGGCATAGGTGGTGATGAGTCGGATGGGCAGGCGGTGGGCCGGGTCGGCGCCGGCCCAGGCGTCCAGTACGAAGACTTCGCGGCCCTGGAGGTAGGCGCTCTGGCGGGCGCGGAAGCGATCAAAGGTGTGCTGATCAATGGGCTGGTTGATCTTGCCCCAGGCGATGCGGTCAGCGTTCTCGGTGTTGCGTACAAGGAATTTATCTTTGGGGGAGCGCCCGGTGAACACGCCGGTAGCGGCGACCAGCGCGCCGTTGGAGGCGAGCTTTGCCTCGTTGCGCGCGGTGGCCTGCTCCACGAGTTGGGCTACTGAGAGGTTCCAATGGATGGGGCCAAGATGGTTCAAACCGAGGTCAGCCAGGGTTTGATTGCTGCTGGCGGTGATAATGCTCATGCGGTACTCCTCGCCGTCGATGGCTGTGTGTAGAAGGACTCCACTGTCCGTTCCAGGTAGACTGGTCGGGGATTGCTTGCTGAGGGTGACGTTCCATCCCGTTTCCAAAAGTATAGCCGCAAAAACTATACCTGATTGGCTTCCCTGGTGTCAACAAGCTTGCCCGGAACCAAGAGAGCGGATACGCTATTACCAGTATAGCAGGGTAGGCGTAAATACGGCATAAGAAAACCGGCGAGAGGATAAACATCGCGTACATGGCGCAGTAATCTCAGTGGTTATCCTATTTTTGCCACAAGAAGCCTTGATCCGGTGCTATACTATCGAAAGGGAAGCATCATTCTGCTGGCTGGAAGGGCGGCACTGTGATTGAGCATGTGCGAATGCAAGCATTGACGCTTGAGGAGCGACAGGCGCGGCTGGAGGCGTTGATAGCGCGGGTGCGTGCCTGCCGGCTGTGCCAGGAGCGCGGCTTGCTGGCGGAGGCGAATCCGGTGGGTGGGCAGCGTGGCCGGGTGGGTGACAGGATTATGCTGATTGGGCAGGCGCCGGGGCGCCAGTCGGTGATCCATCAGATACCGTTTGGTGGACCCGGTGGCAAGGTGCTGCAAAGCTGGTTTGTACGCGCGGGCTTCCAGCCGGAGGATTTCCGCGAGAAGGTGTATCTTTCGGCGGTGACGCGCTGCGACCCTGGGCGCAATCCACGCGGCGGTGGGGATCGCAAGCCATCGCCGGCGGAGCAGGCGTTGTGTCGGCCCTATCTGCTGGAAGAGTTGGCGCTGGTTCGCCCGCGTGTGCTGATGCTGGTGGGCGGGCTGGCGCTCCAGGTCTTCTGGGGGCCAGGCCGGCTGGATGAGCTTGTGGGCACGTATCGAGAGCAGGATGGGCGTCTGCTGCTGCCTTTGCCGCATCCCTCCGGGGCGAGCCGCTGGCTGAATGAGCCGGCGCATCAGGCATTGCTGGCGCGGGCGCTTGACCATCTGGCGCGCTGGCGGGTGGAGCTTGGGCTGGATAAAGCATAAGGGTAGAATGGTTGGTATGGTGGTTGAGGATGATGCACTTCCAAGAATTCACAGAATTTTTAGAATTCATAGGTGGGAAGAGTTTATAGAGTTTACAGCGTCTACACTGCCTACACCGTCTACGGTGTCGGTATAGTAATCGTAACGACGTGAGAGGAAGGATACGAGACGATGGCCGATGAGGCAACAACGAAGGAACAGGATGCCGCGCCCAGGCGGCTGCTGGTGGTGATGGCTCATCCCGATGATGGGGAGTTTAGCTCAGGCGGGACGATTGCGCGCTTTGCCCGCGAGGGGTATGAGGTGTTCTACTGCATTGTGACGGATGGCAATGTGGGGTCCAGCGACCCGGAGATGACGTCGGAGAAGCTGGCGGCTATCCGGCAGGAGGAACACAAGGCGGCGGCGCGGACGCTGGGTGCGAAGGAAGCATTGTTCCTGCATTATGTGGATTCGACGCTGGAGCCGACGCTGGAACTGCGCAAAGATATTACGCGGTTAATTCGCCAGGTGAAGCCGGAGGTGATGATTTGTCAAGACCCGACGGTGCGCTGGTCGGGCCAGGGCTATATCAATCATCCCGATCATCGGGCGGCAGGAGAGGCGACGATGGCGGCGATTATGCCTTCTTCGGATACGCGGCTGGTTTTTCCAGATCTGCTCAGGGAGGGTCTGGAGCCGCATAAGATCAAGGAATTGTATCTTGCAGGCACGCAGTCGCCTGATCGCTGGGTGGATATTACGGAGACGCTTGAGATTAAGATTGAAGCGCTCCGCCAGCATAAGAGTCAGCTTGGGGATTGGGAGCCTGCCGAGGAGATGAAGCAGTGGGCCAGCCAGAATGCGGACACGGCCCACAAGCATGGTCATGACTTCAAGTACGCGGAGAGCTTCAAATATTTCCGGTTTAGAGACTGACTATGCTTCGCCTGCGGCCTGCTTCTGGCGATGGTGTTCATGCACGCCTTTTTTGAGGGTGCCCAGCGCGGTGGTGGCGCAGGTGGGGCGGGTCATGACCACCTCGCGGCCCAGGGCATCGATCAGGTCTTCAAAGCTGAGGGCGTCGATCTCTTCGGGGGTCTTGCCCTCGGCTAGTTCGCTGACATAGGAGGCTGCCGCCATGCTAATGGTGCAGCCTTCGCCGTCGAAGTAGACATCTTTGAGCCGACCCTCTTCATCAAATGTGGCCTGCATGGTGACCACGTCGGAGCAGCCAGGGCTGCCACCGGAGAGGCTAATATCGGCGTTCTCCAGATGCCCTTTATGATAGGGATGTTGATAATGCTCCATCAGAAACTCGATGGCTTCCTCACGGGTCATGCTCATTGATACAAATCTCCTTGAGAGAACTTGCGGGACCGGGCAGCGGATACAAGGCCGTTCTTTGGATACACTGCTCTTCGTATTGTATCCAATCGAACGGCCTTAGTGCTAGCCTGTTATGGCGTCATTAGTTATGGTTTCTCGATGGGGGCGTTTACCAGATTGCCCCACTCGGTCCAGGAGCCGTCGTAGTTGCGCACGTTGGGATAGCCGAGCAGTTGAGTCAGCACGAACCAGGTGTGCGCGGAGCGCTCGCCGATGCGGCAGTAGGCGACAACCTGCTTATCGGGTGTGACGCCTTCGCCGCCGTAGAGCTGGCGCAGTTCATCGGCTGACTTGAAGGTGCCATCTTCGCGCGCCGCCCTGGCCCAGGGGATACTGCGGGCGGAAGGAATATGGCCGCCACGAGATGCGCCCTCTTGCGGGTAGTTGATCATGTGCAGGAGCTTGCCGGTGTATTCATCGGGGGAGCGCACATCGACCAGCGCGTAGCCCGGCTTGCCCAGCAGCTCTTCGACCTGATGGCGGAAGGCGCGAATGCTGAGGTTGGCATCCTGAGCGTGATAGGTGGTTGGCTGGAAGGTTGGGACATCTTTGGTGTAGGGGTGCCCCTCTGCTTCCCATTTGGCGCGGCCACCGTTCATCAGGCGGGCATCTTTGTGGCCGTAGAGCTTGAAGAGCCAGAAGCTGTAGGCGGCATACCAGTTGTTTTTGTCGCCGTAGAAGATGACGGTGGTGTCGTTGCTGATGCCATAGCGGCTTGCCAGCTTCTCGAAGTCGGCTTTGCTGACGAAGTCGCGGCGCAGGGGGTCTTGGACGTCTACATGCCAGTCGAGCTTGGCGGCGTTCTGGATATGGCCGACTTCATAGAGCAGGACGTCTTCATCGGCTTCGATGAGCCGAACCTTGGGGTCATTGAGATGCTGGGACACCCACTCGGTATCGACCAACACCTCAGGATGCACGTATCCGTTTTCTGCCATGATTGTTGATACCTCCGCTACAAATAAACTGCCTGCATATCGTTCTTGCTTAACAGCAGGCGCGCAGCCATGTGATTCCCTAAACGAACAAGCCTCAATAAGTATAACAAAGTTGATAGATTAAGTCAACTCTGTCGAGCAAAGACTAGCGGTGATTATAGAATTCGACGGTCCACCGCCATTCCTGGTGGTCGGGGGCGTTCCACCAGCGCTGAAGGATGCCGACTTCGCCGCCGGGCAGGATGATCGGCGTGCCATGATCGGCTTCGGTGGGCCAGATGTCCTCGCGGATGATCGTGCTGCCCTGGCGGCGCAGGCGGGTGATGGGCGTACTCTCTGCGCGCATGAGGTCGCTGCCGCGCGCCAGCAGGGCGCCATCGTCGTTGCGCACCTCGATATTCATTTGTCGCGGCGCGCTGTGAACCAGCAGCACGTCGGTGGGATTGAGCCGGCCACGCGCAAACGAGATGCCGGTGGCGCCAGTGTCAGCAATCCAGAGATCCCAAATCTGTAAGGTATGCTCAGTCATGACATCCTCCGCTTCTTTCTGCTGCATGTTTCGTTCTTGAAGTTTGCTCTCTTTTCCGATCTGAGCAAAGGTTGTGCCTTCTTTTCCAGGGCGATTCCTCAGGAATGAGCAAATAGGGGTGAGTTTTCTCCTGTGTCATCAAGAACACGTAATGCGGCATGAGATTTGCACAAGCGGCTCTTGATGGATGGCCGCCTCTGTGGTATTGTGGAGGAGCAGGCATACGCTCGTTGGGGCGATGCGCGGCACTGATGGGGGAGGGGAATATCCAATAAGGCTATGCAAAGGGAGGGTACGACGGTGCTTGAGAAGCTCCTGTTTTCGGCGCGGGAAGGTGGCGGGCGTGGAATAGGCGTAGGATCGCTGACCAAGTTGCCTGGAAATATCGGTCTTGTCCGCGATTTTATGACGGCGGTGAATTGGAAGACGGCGCAAGGTGAAATCCAGTGGGCGCTTACTTCAAAAATTGCCCTGGTGGGTTTGCCCAATACGGGCAAATCGACGCTTTTTAATACGCTCAAGGGGCAGCGCGTCTCGCAGGTCTCGCCGGAGGCCGGCACGACCAAGATGCTGATTCGCGGCGCGTTTGGTCCCTTTGCGCTGATCGATACGCCTGGGCATCTGCCCGATATTATGGAGAAGGGCGTGAAAGAGGCGTCGGTGATCTTGCTGCTGGTGGATGGGACGAACGGCTTTCGCAAGGAGGATGACGAACTCTATAAGGTGATCAAGCGCGCCGGGAAGCCAATCATTGTCGTGATCAATAAGATTGACGCGATGACCAGCGACCCGGAGGATCTGTGCGACGATCTGACGGTGCGGCTGGATGTGGAAGAGGTGGTGCCGATCTCGGCCATTCATGGGACGAATGTGACCGAGGATTTGATTCCGGCGATGATCGATGCCAGCCCGGAAGCGGCGGTGATCATTGGCCGCGAACTGCCGGCTTATCGCCGGGAGGCCGTCGCCAAGATTATTCGCAATTCAACGCTGCTGAGCCTGGCTGCGGGGCTGGAGCCGGTGCCGCTGGTGGATATTCCCATCTTGCTGGGGACGCAGATTCGCATGGTGCTGCGCATTGCAGCGATCTATGGCGAGCCGATGACGGCGAGCCGTGCGCGCGAGGTGGTCGCGTCAATTACGGTTGGTCTGGCGCTGCGCTACGGAGCGGAGGAACTTGCCAAGCTGGTGCCCTTTGGCGGCGACCTGATTTCGGGCGCGATTGCTGCTGCCGGCACCTGGGCGTTGGGACAGGTGGCAACGGAGTATTTTGACGGTGGTAAGAAGCTATCATCGAATCAGATTCGCAAGATGTTCAAGAGTTTTTATCGCCTCTATCGCAAGGAAGATGCGCGCCAGGAACTCTTGGTGGGTGGCAGCGGGAATGGCAAGGGGTTGCCCGCTGCGGGTGAGGCTTCATCATCAGGTATGTCTTCATCGAAGGCTTCATCGAGCAAGCTGACGAAACCGCAAGCGTGATGCTCTGAGCCGCGCAGCCCGCGCGGCTCATTTTTTCTGGTTCATGCCTGGGGGATGTCGGGAGGCTCGGTGATCGCACTGCGCTTTTGCAGAGCAGATTGGGGCACGATGAGGACATCTTTGCTGCCACTGAGGGTGTCCTGGGCGGAGACACTCAAGCCGGTCTGCAAGTAGCTGTCCCAGAAGTTGCGCACCAGATCGTATTCGATAATGTTGAGCGTCTGCGGGTCGATCTCGGCATCGTGAATGCGACCCAACAAGACGCCCTCATCGGTGACAACTTCCAGGCCGATGAAGGTTTTGAGGTCGATCAGCCGGTCCAGGGTAGGCTCATTGGTTTCTTCGGTGGTGCCCATTGGCGCGCCCAGGATGACGGCGTGCTGGCCTACCCGCTTGATGGCTTGACGCATGATCAGATGGTCTTTGCCTCCTGGGCCGCCGCCATGCACGCGCAGCGCCGCCACCCAACGGCAGGTGGGATCAAGCAGAATGTCCTCAACGGACCCCATTTTGAGCGCTTCTGAGAGGCTGATGACGCGCAGCCCGCGCAGTTGTGTAATTCGCATCAATGATAAGCTTTCTTTGAGTGATTTGCGGTCAGATGGTTTGTGCGAGAGTTCGCTGGTTGAAGTCATGTGATCTGGGCCGAGCATAAGATACCTTCCGCTTTCATAGTGTTTTTATATCTGCTTTTTGGGAGAGTTTGCTGCTACAGCTATTGCTGACTGGCAACATGCGTGCCAGGCATAGTTACTCGCTGACGCTTGATCGTTGTTCTGAAGCGGCGCGGGTGCTGGCCCAGGGGCTGGGCCGCCCGCGATAGGCGCTGGTGAGCGGCAGGCGGCGGTCACGGCCAAAGGCGCGCTGAGTGATTTTGATGCCTGGTGGCGCCTGGCGGCGCTTGTATTCGCTCTTATCGACCAGGGCCATGACTTTCTGGATGAGGGCGGCATCGAAGCCCATCTCCAGCATTTCCTCGAAGGTGCGGTCATCCTCGACATAGGCGCGCAGGATGGGGTCAAGGATCGGATAGGGCGGCAGGCTATCGACGTCGCGCTGGTCCGGGCGCAGTTCCGCCGAGGGTTCTTTGTCGATAATGGCCTGGGGAATGACCCAGCCTGAGGCCCAGCTATTGCGGTAGCGCGAGAGTTCATAGACCAGAGTTTTGAAGACATCTTTGAGGACGGCAAAGCCGCCGGCCATATCGCCGTAGAGCGTGGCATAGCCAGTTGCCATCTCAGATTTGTTGCCGGTGGTCAGGACGAGCCAGCCAAACTTATTGGAGAGGGCCATCAGGAGATTGCCGCGCAGCCGAGCCTGGATATTTTCTTCGGCCAGGCCGGGCTGTGTGCCGGCGAAAATGGGGTCCAGCGCCTCCAGCATGGCGCTGAAGGGGCCTTCAATTGGGATGGTCAGGGAGCGGATGCCCAGCCGCTCCGCGAGCAGTTGGGCGTCGCTCTTGCTGCCCTCTGAGGAGTAGCGCGAGGGCATCGAAACGGCGGTCACGTTTCTGGGACCAAGGGCATCAACGGCGATGGTAGCGGTGAGCGCGGAGTCGATGCCGCCGGAGGATGCGATGACGGCCTGCTTAAAGCCATTTTTGCGCACATAGTCGCGTGTGCCCAGGACGAGCGCTTGATAGATTTCGGCGACGCGCTCCGGCAGCGGCTCAACCCTGGCGGGAGTGCGCGGGGTGTAATCGGGCTGCTGGAGGCTTTCCAGGGCTGGATGCGGGCGCCGGCGGCCATTCTGGCTGGGATGGCCCTCGTCGGCGCCGGTGACTTCAATATGTCGCACCTGATTGCTCTCGCTGCTCAGGCGCTCCTGGCGCCGGCGGGGGTCGTGCAGGCGCGTGCGGAAGACGGCTTCGATGTCGAGATCGGCCAGCAGCAGGTCGTCCTGGCAATGCTTGCCGCGCGCGATCAGGTTGCCGCTCTGGTCGAAGATGACGCTGTTGCCGTCAAAGATCAATTCGTCCTGGCCGCCGACCAGATTGACATAGGCGACGATGAGACCGTTATCGGCGGCGCGAGTGGCGAGCATCTTTTCGCGGAAGTCGCCTTTGCCGGCGAAGTAGGGCGAGGCGTTGATATTGACCAGCACTTCGGCGCCGGCGTAGGCTTGCAAGGTGGCCGGGCCGGTGGGATACCAGATGTCTTCGCAGATATTGACGCCGACCTGCACGCCATCGATCTCAAAGACGGGGCTGAGCGTGCCGGCCTGGAAGTAGCGATTTTCATCGAAGACGCCGTAGTTGGGCAGGTATTGCTTGTAGTAGACGCCGGCCAGCCGGCCATTGTGGATGACGGCGGCGGCGTTATAAATATCGACCTGGCGGTCTACAAAGCCGACAACAGCGGTGAGGCTGGGATAGCCGGCGCTCTGGCGCACGAGTTCGTCCAGGGCGCTGAGATTATCGGCGACAAAGCCGGGCTTGAGTAAGAGGTCTTCGGGAGGGTAGCCGGTGAGCGCCAATTCGGGAAAGCAGACGAGATCGGCGCTGGCTTTCGACGCCTGGCCCATGCCCTCCAGAATCAGGCGCACGTTGCCTTCCAGATCACCAACAACAGAATTGATTTGAGCCAGCGCGATACGCAGGTGACGCATGGCAAGCCCTCCTTTTGGTGCTGGCGGTTAAAAACCGCGCCTGGAGGAGCTATGCTCCACGAAGCCCTTTTTAGGTGCCGAACTTTATTAACCGCCAGCGATGTATCTTTCTCTCTTAATTGTAGCATAGCTGAATGGCCCTTCTCTTGCACGGAGAGAGCAGCGCAGCAGTCGCTTTGAGGAGATGCTCGTGGTGCTGCAACATTGGCACTAACCCGCCTGGGTAGTGGATTCCTGATGCTTAGGATTCACCCCCAGCCGCCGAAGCATGGTGTCGTGGGCACGCCATTCGAGGCTGTCGTCCAGCGGGGTGAGTTCAACATCGGGGCCATATTTGCGGCGCAGCGCCAGCAGGATCAAATGATCGGCAAAGTGTGGGTTTTTGGGCAGCAGCGAGCCGTGCAGATAGGTGCCAAAGGTGTTGCGATAGATGGCGCCCTCATGGTGGTCCTCGCTGTTGTTGCCGTGTCCAGTTAGCACTTTGCCCAGCGGTTTGGCAGTGCCAAGATAGGTGCGTCCGCCGTGATTCTCGAAGCCAACGAGCGTCTGGCCCTGCCATTCGATGGCAATATTGCCGATGCAGCGGGGCACTTTTAGCCCTTTGTGGATGGTCCAGGCATCGAAGACGGCCAGCCCTGGCATGTCCGGGCCGGCGGCAGGGCGGTAGTAGTGGGCCAGCAGTTGGTAGCCGCCGCAGACGGCCAGCACGGGCATATCATCCTCGATGGCAGCCCAGAGGCCAATGGCCTTGGTTTCGAGCAAATCTTGCGCGACGGGCGCCTGCTCTTTGTCCTGACCGCCGCCGATGAAAAGCAGATCGTATTCATCGGGGGCCAGCACATCGCCCACGCCAAGCTGGCGCACCTCCAGGTCAATGCCGCGCCAGCGGCATCGCTCGCGCAGCACCAGGATGTTGCCGCGATCCCCATAGAGGTTCAACTGGTCGGGATAGAGGTGGCCGAGCGTAAGTTGGTAATCAGGCATCTTTGCCCTCCCAGTAGGGTGTCGTATAGCCACGACGTTCCAGTTCGCCGCGCGCGGCCAGCATGGCGGTGTAGGTGGGTATAATATAGAGCGTTTCGCCGGCGGGTGCTTCGTTGATGGCGTGGGTGAGGGCTTCTGGAATGTCGCCCTTGATCGTGCCAGAGACGCCGGCGTATTTCAGGCGCACGGCGAGATCATCGGCGCGAGTGCCGGAGATAGTCAGGGCCAGGTCTTTGCCGGTCAGCCGCTCGAAATCGACGTCCCAAATCCAGGAGATGTCGTGACCATCGGCGGCGTTATCGTTGAGCAGGAGCATGAGGTGTTTGGGGGCGCTTTCTGTAAAAAGTGCGCGCAAGACCTCGTTGAAGCCGGTTGGGTTTTTGGCGAGCATCAGGAGCAGCACGCGCCCCTCGGCTTCGATCATCTCGCCGCGCCCGAAGGCCGGGCGGAAGCGCTCCAGGCCAGCCATAATTGCGGGACATTCGATGTCTAGCGCGCTGGCGATGCTGGCGGCGGCCAGCGCGTTGTAGACGTTGTAGAAGCCGGGCAGGGCAATGGTGGCTTCGCCGGTCTCCTCCCCGCAGGCAATCTGGATGCGCTGGCGGTCAAATTGTTCTCTGGTCAGGCTGAGCGCTTTGATGGCTGGCTCCGGGCGTCGAAGGCCGCAGTTGGGGCAGGTGTAGTGGCCGATATGGCTGTAGAAACGGGCGCTGTACTCCAGGTCGGTGCCGCAGTTAGTGCAGGCGCGGGCGTCGATGCTCTGGCCGGCTTCGCCAGCCTTGCCCTCTGCGGCTATCGCCAGGCGGGTGTCATCGATGCCATAGAAGATAGTCTTGCCAGGGAAACCGGCGCCTAGTGATGCAATCGAAGGGTCATCGGCGTTGAGGGCCAGGGTGGTCTCTGGTGAGAGGGCGGCCAGCGTCTCGCGCCAGCGCAGGGCGACGCTTTCAACTTCGCCATAGCGGTCAAGCTGATCGCGGAAGAGGTTGTTGATGACAATGGCGCGTGGGCAGAGTTCGCGCACGACAGCGGGGAAGGCAAACTCATCGACTTCAAAGATGGCGATGGTATTCTCGCCCCGGCGCAGATGGCCGCTCAGTTCGGAGCGAATGACGAGCGCGGCGGCCACACCGTTGATGAGGTTGGAGCCTTCGCGGTTGCGCCAGACGCGAAAGCCGGCCTGGCGCAGAATGGCAGCTATGAGGCCACAGGTGGTGGTCTTGCCGTTGGTGCCGGTGACGACGATAGATCCTTTGGCAAGCTGGCCGGAGAGCCGGCCTATAATGGCCGGGTCTACGACACGGGCGATTGTGCCTGGGATGCTGGTGCCGCCGCCCAGATGTAGACGCCGGCTAAGTGCGCCCGAAGCGCGCCCCAGCGTGATGGCTGCGGCGGCGCGCGCGGCGCCTCCGCGCTTTCTTTGATTCATCCACCCCTCCCTCTTCGTATAGACACTGCGCGGCATCTGCGCAGAAGATGATCTGGTCTGCTGGTGAGTATCGCATCTGAGGCCGGTTTGGGTCAAGCACAGTGGCTCCTTATCAAGTTCTATGCCTGGGAGGCGAAAAAGCATAGAACTGCTGTTATGCTTCTTCTGTGATACAATAGCCTCACAGCATAGAATGTGGATTTTGGGCTTTGTTTTGTGGACGAGTGCCTGTATTGTTCGTGACGTTTGATGAGTGTATATAAGGTGACAGGCATCTGTCACGCCTGTCGCCTGGAGTTATGTAGAGTTCATAGGAGGCGATTGCACCATGTCTGGTCACTCTAAATGGGCGCAGATACGCCGGCAGAAGGGCGTCAATGACGCCAAACGAGGGCAAATTTTTACCCGTCTGGGACGCGAAATTGTGGTTGCCGTCCGCGAAGGCGGCAGCGGCGATCCTGTCGCCAACTTTCGCTTGCGCATGGCGATTGAACACGCGCGCGAAGCGAATATGCCGATGGAGAATATCGAGCGCTCCATTAAGCGTGCAGCGGGTGGTGGTGATGGCGCCACGATTGAAGAGATTACCTACGAGGGCTACGGTCCCGGCGGCACGGCGGTGATGGTGCAGGTGATGACCGATAATCGCAACCGGGTGGTTGCTGAAATTCGCAATATCTTTAGCCGCAACGGTGGGAACCTGGGTGAGAATGGCTGTGTGGACTGGCTGTTTGAGCAGAAGGGTGTGATCGAAATCCCGCTGAAAGGGCGCGATCCCGATGAGATTACGCTGGCCGCATTGGATGCGGGAGCGGATGATGTCGATCCGGTTGCTGCGGATGATGAGGTAATCACTATTTATAGCGATCCAGCGCAACTAGACACGGTGCGCCAGGGGCTAGAAAAGCAATATCCTATCTCCAAGGCAGAAACCTCGCTGGTGGCGAAGACGACGGTTGATCTGGATGATAAGACCAGTCTTCAGGCGATCCGATTGATCGATAAGCTGGAAGAATTGGATGATGTGCAGAACGTCTATACCAATGCCGAATTTTCGGAAGAGGCGCTGGCCCAACTTGGAGGCTAAGGCGGTGTTTTCCTCATCCGTTTCTGCTGGCCCCGCGCTGCACGCGCCGGGGCCAGCGCTTATCTGGTCATGGAGTATACTGGAGAGGTAAAACAGGAAGATTTGATTGAGCAGGTGGCTTTTCTATGCAGCAGTACCCGGCACGCGGCTCCTTGCACCCCCCGTCTGGTCAAAGTGGCACACGTCTGACGATGGGCATTGACCCCGGCACAGCTATCGTAGGCTACGCGCTGGTGGCTGAGCAGGGCAGTACGCTCTCGCTGATTGCCTGCGATACGATTACGACGCCGGCGGGGATGCCGCTGCCGCAGCGGCTTCAGCGGATTTATCATGGCTTGACTGAACTGATCGAGCAGTATCAGCCGCAGGATGTGGCGGTTGAGGAATTATTTTTTGCCAAAAACGCCCGCACGGCAATGGCGGTTGGGCAGGCGCGCGGCGCGGTGCTGCTGGCGGCAGTGAATTCTGGGCTAGAAGTGAGCGAGTATACGCCGAGGCAGGTCAAGCAGGCGGTACACGGCTATGGCAATGCGACGAAACAGCAGGTGGCCGAGATGGTGCGTATTCTGCTGAGTCAGCCAGGGCTGCATAAGATTGATGACGCGATGGATGCCGCCGCGATTGCCATCTGCCATCTGCATAGTTTGCCACAGGCACGTTTGTTGGAGGGGAAGATTCGATGATTGCTGCCCTACGTGGGATTCTGGAGGGGAAGACGCTCAGCGCGGCGCTGGTGCGCGTGGGAGGGGTGACGTTTCTGGTGCATACTCCTGTGACGACGCTGAGCCAGTTGGCCGGCATCGGCGAGGAGGTGACGTTGCATACCTCGCTGTATCTGCGCCAGGATGAGATCGCGCTGTATGGTTTTGCCGGGACGGAAGATCGCCAGTTGTTTGAGACGCTGCTGGGTGTCAGCGGCGTGGGGCCGCGCATGGGCCTGGCGATTCTTTCATCGATGAATGCCGAGGCGTTCCGTCAGACGGTGGTGAATGGCGATGAGCAGCGCTTGACCCTGATTCCGGGTGTGGGCAAGAAGCTGGCAGGCCGGTTGGTACTGGAACTGCGCGAGAAGTTCTCCAAGGGAATGGCGGCTGGTCCGGTGGGTGTGTCTATCCCTGTTGGCGTGGCGAGAACCGAGGTGATCGAGGCGCTGACGGGTCTGGGCTATAACGCGGCCACCGCGCAGGCGGCGTATAGTAAGCTGCCGCCGGAGATGAGCGGCGCCGGGCTGGAGGAGCAGATTATGGCGGTGCTGCGTTATCTGGCAAAGGAGTAGCGGCGCCAGCGCGGGCTGAGTCCAGCGGCGATGCCTGCCCAGAAGCCGCCGGCCAGCAGGGTTGCCAGATAGATGATACCTTGCGCGGCAGGGTTGTCTGGCACGAAGGGCAGGATGAAGACGACGACCAGAAAGCTGGCGGCGGCGATGCGTTGCAGCGCGGCGCTCAGTTGCAAGAGCGCCAGATCGGCGCCGGTCAGGTCAGTAGAGGGTCCGGCGAGCAGGGCTGGGTCGTCGCTGAAGAGGCTCCATCTGGCCGGCGGCAGCAGCGCTGGCAGGCAGAACCAGAAGAGCAGCCCGGCCAGGAGGTCCAGCGCGATGCTGGCCGTCGTGGGGTGGACCTGGGGCGCGGCCAGCGTGCTCAGGTCCAGGGCGCCGCGCTGCGCCGCGACGGCGAGCGCGCTGAGCAGTACAAGCGCGATCAGCAGGATAGAACGCGGGATGGCGCGCTGCGCGGCCAGCCGCGCGTAGGGGGATGCTTGCAGCGTGCCCAGAAAGAAAGGCATGAGGGCGGGCAGCAAGAGGAGGAAGAGGACGGCCAATAGATCGCCGCTGGTATCAGGTGTGCTGGCTGCCAGGTTGCCGGGCAGCGGCAGCAGGATGATCGCCAGCAGCGGGGCGATGGCTGCCAGCAGCGGGAGGACGCGCAGGCCGCCGCTTTCGGAGCCTTTAGGCAGGCTGGTGGTTTTGCCGAGCAGCTTGAGGAAGTCATAGGCTGGCTGCGTCAGGCGTGGAGCGGGTGTTCCGCGCAGGCGGGCCGCAAGCTGCGCCCCCAGCGCCAGGAGAAACCAGCCGGCCAGCAGCGCAAAGAGACCGCCAGGATAGAGAAAAATGGTGATGGCATAGCGCCAGAAGAGAGTCATGCCTGCTCAGTCTCCTCAGCCCCTTCGCTCTCTTCTGTCTCCTCAGCTTCGCTGCTGCCATCGAGCAGTTTGATCGCGGCCTCGATAGCTTCGAGGATCAGCGTGGGCGAAGGTGGACAGCCAGGAAGTTCTACATCGATGGGGAAGTCCTCCCAGGGACGTGCTTGATTTTCACCGCTGCGAAAGACACTGCCAGTGATTGGGCAATCGCCGATGGCGATGACGGCGCGTGGCTCGGCCAGTTGCTCTAAGACATGCCGGGCGGCGCGCTGATTGCCTGGCGTCATGACGCCGGTGAGCAGGAGAAGATCGGCATGACGTGGGCTGGCGGCAAAGGCGATGCCGCCCTCTTCGAGGGCATAGCGCGCGGCATGCAGTGCCTGAATCTCCTGGTCGCAGCCGTTGCAGGAGCCGCTATTTAAGGGAAAGAGCCAGGCAGAATGCCGGAGGGCATGGCGTCCAAACACAGGATAGATGCTCCGTTTTCATCAGGATATGGGTTGCGAGGCGGCTTCGGGCGCCCGATGATTCTCGGCGTCTGAAGCGTCTGAGGGCATTGTATCATCCTGGCGCCCGGCTCCGGCTTCTCCGCCCAAGAACGGTGGGATGCTGGCGGGCTGGCGCTCGTGACGGATGATGAGCAGGAAGAGCGCGAGCAGCACCAGCGCGAGCAGCCAGAAGAGTCCTGGCAGCCAGTGGCCGAGGCCGGTGATCAGGCCAAGCGGGCTGGTTTGTACGCCGGCTGCCTGTAGGCTGCTGGAGATCACTGGCAAGGCCGAGGCCGCTGGATTGGTGAAGAGATTGACGACCACTTCCGGCGCGATGCCTGTTGCCAGGGCCAGCAGCGCTAGCACAAAGGTCAGGAAGCCGGGGAGAGATAGAGCGTTGCTGGTAGCGTCTGGCGGTGCTTCGCCCG
The DNA here is from genome assembly GCA_964522745.1 of uncultured Ktedonobacterales bacterium. Taxonomy (GTDB): domain Bacteria; phylum Chloroflexota; class Ktedonobacteria; order Ktedonobacterales; family DATBGS01; genus DATBHW01. The sequence continues at coordinate 27,533 of CAZFWN010000004.1, forward strand.
CGCCCATTTCCGGCTCTTTGCCTCCAGCGCGCACGATGGCGAGCGTGGCGAGCAGCAAGGCAAACCAGCTTACGCCTGTGCCGGCGACCCAGGCCGGGCCGGCGGCAGTGGCGCCAGAGGTGATAAGCCAGGCACCGCTGAAACCGGCAAAGAAGGGGAAGGCGCCGAGCGTCAGCGCGGCCAGCCACCAACTGATGCTCAGGATGGGCTGGTTCGGCTTGTGCCCGCCGGCCAGCAGCAGCGCGCCCAGGGCCAAAAAGCGCAGGAGCTTGAAGAGCAGCGCGCCGTTCAGCGCGGCCACGCCAGTCACAGCGATGCTGGCAAACATCCAGTTGAGCAATTGAATGCTCAGAAACAGTGGGAGCGAGGCGCGCTCGGCATGGCGGAGCGCCAGGATGGAGGCGGCCAGCGCCAGCGCCGCGACGACCCAGATGGTGATAAGGCTGAAGGCTTGCCAACTGAGTGAGCCGGTTCCAGGCGTGACGATGCCTGGCCCTGCGATGAGTAAAGCCAGGCGGGAAAAGGCGGTGAATGTCGCCGGAGAGGCCATCAGCACAAAGGCGGCGCTCTGGGCCATGCCTGCCGGGCGAGGCGGCGCTTTGGCCGAGAGAACCTGTTGGACGAGCATGGCGCCGCCCGGCGTCAGCAGGGCCAGCAGCATGATGATGGCGGCCCAGAGCGGCTCGCGGCCCAGGCCATTCAGCAGGTCGAGGCGCTGCTCTGGATAGGTAGTAATCGCTGGCAGCAGGACCAGATACAAAGCAATGGCACAAACAATCGGGGTGGTCAATAAGAAGATGGCGCGTTTATAGGTCTGACCCTGGATGTAGAGTGTGAAGGCAGCCAGACAGGCAAGACTCCAGCCGAAGGCTAGCCAGAGGGCGCTGTTGGCGAAGATGAGCGTAAAGACGGCTCCCAGGCAGATAAGCAGTACGCCGGCCTGCCGGGTGCGATCTTGTCGCCGGATATGCCTTTGCTGGTCTGTCTGTTGCTCGCCTTGTTGCGTTCCGACCTGCGCTGGCTCAAGCGCAATCAAGATGGCGGCTACGGCGCTTGCCAGCACGCCGATGACTAGCGCGCTAAAGATGTTGAAGTCATCTATCTGGTAACTGAGTTGGAGCCAGGTGCCCGGCAGAAAGGCGGTGGCCTGGATAGTCTCGCCGATGGTGAGCAGGCTCACAAAGAATAGCACGACGATGAGTGAAAAGAGCAGCACCAATCCAGACCAGATGGCTGCCACGTATCGCGGCAGCCGTCGGGAACTCAGGATGAAGATGACTCCAGAGGCAGCAGGAACCAATCCAAGCAGCCCCACTAACAGCGCCAGAGAAATCATATGGTTATCGCCTCTTGAAGCCTGTTCTTTCGCATGGCTTGCTCTTTATAGGACCAGGGTGGTGCCAACACTGCTGGCGATGAAGGCTTCTGGCATTGTGCGCGCTATCTGGTGAACGGCTTTCCAGCCGGTGCAGTGGCAAGGCAGCAGGTAGCGCGGCGCAACCTGCTGTAGTGCGGCGATGGTGGCCGGGATGATCGGCTCAAAGATGGCGCCGGTCAGGTGGAAGCCGCCGACCACTGCATAGATGGTCTGGATGCCGGTCAGGCGCTGCGCGTTACGGATGATGTTAATAATCCCGGCATGGCCGCATCCGGTCAAGATGACCAACCCCTTGCCCTGCACATGGATGATGGCACACTGGTCGTCGTGAATCAGCGGATCAGGCTCCCACACCTCCTGACGTTTGGCATAATGAATCGGGAAGCCTGTTTCAAAATCAGTAGTGCGGGCCACTTCGCCGGAGACGAGCAGCAGACCATCAACCAGCAGCGATGGGCCAATCTCTTCGATGACCTCGATATGTTCACGCTGCAAATCGCTCTTGCGCGGAGGCGGAACGGTGACTTCCAAGCCGGTGGGCAGGATCAGTTTGCGCTCCAGATAGGCGTCGGGGTGCAGCACCAGCGGCAAGCTGCGGCTACCCAGTCGGGTGAGTAAGCCGATCAGCCCCATCGTATGATCGGCATGCCCATGACTGACGATGATCGCTTGTATCTCGCTGGGGCCAATCTCCAGGGCGTCCATATTATGCAGGATACCCTGAGGGCTGAGGCCGGTATCAAACAAAACGGTGCCGGTCTTCTCGCCGCGCTTCACGCGGATCAACGCCGAAAACCCATGCTCGGCCATCGGTTGGGCATGTTCAAACAGATCGGATCGTAGGGGATAGCGCCTGGCAACACCGCTCCCGGCCATCAGGACATCGATGCTGTTATCCATGATGATTGTGATCTGCGCTTCCTCAACTTCCAGCAAAGGAATGGTCGCCTGCGGCATCGGATGCTCCTTTCGCAATACTGGCGAGGTGGGCTGAGGTCAGTCCTTATTTATCCACACAGGCAATACAGAGATCAAGACTGGCGAGGATGATCAGGGCGTCGCTGAGGCGCTGGTCCTCCAGCGCGGGCTGGACGGCGGCCAGGTTGCGCTGGCTGGCGGTGGTGACGGTCACTTCGGCAGGGTGGTTGGAGCCAGCGCTGCGGAGATGCCAGGTTTCGTGGCCCTGCGGTCCTTCAACGGTGGCTGCGGCTTCGCTGGCTGGCAAGGCTTCGGGGAAGGGCTGTGCCAGCGGCCCATCGGGGAGCGTGTCTACAAGCTGCTCCGCAAGCTTGATGCTTGCACGCATCTCGGCCATGTGCCGCGCGATGCGTGCGGCGGTGTCGCCTGCGGTAATTTCTGTATCTGGCAGGGTCAGGCCCAAAGAATCGGAGCCGTAGGCATCGTAGCGAAAGGTACTGTGGGCATCGTCGCTCAGGCCAGAGGCACGCGCAACCGGCCCGGTCAGGTGAAGCTGGCGCGCTTGCTCGGTGGTGATGATTGCCAGCCCGCGTGTGCGCCGCTGCATGCTGCGATCAGCGATCAGTGCGCGCTCGATCTTGTCAAGGTCGTTGGGAAGCTGGTGAATTTCCCTGGCAAGTGGAGCGCAATCGGGTTTGGAGGACACGCCGCCGGGGATGGGCAGTCCCCAGAGGAGGCGCTGGCCGGTGGATTGTTCCAAGGCTTCGAGCAGACGCTCGCGGGCTTCGACGGCGGCATAGAAAGCGCGTGGGCGATCTGCGGCCTGGGCGATGCGCATGGCGCAGGAGAGAAGTGAAAGCAGCCGTTCTATCTCGCAGAAGAGCGTGCGCAGCGAGCGCGCCAGCGGCGTAGCCCCGATGCCTGTCAGATACTCCAGAGCAAGACAGAAGCCAAGCCGGTGATGGTGCGCGGCGCCACCGCAGAGCCGCTCGGCGAGCTTTAGCCCGTCGTCGATGCTGCGCTGGGTGAGCAGCGCTTCAACGCCACGCTGGCAATAGCCAGTGGTGATCTCCACGCGGGCGATAGTTTCGCCGCGCAGATGGAATTGATACCAGATTGGCTCTGGCAGGGCAGGATGATAGGGGCCAAGCGGAAATGCTTCCGCCTGGCCCGACTGCACTGCTGGTTGCTGTGTCATGTTAGCTGCTCAACTGCTGCTGGATGTATTGTTGAACGGCGGCCCAGCTATCTCTGGGCGCCAGGATGTACTGGTTGTCGGCTGTGGAATCCACCAGGACGTTATCGTTGTTCAGGCCAATACGCTTGGCGTTGCCTACATCCATTTTACGCACAAACGCATAGAGGTCGGATGCCGAAAGGTTGGTGTAGAGGCTCGTTTGCAGAGCGTCTAGCGCGCCAAAGAGGTGCGGCCAGGAGGAAACCTGCGTCATCTTGGCAACGATGGCCTTGATGAGAATCTGCTGGCGCGCTGAGCGGGCGAAGTCTGTGCCTTCGATGGGGTTATCCAGCGATTTGCGCGCTCGCGCATACTCAATAGCGCGCTCGCCGTTCATGTGCTGCATGCCGGCATCGAAGTGGACCTGAATATAGGAGGCGTCGATGCTGGGGTCATCGTTCTTAGGATAGAGGGCGGTAAAGGTGTTCTGGACGTTGACATCCACGCCGCCCAGCGCGTCTACCAGTTTGCGGAAGCCCTGGAAATCGAGTGTCAGCCAGTATTTGACGCTCAGGCCGGTGACATCGGTAATTTTGCGCGCTGCCAGGTCGCCGGCAGCGATCTTGCCGCTTTTTTCGGTTCCATAACCGTTGTACAGCCCGTATTCATAGGCCGCGTTGATCTTGCCATACTGCCCGGAATTGGGGGGAATCTGCACCCACAGATCGCGCGGCACCGAGATCAGCGCCGTTTTGCCGGTCTGTGGATCGATGCTGACAATGAGCATGGAATCGGTGAGATAGGCGCCTGGATGATTGCCGCCGCCAAAGCCCATGACCAGCAAGTTGACACGACTGCCGCTGGACAGGTTAATCTGGCTGCTGAGGGGCGACTGCGGCGAGATGGCCTGGCCGAAGTCATAGGCACGCTTGCCGAGGATGCCGCCCAGCACGAGCAGCAGAATCAGCAGGATGGCGAAGGTCAGGCCGATCCAGCGGCCCCAATGACGCTTCTTGCGCGGGCGCCTGGGTGGTTTTCCCGGCTGTTGGTACTGGTGGCGCAGCGGCTCTGGGGTGATAGGCCGCATCGGGTCCACTGCGTTACGCTGCGTGGGAGGTGGGCCGCCCCTATAGTTATTGCCGCCATAGCCGCCATACTGGGGCTGCTGGAACGTCTCAGGGAAGGTTGATTCGTTCTCCCCCCAGCTCTGGGTGGGGTCAAATTCAGGGTATCCGTTTGGGTGATAATTGCCACGTTGCATAGGGTTTCGTTGCCTCGTAATGGATAGGCAGACCGCAATACGATGATGAGTGCGTTTACATTCTCTTCTTTATGATACACAAACGGGTCACCTTCTGGAAAGGTTGCACTTCACAGTTTGAGGGATTGGTTATGAAGCAGTCAAGGAAGCGTTACGCTTCGCAGTCTTATCCGTTGATGAATATACATAGCCCCTTGTCTGGATGCTCGGCAAGGAGTCTGCTCCTGATTAAGCGGGGTGGGGGCAGGGGCGAACTTCACAAGGGAAGCGCGGTGAACTATGCGAGTTTCTCCACGAGGACGAGCCATTCTCCAGCCGATTACAGCAGAGAGCCATACCGAGCGGACCTACCGCCCTGGCGATTTTGTGCTGACGCACAGTGGTGGGTTGCTAGCGCAAACGATGGGCATTGCGACAGCCTGCACGATCAATCACGCGGCACTGATCGTTGATAGCAGTGGTGGATTGATCGAGGTTAATCCTTTTTTTGTGACGGCGCAGGGTGGTCTGCGCCGGTCACATATCTACGACTATCTGGATCATGGCGCGCCTGTTTGGGTGGGCTATGTTGAGCTGTTGGATGGCACCCGCAGCGAGGTTGCGCGCTTTGCTGAGCAAATGCTGGAGGAGCAGCGTCGTTTTACCGAATGGCAATTTGCTGGGCTGCTGCTGCACCTGAGCGCCAGCATTGCGCCGCGTTCGCTCACTGGGAAGTTTCGCGCGCTGCACGCGCTGCATGGTCTGTTCGATCACCACGCGCTGGTGTTGAAAGAGGAGAACATCTTTACGTCCGCTGAGTTGGTAGCGCGGGCGCTGGAGCGCGGCGGCTTTCTTTGGGAATGCGACCCGGCTTATATCACGCCGGCGGCGCTCTTCGAGCGCTTTTGTCCATCGGAGCAAGCATCAGTAGTAAAACGAGTGGCTCTGCCGAAAGCGAGTACGGCGAAGCTGCGCGCTGCTACCCGTTCTGGCAGCGCGCGGCGGGTCTGGCGTCCAGAGGAAGATGGCGAAGGGGCGGCGTTGTTCCAGCAAGAGACTGGTGCGGAGCAGGTGGAATTATCTGAAGGGAGTGCAACGCCTGAGCCGGGCAATTCCTCCTCGCAGGGGCAGGTGGCCTGGGGGGTGGGGATGCTGGTGCTGGGAGGGGCGCTGATGGCGTTGGGCCTGGGCTGGGCCGCGCGCTTCTTAGGAGGGCGGGCGGAGTAAAGAGCGGCAGCGCCTGCCACCAGGCGCGCGCCTGGCATGGCGCGTGCAATCATCGTATAGGGCATGGTTGGAGTCCTAGCAATGTAGGAGCGGACTGCTATTCTCTGTACGATGAAGAGGCCTTCGCAGCGGCTCTTTGTGAAGCATCCTCTGAAAACAAAACGCTTGCTCGAAGTGCTGCCGGGAGTGATCTCCTGGGCACTTATTCTTTTGCCTGTTTGGGGCGCGCTGCTTCTCCCTTCTGTCCTGGTTTTCTTCCTATTGTTCTTTGATACGTACTGGCTCTATCGCTCTTTTGCGATGGCGATCTGCGCCTCGCTGGCAATGCGAAAAATCAAGCAAGCTGAGCGGCAGGACTGGCTGGAACAGGCCGAGGCGCTGCCAGATTTTCAGCGGGTCAGTCATGTGATTATCATCCCTAACTATAAAGAGCGGCTGGAGAAGCTGCGCGCCACGCTCCAGACGATTGCGGCGCAGACGTTCCCCCTGGAGCAGCTCTTTGTGGTGCTGGCAATGGAGGCGCGAGAGGCAGGCGCGAAAGCGAAGGCAGAGGCGCTGATCCGCGACTATGAAGCTGCACTTGGAGGTATCTTTGCGACCTATCACCCGGACCTTGCCGGGGAGGTTAAAGGGAAGTCCTCAAATGAAGCCTATGCAGCCAGAGCGGCCTATCGCCGGCTGGTGCTTGGCAAGGTCATTGATCTGAACTATGCCACGATCTCTTCGGTGGATGCCGATGCCAGCTTTGACCGGCACTACTTTGCCTACTTAACCACTGCGTTTCTGCGCAGCCCCAGGCGCTATCAGACGTTCTGGCAGTCGGCGAATGTGACCCATAATAATTTCTGGCAGGTGCCATCTGCCGTGAGGGTACTCTCTTTTCTCGAGAGCCTGTGGCGCACTGCGGTGCTGCTGCTGAATAAGCGCCTGATCGTCAATTCCACCTACTCGCTTTCGTTCAGGATGCTGGTGGAGATTGGCTTCTGGGATACAGATGTCATTCCTGAAGATTACCGTATCTTCTTTAAGGCGTTTTATGCCCTACATGGCAAGGTATGGGTTGAGCCGATCTTTTTGAAAACATCGATAGACGCACCGCGCTCGGTGGGGTATCTGCGCAGCCTGAAAAGTAAATTTGACCAGGAGCAGCGCTGGGCCTGGGGGGTGGCCGATACGCCGCAGTTTATCAGATGGTGGTTGACGGTTCCGCGTGTCCCCTTTTTGCGCAAGACACTCATCCTCTATTTTGTCTTGCTCGATCACTGTCTCTGGCCCTCAAGCTGGTTTCTGCTGACTCTGGCGAGCAAGCTGATCCCATATATGAATCCAGTCTTTGCGCATTCAACACTTGGAACGACGCTTCCTCAACTTGCTGGATTGCTCCTCACGCTCTGCCCGATAACGACCATCCTGCTGGCGCTTGACCCCCGGCACCGACCCGCCAGGCAGGGAGGCTCAACTATCAGGCGGCTGCTCTTTCCGTTTGAGTTGGCGTTGATGCCGGTGGCTGGCTTGTTCCTGACGGCCTTGCCTGGCATGCTCTCGCATACACGCTTGATGTTTGGGAGATATATCGAATATAAGGTGACGGAGAAGCTCTGAGCGTTCGCCGACGCAAAAAGAGCCAGGGCTGAGACTATGGATGCTCAGCCCTGGCTCCTGCTTCCTTTTGTTCGCCAGGTTGATTAGCCGCCGAGTTCTTGCGGGGGCGGTTGCTGGCGGCGGCCACCACCGCGCCGGCGCACAGTTTCGGCTACCTTCAGCCGACCCAGTGCCCGTTCGAGGGCGCCCTGGGCCGAGCCGATGTCCACGTCTGAAGCGCGCTGTTCCAACGAGGTTTGCGCCCGGCGGCGCGCCTCTTCGGCGCGGGCCGTGTCGATGTCTTCGGCGCGTTCTGCCGAGTCGGCCAGCACGGTGACGACGTTATGGCTCACTTCCATGAAGCCGCCAGCGACGAACAGCGCATCTTCGTCATTGTCGTGTTTGATACGCAGCTCACCCGCTTTGAGCGTCGTCAGCAGCGGGGCGTGACGCGGCAGGATGCCAAGCACGCCTTCGCCACCGGGCGCAACGACCATATCGGCCTCGCCGCTATAGACGTTGCGATCCTGTGTCACGACTTCCACATGTAGGGTCAGTCGGGTTGCCATACTGTTCTCCTTCGGACCCTACTTGCCCTGGTCGTTCTCGTAAGCAGCAATGACATCATCAATGCCGCCAACCATGTAGAAGTATTGCTCTGGGATGCGGTCATGCTTGCCCTCAAGCACTTCTTTGAAGGCGCGCACGGTCTCTTTCACCGGAACGTACTTGCCATCGCGGCCCGTGAACGCGGCGGCAACAAACATCGGCTGCGAGAAGAAGCGCTCGATCTTGCGGGCGCGTGACACGGTCTGCTTATCCTCATCGGAAAGCTCGTCCACGCCCAGGATAGCGATGATGTCCTGCAAGTCCTTATAGCGCTGCAACACCTTCTGAACGGCGCGGGTGACATCGTAGTGTTCCTGGCCGACGACCAGCGGGTCCAGCACGCGGCTGGTGGAGGCCAGCGGGTCAACGGCGGGATAGATGCCCTTCTCGGTCAGGGCGCGCTCCAGCACGATGGTTGAATCCAGATGGGCGAAGGTGGTCGCCGGGGCCGGGTCGGTGTAGTCGTCTGCCGGCACGTAGACGGCCTGCATCGAGGTGATCGACCCCTTCTTAGTTGAGGTGATGCGCTCTTGCAGTGCGCCCATCTCTTCGGCCAGGTTTGGCTGATAGCCCACAGCGGAGGGCATGCGGCCCAGCAAAGCGGATACTTCGGCGCCGGCCTGGGTGAAGCGGAAGATGTTGTCGATGAAGAGCAGCACGTCCTTGTTCTCAACATCACGGAAGTATTCCGCGATGGTCAGGCCCGATAGTCCGACGCGCAGGCGGGCGCCAGGCGGCTCGTTCATTTGACCAAAGACCATCGACAGCTTATCCATGACTCCCGCTTCGGTCATTTCATGGAGAAGGTCGTTGCCCTCGCGGGTGCGCTCGCCCACGCCGGCAAAGACGCTGTAGCCGCCGTGCGCCTTGGCGATGTTGTTAATCAGTTCTTGAATGATAACCGTCTTGCCCACGCCGGCGCCGCCAAAGGTGCCGATCTTGCCGCCCTTCATGAAGGGGGCGATCAGGTCGATGACCTTGATGCCGGTCTCGAAGACCTCAATCGTGGTGGCCTCTTCTTCAAGCGTAGGAGCAGGGCGGTGAATCGGCCAATGTGGCGCGTCGGTGACTTCTGGCTTATTATCCACTGCCTGGCCCAGCACGTTAAAGATGCGGCCAAGAGTTTTAGGGCCGACGGGCACGGAGATTGGGCCGCCGGTATCGATGGCCTCGGCCCCGCGTTTCAGGCCGTCGGTTGGTCCCATAGCGACGCAGCGCACCCAGTTGTTGCCCAGATGCTGCTGCACTTCCAGGGTCAGGGGTTTGTCCTGGCCCTCAATAGTTGTTTCGACAGCGTTATAGATGGTTGGGAGCTGGTCGGGTGGAAACTCAATATCCACCACAGCGCCCAGCACTGCGACAATAGTTCCCTTTGTGGGGGCGGAAACGGCCATAGTGCCCTCCTGGTAGCGAGACAATTTATGCGTTAGCGCCGGCTACCACTTCCAGAATCTGGGTGGTGATGGCTTGCTGGCGCGCTTTGTTATAGGTCAGTGTCAGGTCGCCGACCAGTTCGGTGGCATTGTCGGTAGCGTTTTTCATCGCTATCATCTGCGCCGACCACTGGCTGGCGAGTGACTCAAGCATCGCTTGATAGATCAATGTCTCGATATAGCGGGGCAGCAGTTCGGCGAAGAGCGTTGCCGGGTCGGGTTCGTAGATGTACTCTTCCACCTGCCCTTCCTCCTGCGCCGGTGGAACTACCGGCAGCAGTTGGAGAGAGACGGGCTGCTGGACCGCCGTTGAGACGAATTTAGCATAGACGAGATCGACGCGGTCTACCTCGTTGTTAAGGTAGGCATCGGTAGCGAGACGGGCAATGGCGCGTACCATGTTGATGTCGGGCTGGTCGCCATATTGGGTGAACTCGCCCAGGAGGTGCTGGCGCGTGCGCACCACAAAGTCGCGTCCCTTGCGGCCCACAGCGACAAAGTAACCCTGGTCCTGCGGGCTGGCGGCGCCGTTGCGCGCAGCGTGGAGTTCCTCCAGCACCGTTTGCGCGGCATGCCGGTTGACGTTGCCGGGCAGCGCGCCACAGAAGCCGCGATCTGGCGAGACCAGCACGACCCCCAGGTTGCGCAGTGGACGCTGTTGCATGAGCGGCTGGGGTTCATCCAGGCCACCGGCGCTTGCCAGCCGCGAGAGCAGGCGCTGAAGCTGCTCGGAATAGGGCCGGGCAGCCAGCACCCGATCCTGGGCGCGGCGCATCTTGCTGCTGGCGACCAGTTGCAAGGCGCGGGTACTTTGCGCGATGTTTTTCACCGAACGAATGCGCCGTTTAATGTCGCGGAGTGTTGCCATGTTCTTCTCCTACGTCTTTCCGCCCTTCCACCAGGCACTTGCCAGGTGGAGCGGCGGAAAGCGGCGCTTAGCGCGGCGCAGACTTCTTGAACTCGACAACTGCCGCTTTCAATTGGTCAAATTGCTCGTTGCTGAGCTTCTTCTGGTTGGTAACGCTGGTGTCGTAGATCATCTGGCCGATCTCAGGGTGGGTAGCATCCATATAGCGGTAGAACGCTTCTTCCCAGGCCGAAACCTTGTCTACTGGCACATCATCAATATAGCCGTTGCCGGCAGCCCAGAGGATCATGATCTGCTTTTCAACGGGCACAGGCTTGTACTGCGACTGCTTCAGAATTTCCGTCTGCCGCTGGCCGCGATCAATGCGCGACTTGGTGGTCTTGTCCAGATCGGAGGAGCCGAACTGGGCGAAGGCGGCCAGTTCGCGGAACTGCGCCAGGTCCAGCTTGAGCGTGCCGGCGACCTGCTTCATGCCGGGCACCTGCGCGTTACTGCCGACGCGCGAGACGGAGATACCGACGTTGAGGGCCGGGCGCTGGCCGGCATTAAACAGGTCAGACTCTAGATAAATCTGGCCGTCGGTGATCGAGATCACGTTAGTGGGAATGTAGGCCGCCACGTCGTTGCCTTTGGTCTCAATGATGGGCAGTGCGGTCAGCGAACCACCGCCGTAGTTCTCGTTCAGGCGCGCGGCGCGCTCCAAGAGGCGGGAGTGTAGATAGAACACATCGCCAGGGAAGGCTTCGCGGCCTGGCGGGCGGCGGATGATGAGCGAGATGTTGCGGTAGGCTTCGGCGTGCTTGGTCAGGTCATCATAGATGATCAGCGCGTCGCGCCCACTCTCCATGAACTCTTCGCCCATTGCGCAGCCGGCATAGGGGGCGATGTACTTCATCGGGGCGGGGTCGGAAGCGGCTGCCGCTACAATGATCGTGAAGTCCATCGCGCCGTATTCCTTGAGGATCTCGCGGATACGGGCGATCTGGAAGTTCTTCTGGCCGATGGCGACGTAGATGCAGATCAGGTTTTTGCCCTTCTGGTTGATGATCGTATCCAGGGCAATGGCCGTCTTGCCGGTCTGACGGTCGCCAATGATCAGTTCGCGCTGGCCGCGCCCGATGGGAATCATGGCGTCGATGGCCTTGATGCCCGTCTGGACGGGGACGGTCACGGACTTGCGGGTGATGACGCCAGGGGCCACGCGCTCGATTGGGCGGTGCAGGCTCGTATTGATTGGGCCTGCATCGTCAATCGGCTCGCCGAGCGCGTTGACCACGCGGCCAAGCAAGGCGTCGCCCACCGGCACCTCGATGATGCGCCCGGTGGTGCGCACTTCGTCATCTTCACGAATTTGCGTATAGTCGCCAAGAATGGTGATGGCGACGGTATCTTCTTCCAGGTTGAAGGCCATGCCCATGACCCCGGTGCGCGGGAACTCGACGAGTTCGAGGTAACGCACGCCGCTGAGGCCATAGGCGCGGGCGATGCCATCGCCGACTTCAATGACGGTGCCCACGCTGACCAGCGAGGTCTCGGCGCCGGCGCCATCGAATTGCGCGATGCGTCGCTTGATTACTTCAGTGATTTCATCAGCAATTGCCATCTATTTTTCTCCTCAGCGCTTTGGCCGGTTCCCATTGCCCGGCTTGTTGCCGGACGGTTTGCCTGGAGGGGGTTGGTTGCCCTTCGGCGATGGCCCGCCAGATGGCTGTCCATTGGTTTTACCAGCAGGAGGTTGGTTCCCATTTGGCTGCCCACCAGCCGGTTGACCACCTGTAGCGCCTGCTGGCGTCGCTGGTGTGGTTGGCGCTGCCGGGGCTTGCGGCCCTGAGCCGTCGCCCGGCGCTGCTGCTATGCCACCATCCTCTGCTCCGCCAAGGTTGCCGCGAATGATCTGATCGCGGAGCTGCGCCAGACGACGGCGCACGCTGCCATCAATCAGGGTATCGCCAATCTGCGCGACCAGGCCGCCCAGAATCTCCGGGTCTACTCTGGTTTGCAGATTGATCTGCTTGCCGGTGATGGACTGCAAATAGGTGGCAACTTCCTGCAACTGGCGCTCACCCATTGGAACGGCAGTGGTGACGGTGGCATTCGCCAGGCCGCGATAGTCATTGAGCTTTTGCTCGAACGCCTCGGCGACCTTTGGCCCCAACTCCACCAGTTCCCGCTCCACCAGCAGCAGCGCCAGGGCAAGCGCCTGTGGCGTGACCTGCTTTTCCAGCAAGTCACGCACGATGGCCTCTTTGCGAGCGAAGAGAACCCTTGGCTGGCGTAAAATAAACGAGAGTCTACGATTGCTATATGCTTCCGCTATGAGGCGCAGGTCACTCAGCCAGCGGTCCAGCGTGCCTTGCTGGACGCCAAGATCGAAGACGGCCTCAGCATAGCGGCGCGCTACCGCTCCTTTTAACATTGCATTTCCTTCGCTTGAGCCACGAACTCATCGACAAGCCGGCGGTGGCCGGCATCATCGAGCGAGGCGTGGATGACCTGACCGGCAGCCAGGATGGCGAGGTCGGCGACCTGCTTGCGCAGTTCGGCCCGCGCCTGCGACACTTCCTGCTGGATGCGTGTCTGCGCCTGCTGAACAATCTCATTGGCGCGCTTGCGCGCTTCCTGCTCGATCTCTTCCCGCACATGCTCAGCTGCCTGCGTGGCCTGGGCCAGCGTGCGCGCGGATTCTTTGCGGGCCTCCTCGAGCATCTGTGCTACTCGTGTCTCCGCCTCGGTCAATTCCTGGCGGGCCTTGGCGGCGTTCTCCACGCCTTCTCTGATGACCAGGGCGCGCTTGTCCAGCGTCTTCATGATGGCGGGATAGACCCACTTCTGTAAGACGAACCAGAGAATGCCAAAGCTGACGATCTGCGACGCGAGGAACCATGCGTTAATGCCCAAACCTGACAAGAGTGGTCCCTCCTTTCTTGTTTCAACCCTCATCCAGCATAGGAGCCGGATGCGTCAAGGTGGTGTGCGACACTACTTCAACAGGGATGGGCCAACGAAGAAGACGAGCAGCGCGACCACCAGCGCGTAGATCGAGACAGCTTCGGCGAACACAATCGCCAGAATCATATTGGTACGAATCATCGGAGCGGCTTCGGGGTTGCGACCCATTGCGCTAAGCGCGGGGCCGGCCATCAGGCCGATGCCAATGCCAGGGCCAATAGCGCCAATACCGATAGCCAGGGCGGCTGCGAGTGCAATTGTCTGCATGGAAGAGGTCTCCTTCTTAAAATCGAAGAACTTTTTTGTTGTGTACGTGATACCTATTGCACTTAGGAAAAGTGCGGATTCGCCAGTATATCAACCCCTGCCAAGAGGCAGAGGAGGAGGCGCGAATGATGCGCTTGGTTTCCCTGGAGAACTTCTTGCCGCAATTGAGTATGCTCCCTTGCAGAGAATGTGCCAGAGAGCGGGTTGGCGCTCTCCAGAGAAGAGAATACGAATAGCCTATTTAGTGACTGACCGCGCTCTCTGCGCCGGCCAACTCGCTATGTGCCGCTTCGCCATGATGCTCCTCGCCACCATGAGCGGTTGTGCCCAGGGTCAGGAAAACGAGGGTCAGCATGGAGAAAACGAATGCCTGGACCAGACCAACCAGCGTTTCGAGCAGCAGGAAGGGTACTGGACCGAGCGCCGGAATCAGGAATGCCATCACCAGCAGCAGCACGTCGCCGGCAAAGATGTTGCCAAAAAGACGGAAGCTAAATGAGATGACGCGGGCTAGTTCCAGAACAGCCTCTAAGATGCCAACCACCAGACCAATGGGGCCATCCTTGAGCGTGAAGTAACGGCCAAGCTGAAGCTTTGGCCCTAGTAACTTGAAGCCGTAGAACTGAGTGACGATGACGGAAATAATCGCCAGGCCAATTGTCAGGTTGAGATCAGTTGGAGCCGGGCGTACCCAGGGCGTAAGCGCGCTGGTGTCTGCCTTGTTGACCAGGAAGATGCCCAGTACCGGATGCACCCCCGGCCTGTTGATGCTGCCGATAGACTCGACGAAGGGCACCAGTTCCAGGTAGTTTGAGGTGAGGACAAATAAGAAAATGGTGCAAACGATTGGGAAAAACTTACGCCCGCGTTCTGGACCGGCGACCTCTTCGCAGAGGTTGAGGATTTGCTCAAAAATCCACTCGAAGAAGTTGGCAAAGCCACGCGGCACGAGCGAAAGGTTGCGCTTGACGGCAAAGCTGACCACCAGCACCACCACGATGCTGAACCAGGTGGCGAGGAGGGTATTAGAGACGGGAAATGGACCAATGCTGAAGAGTGTATCTGGAGCGATCTTAATGTCCGGCAGATTCCAGAGCATCCGAGTTCCCCCTTCCTGCCGGGCCGCCACACAATGCTTCTGATGCTCCGACCGCTCCCCTTTCGTCTAAGAGGATATTGCAGCGGGTGATTTCCGCTGGCGGCGGAAGTTCCCGTCGCTAGCTGAGTAGGGAGACAAGGCGAAATAGTCCATACACGCCAGCGGCCAGGCCAAGCAGCAGCCCGATAATTGTCGCTATTGGCACGGAATCGTGGATCAGGTGCAAGTCGAGATACCGCCCGATAAGGGCGCCGGCCACAGGGGGCAGGACGATACCCAGCCCAACTTGGCTGGCGATTGCGAAAGCGTTTATTGTAGAGCGGTCATAGCCGCCCGGTTTCCGCTTGTTATCGTTCTTCATCGAGCTTGTTCTTCTGGCGTCCACGTCGTGCGCCGCTCAGAATATAGCACATATTTTGGGCGTGTGCAAATGCCTGTGATGTTCATATGAAACCCCGTTCGCGGGCGAGGTTTGCCGCCTGGGTCCGATTGGCCGCGTGGAGTTTGATGAGGATGTTGGAGACATGATTTTTGATTGTGCCTTCGGCCAGCACCAGCCGGTTGGCAATCTCTCGATTGCTGGCTCCTTGCGCGAGCAATTTCAACACGTCCAGTTCGCGCTGGCTGAGGTCTTCATCTTCTGCTGCTGGACCTTTGGTAATGGCCCCGCGCCGGCCAAATTCCATCAGCAGCCTGGTGGCAACTTGGGGCTGGATGAAGGATTCGCCCTGGTGGACGCGCCGGATGGTGGCGGCCAGTTCGGTGGCCGGGGTGTCTTTGAGCAGATAGCCCATCGCGCCGGATTTGATGGCCTCAAAGACCAAATCTTCACTGTCAAAGGTGGTGAGGATGATGACGCGCGTGGCGGGCAGCGCGGTGGTGATGGCAGCGGTGGCCTGCACGCCGTTTTGTTTGGGCATCTGAATGTCCATGAGAACAATGTCGGGGGAGAGCCGCTTTGCCTGAATTACCGCCTCCTCTCCATCGGCAGCCTCACCGATGATCTCGAAGACCGGCTCGCCGCTGTCCAGTTCCAGGATCGTCTTTAATCCCTCGCGCATCAGCGTTTGATCTTCGCAGATGAGGATGCGGATAGGGCGCTGCGCATTCATATAGGTTCCTCCAGTGCCAGGGGTACAGCGATGGCTATGGATTAGGGCTTGAGCCGGGCCGGGTAAGCAGCATAGAACTCGACAAAGCCACAACCTGTACACACGAGTGCTGTCATCCTGGAAGACTTTCGTGCAAACAGTGCCGATGTCAGGGACTCAAGCCTCATATAGGGACTAGCAATTGCCCAGACGCGATCTTGCCCACATTTCGGGCAATTCGTCGGTTGGGGTAAGCCTGATGCCTGGTATATCATGGTGTTTTACCTTCTTGGGTCAGGGTTATACATCCTGGGATTTAAAGCATGAAGCAGGATCAGGCTCGCACCGCGTCTGTAGGTAGATGGGCCTCAACGATGGTCCCGCCGCCAGGACGCGGACCAAGGCTCAGCCGCCCTCCAAGCGCCTCGGCACGCTCGCACATGCCGGTGATGCCATAATGGCCGGGGGGGCTGGATGGCTGAGCCGCTAGCGCGCCGGAGGCGCGCTTGCCGGCAATGACTGGGGCCGGCAGACCTACGCCATCATCCTCAATGTGCAGTGTGATCGTCTCGCACTCTCGCACCAGCGAGAGGACGACTTCACGGGCCTGGGCGTGCTTTTCAATGTTAGTCAGCGCTTCGGCGCCGATGCGATAGAGCACCTCGCGGATCGGGGGGCGGAGGTCGCCCAGGTCGGAAGCTATTCGATAGGTGACATGAAAGCCGGCGCGCTCTCCGGCCTCGCGGGCGCAGCGCGCCAGCACCTCACCCACCGGCTCCTGCTCGCCGACGGGCGCGCGCAGATTGGCAAGGGTGGCGCGCATCTCGCTCATGGTGCTGCGCACCACTTCTTTCGTCACCTCAATCTCATGATCGGCGCGCTCAGGATTGACGGCGCGCAGCCGCTGGGCGGCCTCTAGCTTCACAGCCACCAGCACCAGCGCGTGGCCGATGGTGTCGTGCATCTCGCGGGCCAGCCGGGCGCGCTCCCCGAAGACAGCCATCCTGGCCTCGCGCTCTGCCGAAAGCTCTAACTGACGGTGCACCTCAGCCAGTTGTCGGTGGGCATCCTCAAGTCTGCTAAAGACCTGTTCGCGCTCGATACGCTCGCGCATTAAGCGACCTTGCAGATACGCCATATAGCCGCTCGCTAACATGCCTAAGCTCATTGAAATGATGATCCAGGGGATTGCGCTAGATGGTGGCTGAGCGACAGCAAACAAGGTATAGAAGAGGCCAAGGACGCACAGCCCAACTGGGAGCAGCATCAACGGTGGACGAAAGATGCCAAACGCCATTCCAAAGGTGGTCCAGAAGAGCCAGCCCATCAGTGGATGCAGCGCGGTCATCAGGGCGATATTGCCAAAAATGAGGCCCCACTGCAACAGCGCGGTTTGCCAGCGGATCGGCCCGTTGCTGAGAGGCGCGCGCCGTTTGTGGAAGGCTGTCCAATACCACCAGGCATATCTGAGGAGAAAGATGCTGGAGAGGAGGAGCAGCGCCGCTCCTCTCCAGTTGTGAAGCATGGCTGGTTGGTCTGTGAAGGCGCCAAAGAGGCAGTAGGCGGTCATGCCGGTGGTGACGATCAACCAGAAGAGATTCATCCTACGGCCAGACTGCTGCAAACGCTCTAGCTCACTACTCAATGGCGCCTCCTTGATGTCGCTAGGCCCAGCGGAAGAAGCGGGCCGAAATGACCAGCGCTACCAGGAAGTATAGCCCAAGTCCGGCCAGGTCAACCAGTGGGTTGTTGAGGGTCGTGTTCGGCTGGGAGACGCTGCCCAGGATTATGGCCGGGCGCAGCACATCTACCATCAGCAAGCCAGGTAGGACGCGGCCAATCTTCTGAACGACATCTGGCAAGATGGCGAAGGGGATATAGATGTTGCTCACAAAGATCAGGGGCAGGTTAATGAGCTGCGAGATGATATTGGCGGTTTCGAGGCGGGGCGAGACGGAGGCAATGAACTGGCCGATGGTGATAAAGACGATGGCGCCCACCAGGATAAAGGCTATGTCCAGATACCAGCCGCTCCCGTCTGGATGCACCTGGAAGATGATGGCGCCAATAATAAGCGCCAGAACCACCTGGATGATCACAATCGCCAACTGGATGACGATGCGCGCCAGCAGGTATTGTGAAACGGGCATCGGCGTCGCCTGAATGCGGCGAAAGACGCCATTTGCCCGCAACGAGACCATTGGGATCGAGCCAAAGATGCCGTTGGTGGCGATGCTAATGGCGATGATGCCTGGCATGAGCCAGAGCGCCTCATTGACCCCGCCGCTCTGGCTCGTGGCCGTGCCAGTGACATTGAGACCCCCTTTAGGGTTATTAATGTAGCCAAAGAACAGAAAAAGAAGCATCGGGAAGATCAGGTTGAAGAATGTCGCTGTCCGGTTACGAATGGTGGAGAGGAACTCCATCTTCAAGGAAGTATAAAACCGTTTCATGTTGGTCGCTCCTTTATTATCTTGTAGTGTCTGGTCTAATTTCGGAGGGGCTTCTGGCCGCTAGTCACGAATCTTGCGCCCGGTCATGGAGAGGAAGACATCTTCCAGGTTTGGCTGGCGGATGTTGACGTCGCGCAGTGATTGCCCGGCGCCCACCGCGATCAGTTGAAGATCGGCGAGCGTTTGCTGGGATTGAGTGGTTTGAATGTCCAGCCGCCCACCGACATAGCTGACCGAGGTGACGCCCGCCAGCGCCTTGATCTTCTCCAGGTGTTCATCTTCAAGCTCGACGTCGGCGCTCAGGGTAGAGGCTTCGCCCATGCTGCTGGTGAGGGTATGCGGCGTATCGAGCGCCAGAATCTTGCCGTGATCGATGATGCCGATGCGCTTGCAGAGGACTTCGGCCTCTTCCATATAATGGGTGGTCAGGATGACCGTGCGGCCTTCGCGCTGCATCTGGCGAATACTGTCCCAGATGCCTCGGCGCGCCTGCGGGTCCAGGCCGGTGGTTGG
This sequence comes from uncultured Ktedonobacterales bacterium, assembly GCA_964522745.1. Lineage (GTDB taxonomy): Bacteria > Chloroflexota > Ktedonobacteria > Ktedonobacterales > DATBGS01 > DATBHW01. The sequence continues at coordinate 46,336 of CAZFWN010000004.1, forward strand.
CTCGTCCAGCACGACGATACGCGGGTCATGCGCGATAGCCAATGCCAGGCCAAGGCGTTGACGCTGGCCGCCGGAGAGTTCTTTGGCCTTGGCTTTTGCTTTCTCCTGAAGGTCGAAGCGCGCCAGATGCTCTAAAATCTGCTTTTTGGTCAGGAAGACCTCGTAAAAGCTGGCGAAGAGTTCCACCAATTCAGCAGTAGTCAGGTCCGGGAAGAGGGTGGTGTCTTGAAGCTGTACGCCCAACATGCGTTTGACTTTCACGCTGTCTTTCTGGACATCCAGCCCCTCGATAGTAATCATGCCGCTATCGGGCTTTTTTAGCCCTTCCAGGCACGACAGGGTGGTCGTTTTGCCAGCGCCATTTGGGCCGAGCAGTCCAAAGCATTCTCCTTCATAGATTTCAAATGAGATGCCATCGACTGCCTTGAGTTCTCCATAGGAGACGTGCAGGTCTTGAATGCTGATAACCGTCTTGGTCTGCATAACTGCTCCTCTTGCCGGCACGGTGGCCGGCGCTCCAAGCGAAAGGCTCCCAATGTGGGGTATGCGAACGTTCTAAGCAGAGTGTAGTGGAGAAGCGCGCGGCTTGGGGAGTCCAAAACGAGCTATTTTCGAGGTAGGTCAAAAGTCATGTGGAACCCAAAAGTCCTGAAGGGCTTGAGTCTATGCGCTCAGCCAGCTAGAATGGTCCTATCTCAAACGGGAGAGCTTATGGGCGGCTCAGCCGCAGCAAAGGAGCAAGCGATGGGTATGGGGGCGAGGGTGTTCGTTACTTTGCCTGCCTATCAGGCCGAGCAGACCCTGGCGCAAACGGTGCGGGAAATCCCTGCCGAACTGGAGGCAGAGGTGATTGTGGTGGATGATGCCAGCCGTGACCGTACCGCCGACGTGGCGCGTGAACTGGGGCTGACGCTCTTCCTGCACGAGCGCAATAAAGGCTATGGCGCCAACCAGAAAACCTGCTATGACCAGGCGCTGCGCGCTGGGGCTGAGGTAATTGTGCTGCTGCACGCAGACTATCAATATGATCCTAAGTCGATTGTTCGTCTGGTTGAACCAATCCTGGCCGGGCGTGCCGACTTTACCTTTGGCTCGCGCTTCGCCAGGGGCGCCGATCCTCGCAAGGGGGGTATGCCACTCTATCGCTATTGGGGCAATAAGCTGACGACTGCTGTTGAGAATCTGATGCTGGGTACGCGCTTTAGCGAACTGCACAGCGGCTTCAAAGCCTATCATCGCAGCACGCTGGAGCGGCTGAATTACCACGCCTATTCCGATGATTTTGTCTTTGATAGCCAGATGATCGTAGATGCCGTCTCTCATCAGGTGCGTATTGAGGAAGTTCCTATCCCCACCCGCTATACCCTGGAATCATCCTCTATCAGCGTCAAACGCTCGCTGGTCTATATTGGCCTGACGGTGTATGAACTCTTCCGCGCGCGCTTCAAGCCGCGCACGCTCCGCCAGCATACTCCCTCCTGAGCGCTGGGCATCGGGCAGCAGGCGCGGCTGGGATGTTGCACATCTTCCTCTTCGTTCGTCATAGTTCACGATGATCGCAACGGGTGACGCCTTCAGCACGTCAGGCCGCCCGTTGCCGATGCAGTAGCTCTTCCCTCTCGCGGTGTTTCCTGGATGGGAAACGCCTGTGTTCAGGCGCGCTGGCAAGCGCACCGGGCGCCTGCGCCATTTGACACTGCGTGGGGCGTCGGCTATACTGCGTGCGAATCGTCTGACCAGAGGCGTTATAGCGCTTCCCTGGACAGTGGGCCTCTGCCCATGTTCTATGACATACCCTGCACTTATTTATCGCTCGGATGTGCAGCGAGGGGGATTTGACTCATGCGGCGTAGAACCTTATTGCTCCTGCTCTTTATTTTGTTGCTGGCGGCAGGAGCGGCGTATGTGGATGCGCCTAATAATGGCGGCATCCATATTGGCAGCTATAGTAATGATCTGACCGTGCGCCAGGGCCTGGACTTGCAGGGCGGCGTGCAAGTACTCTTACAGGCGACGTGTTCGCTGCAAGGGGATAGCAACTGTACCAAGGGCGAACTCTCCCATATGTCCGATGTGCGCAATAATATTGAGCAGCGCGTCAACGGCGGTCTGGGCGTCTCTGAGCCGGTGATCCGCCTGGAGGGCACGAACCGTATTTCGGTGGAACTGCCCGGCCTCAAGAATGAGCAGGACGCAGTGGCGCTGCTGGGGCAGACCGGAAAGATGGAGATCATCGATACCGGCACGGCTCAGTTGACGGTTGGGCAGACGGTGCCTGCCGGCTCAACTTACAAGGTCGTCTTCACTGGCGATCAACTGGACGGCAACAGCATTAACGCCACGCTTGATCCGCAGAGCGGTCAACCGGAGATTCTCTTCCAATTTAAGGGGTCAGCGCAAGGCGCCTTTGCCGACTATACGCGCACGCACACTGGCGAGTATCTGACGATTACGCTGGATAATAAGGTCATTGAATCTGCGGTGATCCAGAGCGAGATTACCGGCCAGGGCACAATCTCTGGTGGCTCGATGACGCTGCAATCGGCCCAGGCAACTGCCGCATTGCTGCGCTATGGCTCGCTGCCCGTACCTCTCACGCTGGTCAGTGAAAATGAAATTAGCGCCACGCTGGGCCAGCAATCGATCATTGACAGCGCGATTGCCGCCATCATCGGTCTGGGCATCGTGATGCTCTTCATGTTGATCTACTATCGTCTGCCGGGCCTGCTGGCGGACATCGCGCTGCTGCTCTACGCCGGATTTACCTTCGCTATCTTCAAGTTGCTGGCAGTGGTTTTGACGCTGGCCGGTATTGCGGGCTTCGTCCTCTCGATTGGTATGGCGGTTGATGCCAACATCCTGATCTTTGAGCGCGTCAAAGAAGAGCTGCGCGGAGGACGCACGCTGGCCCAATCTGTCGATGTCGGCTTTAAGCGTGCCTGGCCCTCGATTCGTGACTCGAACGCCTCGACGATGATTACCTGTGGCATTCTGTACTGGTTTGGCAGTAACTTTGGCGCCAGCATCATCGTTGGCTTTGCCACCACACTGTTCCTGGGCGTGGTCATCAGCCTCTTTACCGCGATCACCGTCACGCGCACGTTCCTGAACCTGCTGGTGCCTACCGGCGTGGCGACGCATCCGGCGCTGTTTGGCCTGCCAAGGGGCACGATCACCGTTGCTACCAGCCGCCGCGAGATACTCCAGCGCCGCCTGGCCGAACGGAAGGCGGCACGCTCGGCGCCAGTGGTAGAAGCTGAGGAGCCGGAGGAAGAAGAGGAAGAACAGGCGGCAGAGAAACCAACCAACCGCCCCCTGACGCTGAAGGAGCGACTGGCGCTGCGTCGCGCCAGTGGCACTGTCGAGAAAGCCTCTGCTGATGCGGAGCAAGAGGAAGAAGGGGAAGAAGAGGCAGAGGAAGTGCCTGCTGATGCGGACGATGGTGAGAGTGAGGCGGAGGAGGAACCCACCGCCACAGGCTCCTCAGCGCAACCAAATAAACAAGAAACCGCCCGCGCCGGTTCCAAGCGTGGCGTGGAGGACTAACTGTGCTTCATCTGTCGAGTAAGCGATTCTTATTCTTTGGACTCTCGCTGCTAGTTATTATTCCTGGGATGGTCGCCCTGGCGCTGTGGGGCTTCAATGTGGGCCTCGACTTCAAGGGCGGCACGGTGGTGAATCTCCAGTTCTCGCATAATGTCAGCGACAACACTGTCAAGCAGGCGTTTGCCAAGCTTGGCTCGCAGAATCTGGTGGTGGTTGACGCGAATGATACCAGCCAGAAACCTCAATATACCTTCTGGCTGCGCTTCAATACTGCGATTGACCAGAATACCAAAGATCGGGTGCGCAACGTACTGAGTGATCTGGCCGCTCAGCAGGGAGGGTCGCTGGCGACTGAAACAAGCAGCGATTTTGCTCCGCTGGTGACCTACGATGGCGGGAAGACGTATTTTAGTATTCTGGTGGTGCGCTTCCAGGGGCTAAAAACACCACCGACCGCTGACAACATTAGCAAGCAGATTGCAACCCTCAAAGACCTGAAGACGACGCAGCAGCCGACGCCGACGGCAACCACCCAGCCAACGGCCACGCCAACGGCCACTGGTACGCCGCCGACAGCGACGCCAACGGCGACCAATACCCCCGCGCCAACCGCAACGAATACGCCCAAGCCGACTCCAACGGGGCAACCGACAGCCACCGGCACCGCGCAGCCAACGACCTCGCCGACGGCTGGGCCGACGGCCACTGCCACGCCCGGCCCGAATCCGGCTGCCACGATTCCAGTCGCGCTGTGTGACGACAAGAGCGTGCCTGCCGCGCAGAACTGCGGCGCTGGCAACAGCATCCAGCAGGGCACGACCTCGACAATTATTACGGTGACGACCTCATCAAACTTGACTAACGATCAGATTCACAACCTCGAATTTCAACTGGAAAAATCACAGGGCTACTACCTGTTTGAGCAGTCGAAAGATTCGGTTGGCGCGGCCATTGCCAGTGAGACACTCTACCGCGCTATCGGCGCCGTTGCGATTGCCGCGCTGGCGATCCTGCTCTATATCATCTTTGCCTTCCGCAAAGTGGCCCATCCCGTGCGCTACGCCACCAGCGCTATTATCGCGCTGGTCCATGACGTACTGGTAGTGCTGGGCGTGGCGGCGATTATCGGCCACTTCGACCCAAGCTATCAGGTGGATTCGCTCTTTGTGACGGCGGTGCTGACGGTGGTTGGTTTCTCGGTCCACGATACCATCGTGGTCTTTGACCGGCTGCGCGAGAATATGCAGCGTCGCACGAACGAGACCTTTGAGCAGGTGGTCAACGCCAGCCTGGTGCAGACGATGGCGCGCTCGATCAACACCTCGATGACGGTGCTCTTCGTCTTGAGCGCGTTGACGCTCTTTGGCGGCGCCAGCATCCGCAGTTTCACGCTGACGCTGCTGATCGGTATCTTCAGCGGCACCTACTCGTCGATCTTCAACGCCAGTATGATTCTGGTCAGTTGGGATCGCGGCGAGATTCGCCGGCTCTTCGGCTTCAAGCCACGCCCGCCAGAGGATCGCCGCATGCGCCCGGCGCGCGCACGCGGCTAATCGAGCATACAGCAAGCAAGGCCGGAAGGATCATTCCTTCCGGCCTTGCTTGCTGTAATGGCTCTCGGCTACTGGCTGGTGATGGTGATGAGGACGGCTGATCCCCCGTTGCCAATCCCTGGTGAGATGACAAAGTGGGCCACACGGGTATCTTTACTAAAGGTAAGGATGATGCCATCGGGTCCATTATCCTGCACCTGTACTGTTTTCCAGCCGTGCTGGGGCATCTGCTGCTGATAAAAGGTGCTGATCGTTTCCTGTGAGGCAGCGGCCTGAAAACTAGCCTGATTCTGCGAGGGAGTGCCGATAAGCTGCGCGCCTGGATAGAGAGGAATGTCGCTGGGTAGCCCGCCGTTGGGTGGCAAGGTGGGTGTGGCCGTTGGCGGGCTGAGGGGCGGCAGCGAGGTAGTTGTGCTACCCCCTCCACATCCGCCAAGCGCCAGTATGCCCGCCAAAAGCAGACCAGTCAGGAGTATTGTCAGAAAAGTCGCACGCTTCATTGGACGCTCCACCATTCTCTCAGTATTCAACTGTTCGCTAAGATGATGCTAATATCGGTGTCCGCTGCAATCATCGGGTCGGGCGCGACATTCATGGTCACGCTTCTGGCGCCTTTGGCATAGACGAGATAGGCTCCCTGCGCGCCTTTTTGCTCAACTGTTTCTTGTTGCCAGCCGTCTTGTGGCATCTGTGCCAGGTAGAACTGGCTCACGGTTTGAGGTGAATCCGTCACCTGATAAAAATATAGGATGCCTGTGGTGATGTATTGTGCTACGAGCAGGCGCGCTCCATGATAGACGGGAATATCGCCCGGCATTGGCCCAGGAGTGCTGATGGCCGTTGGCGTGGTTGAAGGCACACTGTTCTGAGTTGGGAGGATGACGTTATTGGTGCTAGGAACTGTTGAACCTCCACAGCCGGCCAGCAGAAAGGCCACGAGCAGGCCCAGCGCGATGGTACGCGCAATGCTGCTTCTCATGCCGCGCCTCCAGGCCATGCCCCGATCTCCTTGGCCTTTGGGCCGATAATCGGAGTAGGGTCTCTATTATAGCCCTGACCCGCTGCATATACAATGCTATCAGGGGGCGTCTGGTATTTTTGTCCCATGCGCTGTTTCCTGTTCGGCGAACGAAGCGCCACCAAGAATTGACGCCTCCAAGGCAAAGATGGTATACTTATATCCGAGTGAATTAGTAGGAATACCCTGGCCGAAGGGAGGAGCATCATATGATGCGCGTTTCGACCAAAGGCGAGTATGGTGTTCGTGTGATGGTTGATCTTGCCCGTCATTATGGGCACGGCCCCCGTTCGTTGAGTGATATTTCCCTGGAGGAACAATTGCCACTGCCCTATCTGGAGCAGTTGGTCAAGCTCCTGCGTGATAAGGGTCTCATCATTAGTACGCGCGGCGCTCACGGTGGGTATCAATTGAGCCGCGATCCTGTGACTATTCGCATGAGCGAGATCATCCGGGTGTTGGAGGGGCCGATTGCCCCGATGATCTGTGCCGCTGATGGTGTGACTGAGGTGATCTGTGACCGGCTGGAGTGCTGCTCCACCAAATATCTCTGGGCGAAACTGCGCGATGTGATTATCCAAACCCTGGAGCAGATGACGCTGGCCGAGCTGGCGGCTGAAACGGCCCGCGAAGCGGTTCCGGCGCATGGGCATACCGTTCCCGCGCCGGGCGCGCTCTCGGCGCAGCGGCTCATTCCGATTTCACACCTCTTTGGGCGTGGCGGCCCGCCGGACACGTTAGATACAACCGAATAGCGTTTTCTATCCTGAGCGCTTCGACTCAGGCGCATTTTTTAAGGAGGCTTTTGCTTTGTCAACGGAGATGCAAACCCCTATTCAGACGGCGGAGCTGGTAATCCGCGATCTTCACGCGAAGGTGGAAGATAAAGAAATTCTCAAGGGTGTCGATCTGACAGTGCGCCGGGGCGAGATTCATGCCCTGATGGGGCGCAATGGTTCTGGAAAAAGCACGCTCGCCAATGTGATTATGGGCCATCCAAAATATGAGGTAACTGAGGGCGAGATTCTCTACCGGGGCTTGAATATTTTGGAGCTTTCGCCGGATAAGCGCGCGCGCCTGGGCCTCTTCCTGGCCTTCCAGTATCCGGCCTCGATTCCGGGCGTGAGCGTGGCAAACTTCCTGCGCCGCTCGCTGGAATCCGTGCGCGAGGGCTATGATCCCAATGCGCCAACGGCGCCCACCGGCCAGGTGGAAAAGCGCAAGGGCGTGCCGCCCGCCGAGTTCCGCAAGCTGCTGCAAGACAAGATGCAGTTGCTCAAGGTAGATCGCACCTTTATCAATCGCTATATCAACGAGAACTTCTCCGGCGGCGAGAAGAAGCGCGCCGAAATTTTGCAGATGGCGGTGTTGCAGCCGGAGATGGCCGTGCTGGATGAGACCGACTCCGGCCTGGACATTGACGCGCTCAAGATCGTGGCTGAGGGCGTCAATGCGCTGACTGGCCCCAATCTGGGCGTGCTGATTATCACCCACTATCCGCGTATCCTGAGCTATATCAAGCCGAATCAGGTACATGTCATGAATCAGGGCCGCATCATCATGACCGGCGGGCCAGAATTGGCGCTTGAACTGGAGCAGAAGGGCTACGAGTGGCTGACCGGCGCCCCAGACGAGGATGGGGAGGCCAGGGCATGACAGAGACCCTGACAAAGGGCTTCACCCGCGAGGGTGTCGAGGCGCTTTCCCGGCTCAAGGGTGAACCTGATTGGATGCTGGAGAAGCGTCTGGCCGCGTGGGAACGCTACGAGCAGACGCCGGCGCCGCTGGGCCGGCGCGGTGATCTGGGCATCTTGCAGCGTGTCGCCCGCTATCATTTCGACCAGTTGATGCCCTATGTCGCCAACGGTCATAGTGGCAACGGCCACGCGGCGCTGCCAACGTGGGAGTCTGGCCTGCTGGTGCAGCAAAATGCCAGTGTGATTGCCCGCGAACTCGACCCGGCGCTGGCCGCAAAGGGTGTGATCCTGACCGATCTGGATACGGCGGTGCGCGAGCATGCCGATCTGGTCAAACAGTATTTTATGACCGGCGTTACCTCCGCTGATAATAAGTATGCGGCGCTGCATGGCGCGTTCTGGAGCGGCGGCCTCTTTCTGTATATCCCCCGCAATGTGATGGTGGATAAGCCAGTGCTGGCGCGCTATCTGATCGACCAGGCCGGCGGCACGAACTTTGCTCACACGCTGATTATCGCTGAATCTGGCAGCCAGTTGGTCTATATTGAGGAAACCATCTCTTCGCTGCCGGAAGGCGCGACGGCGTTGTTTAACGGCGCGGCGGAAATCTTTGCGAAAGCGGGCGCGCATGTGCAGTTTAACAGCGTCCAGGATTTTGGCCCCGGCGTGTATAACCTGACCAACAAGCGCGGCGTGCCAGAAAAAGATGCCTATATTCACTGGATCGTCGCCGATCTCGGCGCGGACACGACGTTTGCCAACCTGGGTACGACGCTGGCCGGCTCCGGCAGCAACGGCGATATTGTCGGCGTGCTTTTTGCCACCGGCGATCAGCATATCCAGATTCACACACTCTCCGACCACGAGGCGCTTTCGACCTCAGCAGACACCTATTTTAAGGGTGTGGTGGACGATCAGGCCCGCGTTGACTTTGAAGGCTTGATTAAAGTGGCGCACGGCGCGCAGCAGACCAACTCGTATCTTTCGGACCACACCTTGCTGCTGAGCGACGCGGCGCGCTCCGAGGCGATCCCCAGCCTGGAGATTGCGGCCAACGATGTGCATGCCAGTCACGGCGCAACTACCGGCCAGATCGACGCTGAGCAGTTATTCTATCTGATGTGTCGCGGCGTGCCGGAAGCTGACGCCAGGCGCCTGATCGTCCAGGGCTTCTTTGAGCCGGTGCTGGACAAGATTCCTTCGGCAGAACTGCGCGCCCGCCTGCGCCAATCGATTGTGCGCAAGCTGACCAAGGACGAGCAGGTCATGGATGAGACCGAGTGGCACGATGTCACCGATCAATGGGACATCGAAGGCGCCGGCGAAGAAGCCGTCCAGATTCTTGGCGGCGATGAGTAAAAAGAGAGGCGCGGCTTTAGCCGCCAGCTAGACCCAATCTACAAAGGAGCATTTCTCATGCTAAGTACCCTGGATTTGCAGAAAACCCTGGCGATTCGTGAGGATTTTCCAATCCTCAAACGGCAGGTGCATGGGAAACCGCTCGTCTATCTCGATAGTGGGGCCAGTTCGCAGAAGCCGGCGAGTGTGCTGGAAGCGATGGATCGCTATTATCAGACCTCGCACGCCAACGTCAATCGCGGGGTCTATGTCCTCAGCGAGGAGGCTACCGAGGCGATGGAGCAGGCGCGCGTCAAGGTAGCGCGCTTCATCAAAGCCAAATCCGCCAGGCAAATCATCTTCACACGCAACGCGACTGAGGCGATCAATCTGGTGGCCTATAGCTGGGGCGGCGCCAACATCCGCGAGGGCGATACCATCCTGCTGACGGAGATGGAGCATCACGCCAACCTCGTGCCCTGGCAACTGCTGGCGGCGCGCACCGGCGCGCGGCTGGAGTTTGTGCCCTTTACCCAGGATGGCTTGCTCGATCAGGACGAATATGTCCGCCTGCTGGAGCAGACGAGGCCAAAGCTAGTAGCTTTCACAGCGATGTCCAACGTGCTGGGCACGATTACCCCGGCCAAAGCGATGATCGCCCAGGCGCACGCCGCCGGCGCGCTGGCGCTGGTGGATGGCGCGCAGAGCGTGCCGCATCTACCGACAGACGTGCAGGATTTGGATTGCGATTTCCTGGCCTTCAGCGCGCATAAGATGCTTGGCCCCACTGGCATCGGTGTTCTCTATGGCCGGCGCAATTTGCTGGAAGCGATGCCGCCGTTCCTGGCTGGCGGCGATATGATCCGCCAGGTCTCGCTGCGCAGCGCCACCTGGAACGATCTGCCCTATAAATTCGAGGCCGGCACGCCAGCGATTGCCGAGAGCGTGGGCCTGGGCGCGGCCATCGACTATCTCAACGCGCTGGACATGGACTTTGTGCAGCATCATGAGGGCGAACTGCTGCGCTACGCACTGGAGCGGCTGAGCGCGGTGGAGGGACTCACCATCTATGGCCCAGATGCCGGGCAGCGCGGCGGGGTGGTCTCATTCACGCTGGGTGATATTCACCCGCACGATCTGGCGCAGATTCTTGATGGCGAGGGCATCTGTGTGCGCGCCGGCAACCACTGCGCCCAGCCGCTCGTTGAGAAGCTGGGTCTGCCAGCAACGACTCGCGCGAGCTTTTATCTCTATAACATGCCTGAGGAGATCGACGTGCTGGCGCAGGCGCTGGAGAAAGCCAAGGCCATCTTCGCGCTCTGATGTGCTGGCCTGGAGTATGGTACGATGAAACCATCCAGGCCAGTTTCTTGATCCTGATGTCTCTCTTCTCGTCTCGCTCAGGAGCGATCTATGCAAGACTATTACCGCGAAGTAATTCTCGACCACTACCGCCGCCCGCGCAACGCGGGCACGCTTAATCCAGCGGACATCCACGCTGGTGACTCCAACCCGCTGTGCGGCGATAAAGTCGAGCTTTTTCTGAATCTAGGCGCGGATGGCCGGGTGAGCGCGGTGCGCTTCAGCGGGCGCGGCTGCGCGATCAGCCAGGCGTCGGCCTCGGTGCTGACCGAGATGATCGAGGGCAAGACGCCAGAGGAACTCAAGCAGCTTGGCAAGGATGATATTCTCGACGCGCTGGGCCTGGAGGAGATCAGCCCGGCGCGCATGAAGTGCGCCATGCTTTCGATGCGTGTGCTGCATCACGCGCTGGGCGACGACGATTGGTTCCGGCTGGAAGAGGAAGGCGAATAAGCACCTTCCCAAAGCCTCTATCTGCGGGCGCGGAGGAGCCGGCGCAGCAGGAGCAGGGCGTTAAGCAGTATCCAGAGGCTGAAGAGCCAACTGCCCCAATAGCCAAAGGAGGCGCCCAGATTGCCAAAGGTGCCGGTGGCGTAGCCGCTGGTGGTGACATCGGGGCTGGTTGCCGAGGCGCGCAGGCCATCGGCATGTCCCTGCACCAGCAGGACGGGGTTGCTCTCTGAGATGATTTGTTTCCAATCGATAGAGGCCGACAAAATCACCCCCTGCGCATAATATTTATCGCAGGTATGGTCATTCGAGGCTTTGGGGGTGCATAACCCGACGCTCTCGCCCGTCGCAAAGACGCGCGTTTTGTGATTATCCTCAATGGTGGCGGAAAGATTGCTCCACTCCACGCGCTGGTTGCTCACGAGCAAATGCTGCAATTCCAGCGGAAAGCCTACGCCGATGATCAATCCCAGCGCCAGGACGAGCCAGGCCAGCCTTGCCTGGGCGAACTTGTGTTGTCGCCAGTAGATAGCTGCGCCCAAGAGCAGCGCCGTCAGCAGCGTGAGAACGAGCATCGACCAGAAGTTAACGGTGAGCAACTCGAAGCCTGGTATCCCAATATGTACGACCTGATCTTGGGCGAGAACAACTGAGTTATCGGCGCCCAGCACCAGTTTCTGCATTGGGTTGAGGTAGTAAATATTGGCCCAGGGCAGCAGCAGCATGAGCAGCAGCCCGGCAGCCCCGATGACGAGGGTTAGGGGGTGTGCAGACAGCGTTTGGCTGCTCTCATCAGGGGCAGGGTTTTCGTTGGCAGGCAGGGCCTCGGTTGTACTCTCAGAAGCCTCTGGCAGTGCGGCCTCAACCGTGTCGTGTGCTTCTTCTTGGGTCTGGTGATTGTTTGGTGGTGTATCTTCAGATAATGGCATATGCTATCCTCAAAGGTATGGGCAGTAGTTTGGCCCACTATAACACATCCATCAATGGTGAGATGCGACGCCGCCACCCTGAAAGGAGCGTGCTATGATGCTCTATCTGATGCAGCATGCCCAGGCAGTGCCTGAGGAAGTTGATCCGCAGCGCCCACTTTCTGAAGAGGGGCGCGCCGCGATTGGGCGCGTAGCGGCTCGCGCCGCGCAGCAGACGCTCGCTGTCGAACATATCTATCACAGTGGCAAGCTGCGCGCTCGTCAGACGGCGGAGCTACTGGCTGCCGCGCTTCATCGAGAAGATCGGGTAGAAGAACTTGCGGGACTCAATCCAAAAGATCGAGCAGAGCCGTTGGCGCGCTGGCTGCGTGTGGAAACACAGAAGCCATCAGCAGGTGGCATGGTGCTGGTGAGCCATCTGCCTTTGCTGGACCGCCTGGCCTCGCTGCTGGTGACCGGCGACGAAGAGATGGGCGTGATCGCCTTTCAGTATGCCGCGCTGGTGGCGCTGCTGCCAAAAGGTGATGGGAAGCGCTTCGCTGTAGAGTGGGTACTGCCGCCGCAGTGGGCGTAAGGAAGCACAAGCAAAGCGGGGCGGCTCGCCGTTGAGTCGCCCCGCCGTCTGCGAAAAAGGAACGCGAGTGGTTTAGTATTCGGGCATTGGCGGTGCGGCGGCCTTTTCCTTCTCCGGGATGTCGGTGATGAGCGCCTCGGTGGTCAGAATCATCGCCGCGATAGACGCTGCGTTCTGCACCGCTGAGCGGGTCACCTTGGCCGGGTCAGGGATGCCGGCAGCCAGCAGATCCTCGTAGCGATCATAGAGAACATTGTAGCCAACGTTCTTGTTCTTCTCTTCGGTCTGCTTGCGGCGGATGGTCTCGACGACCACGGCGCCATCCTGGCCGCCATTCTGGGCCAGCGTGCGCACCGGCTCTTCGAGCGCGCGGCGCAGGATCGCCACGCCGGTGGCGACATCGCCGCTCACGTCCAGGCTCTTGAGAACTTCGGTGGCGTTCAGCAGGGTCACACCGCCGCCGGGCACGATGCCCTCCTCGACGGCTGCGCGGGTGGCGGAGAGTGCGTCCTCCACGCGGGTCTTGCGGAACTTGAGTTCGACCTCGGTGCCCGCGCCGACCTTAATCAGCCCCACGCCGCCGGAGAGCTTCGCCAGCCGCTCTTGCAGTTTCTCGCGGTCATAGTCGCTGGTGGTCTCGTCGATCTGCGCCTTGATCTGCTTGATACGCGCCTGGATGTCCTTCGCCTCGCCTTTGCCCTCAACGATGGTCGTGTCATCTTTGCGCGAGACGATGCGGCGCGCCTGTCCCAGGTCTTGCAGGGTGGTGTTCTCCAGGCGGCGGCCCATCTCTTCGCTGATGACCTGACCGCCGGTCAGCACGGCGATGTCGCGCAGCATGTCCTTGCGGCGATCCCCAAAGCCAGGCGCCTTGACCGCCAGCACGTTGATGATGCCGCGCAGCTTGTTGACCACCAGGGTTGCCAGCGCTTCGCCGTCCACATCCTCGGCGATAATGACGATATTGCGCTGCCCAATCTGCGTCAACTTCTCCAGCACCGGCAGGATGTCGGCTACCGCGCTGATCTTGCGGTCGGTAATCAGGAGATGGGCATCCTCGACGATGGCTTCCATCCTGTCGGAGTTGGTGACGAAATAGGCGGAGATGTAGCCCTTGTCGATCTGCATGCCTTCGACGAACTCGGTCTCGAAGGTCGTGCCCCGGCTCTCCTCAACGGTGATGACGCCATCTTTGCCAACGCGATCCATCACATCGGCGATCAACTGGCCGATCTGCTCGTCGGCGGCGGAGTTTGCCGCGATCTGGGCGATCTCGGTCTGCCCCTCGACGGGCGTGGCGATGCTTTTGATATAATTCACCACTGCTTCGGTTGCCACTTCGATGCCCCGGCGCAGTTGCATGGGGTTGGCGCCGGCGGCCAGGTTCTTCAGACCCTCGTTGACGATGGCCTGAGCCAGCACGGTGGCGGTGGTGGTGCCATCGCCGGCCACATCATTGGTCTTGGTGGCGGCTTCTTTCAGAAGCTGTGCGCCCATGTTCTCAAAGGGGTCTTCCAGTTGAATCTCTTTGGCGACGGTGACGCCATCGTGGGTGACGGTAGGGGCGCCGAACTTCTTGTCGAGCGCCACGTTGCGGCCCTTGGGTCCAAGGGTGGTCTTGACGGCGCCAGCAAGGGTGTCAATACCCTTCTTGAGCGAGCGGCGCGCCTGCTCGTCGAATATGAGTTGCTTAGCCATTGTCTCTGATTACTCCTTCACCAGAATAGCGAGGATATCGCTTTCCTTCATCACCAGATAATCTTCGCCGTCCAGCTTGAACTCGGTGCCGCCATATTTGGCGTAGAGGACACGGTCACCAACTTTAATCTCCATCGGTGCGCGCTCGCCATTATCTTGCAGCTTGCCGCTGCCAACGGCGATGACCTCGCCCTCCTGGGGCTTCTCTTTGGCGGTATCAGGAATGACAAGGCCGCTGCGAGTGACTTCTTCCTTCGCGGCGGGCTTGACGACCACGCGGTCGCCAACAGGACGAATTTTACTAGCCACGTTGCTTACTCCCTTCTTCGCTTGGGTGTGTGTTTGCTGATGGCGTCATTTGAGCAGATGTGCCAGGGACCACATTCGCGTGTTCTGAATAGTCGCATGAACATGGCCCGCCCTGGGCACATCCCGAACAACAGTAGGTGAGACCGCCAGAGCGGGTGGGGGTCCAGGCAATCTCGATGTCACAGTTCGCGCAGCGCAGCGGCAGATGGGCAGCCGGCTGCCAGTGGGCAGGATCGGGCGCGTTCTGCTTGCTGTGCTGCTGGGCAAAAAGGAGTGTGTTCATCGTGTGTTGCTTAGACCATCACCAAACTCTGCCAGACGCGCCTGCTACAATGCTCTCGCTTATGGTGCTGCGCGTCTCAGTTTTTCAGTCCGCAGGGGAGTATCGCATATGGGCTGTTAGAAGGGTGTATGAGAAGTGTTAGAAGCGTGTAGGAAAAGTGTTAGAGATGTATTAGAGGCCCGCTTTGTGAAGTAGTGCATCGACACTGGTGTCTTCCTATGCTATAGTGGGTGATGAAGCGGACGGCAACTATGCCCTATCTTGTGTGTTTGGGAGCGCGTTATGGCGGGACTGGAAGGCCAGATCATTGGCGGCTGTCGGATTCTTCGCCGGCTGGGCAGCGGTGGAATGGGCGAAGTCTATCTTGCCGAGCAGGTTCGGCTCAAGCGCCAGGTGGCGATCAAGCTGGTGCGGCCAGAGGCAGAAGCGACACAGAGCAAGCTCAGCATGGCGGAGCGCTTTGCCCGCGAGGCGCAGGCCATTGCGGCAATGGAGCATCCACATATTCTGCCGGTCTATGATTATGGTGAGCAGGATGGCCTGGCCTATCTGGTGATGGCTTACGCGCCCGATGGCTCATTGCAGGAGGCGCTGACACCCGGCCATCCGTCGTTTCGCTTTCGCCTGCCGCTGTCGCTTGAACTGACCGGAGTGATTCTCGATCAGGCGGCCCAGGCGCTCCAACATGCCCATGATCGCGGCCTGCTGCACCGCGATGTCAAGCCGGCCAATTTTCTGCTGCGGGCTGGCGCGGATGGTGGCATTCATCTGCTGCTGGCCGATTTTGGGCTGGCGAAGTTTGCCGCCGGCGCGACCAGCAGCGGTATCTATGCCGGCACAGCGATCTATAGCGCCCCTGAGCAAATTCAGAGCCAGGCCATCGCCGCCAGCGATCAATATAGCCTGGCGGTGATGATCTATCTTTTGCTGACCGGCCAGCCGCCTTTTAGCGGTGGATTGGCGGAGGTGATGCTCCACCAATTGCAAACGCCTCCACCATCGATGCGCCGCTACAACCCTGCTGTTCCGGCAGCGGTGGATGACGTGGTGCTGCGCGCGCTGGCGAAAAAGCCGGAGGACCGCTGGCCCAGCGTGGCCGCTTTTGCTGCGGTCTATCGCGCAGCGCTGGGAACACAGCCAGCGCCAGTGCGGGCATCTGCCCCGTCAACGCCTGCCGTCGTCATCGGCACCCCGGCGCCGATGCAGCCAGTTGTGCCCTTCGTGCCACCGGCGCAGCCGAACGTTCCGGCACAGCCGATTGCTCCACCGATGCAGCCAGCCGTCCCAGTGCAGAATCAGGCGCAGCCGGCCCCGCTGCTGCCAGGCCAGATGTCACCAGTGCCTCTGCCGGCACAACCGGCCTTTGTGCCAGGGGCGGCGCTGACGCAGCAGGCCCGCCTGAATCCAGGCTTGCCCTTTCCGGCAGCGAACCAGCAGCAAACGGTGCCGGGGTCGCCTTTTGATAGAGCGAGCTTTGCCGGCGCAGGACTTATCCCGCCGCCTGTCTTGCCCTCACCTGGAGGAGCGCGGCGCAGCCGCCGCTGGGTAGGCTTTGCCAGTCTGGGAGCAGTCATTGGCGTCGTTTTATTGGGGGTGCTGCTGGTCAACCTGCTGGGCGGCCATGCTGCCACTGCTAACAACCAGACGAATGGATCGCCTGTGAGCGGAACGCCTGGTGTCACTACGCCTCCCGTTGGAACGAGCGGCCCGCATATCCTGAAGGTACAAACGGGGCAAAACGTCAACGGCGACCTTGCTTCCTGTCAGGTGTCGATTGCCCAGCCAACGGCCACATTCAAGCAGAGTGATGAAGCGCTCTTCGTGGTGTTTACGGCACACGCCAACGCGTCTGCTTTCGGAGTGGCAGCGCTCTTCAATAGCAACCAGCAAGTTGTTAGAAGACCCATTGCTGAAGCGTTACAGTTGAATTGCGCTGATCCGGGCAATTATGGACTCATCATTGTGCTGAACCAGAGTGGGAAGTTGATACCACCTGGCAATTACGCGGTTGGGGTCAGCTATGTGACCGACCCCAACCACGTTCCGCCGCCAGAGGCGGTGGCGCCAGTCACGATCACCGCTTGAAGAGAGGCTAGTTTTTTCCGGCCTGTCCGACCAGCCGGGAATGTTTTTCCCGGCTGACCTCCTCAACATCGATGAATTGTTGGTTGATCCATGCCTGCAATGACTCGCGTTCAATCATGGCGCGCATCTGCCCGGCCCGCTCGCGGCGTTCATCGGCTGGCATCTCTATGGCGCGGATGATGGCATGGGTGGTCTCCTCGACATCCGTAGGCACAACAGTCAGGCTGATCTCGCCAAGCTGGCGCGCCGCGCCGGTGGTCTCTGAGAGGATCAGCACGCCGTCGCACTCGTTGACCACCGGCCCTTCTTTCGCCACCAGATTCATACCATCGATGACGGCGTTGACCAGCAGCACATCATAATGGCGCATGGCTTCCATCGCTCTGGCCCGGTTATTTTCAAAGAAGGCTTCGATGGGTTTCCAGCTGTCCTGCCCATAGGTAGTATTGATGCGCTGAATAATCTGGCGCACCTCGCGCTGGTAGCGCCGGTAGATAGGCAATCCTTCGCGTGAGGGGACCAGGAACGCCAGAAATTTGATCTTGCCAATCAGATCGGGCCGGCGCTGCAATACGCGCTCAAATGCCTGAAAACCGCGCACGATATTTTTGGTTGGCTCTACGCGGTCCACGCGCACAATGGTTGGCGCGCCCAGCAGCTTGCGCACCTCCTCTTGATGCCGCCGGGCGCCGCGTGCTGCTTCCTGGCGCACTTCGGGTACGTCAATCGAGATGGGATAGGCGCGTGCCAGGGTGGTGTGGTCTTGCCAGGTGATACGTCCGCCGCGTTCATCTGTCGTGATCGCTGCCTCTGGCAGCATGACCTCAACGGCGGTCAGGAAGTTCGAGAGATCCCAACTGGTCTGAAAGCCGACTACATCGTTCGCAAGCAAACTTTGATATAGGGGAAAGACCATTGAGTGGGGCAGCAGTTGCCAGTAGCGTACCGCCGGCCAGGGAATATGAATAAAATGCTGGAGGATGACGTCCTCCTCACGGTGCTTCTGCTCAAGATACTGGCGCACCATCCCAGGGGCCAGATACAGATGGTAATCCTGGAACATGACCAGCGTTGGCGTCGGGCTGCGCTCTAGCTCTTCGCAGACCATATCGGCGATGGCCTGATTTACCAGCTTATAGCCCTGGTCCCACTCTTTGTGGGTTTGCGCGGTGAAGGTTGGCTCCTCGGCGGTGTTCCAGAGATAATGCTGCAAAAACCAGAGGATGCGGTTGCTGATGCGCTCGTAATGACGCTCATAGACCTCCGGCGGCACCACCACATAGCGCATCTCCGGTTCTTTTTCTTTCTGGCTCTCGTTTTTGCGCCGCCGGTGTCCGTTGGAGCCGACCAGGCCGGCTGCATCAAGTGAGCGATCACCAGCCTTCCAGGCGGCCTCTTGTTTTTCGGCCACCACGCGGTCAGCATCGGTCATGGCTACCGCAATCCAGGTAAAGCCACCGGCTGGCGCGTAGCCTGCCGCTGGTTGCAGCGCTGTCACCATCCCGCCCGCGCCGCGTTTTTTCTTCAGCGCGCCCTTCTTATCAAGGCTATATTCAATCGGCCCGCGATTGCTGGCGATGATCAGCCGCCGCTCGCTTTGCTCGTCTTTCGTGTTCATCTCGGCCCCTTTTCCTAGTGCGCCGCTCTGCAATGTCTTGCTCCCGTCCATGCTTGGTGCGCGCAGATCATATGCCAGCAGCGCGCAGCCGATCTTGCCATACTGGCCGTGTCGCTCCTTCGCTTAACTGCCAGCTTCTTCTTGCTTTCTCCTAGCCTGTGGCCTACAATGGCGATAAGCGTTTTCAACATGGTTGGCAAGTTGCTATCCGCAGGGAAAGTATATCATGCAAGACTCATTAGTGGCTGTGATTATGGGCAGCACGTCTGATTGGGAAACCATGCGCCACGCCGATGAGATGCTGACCCGCTTTGGGGTGCCGCATGAATGTCGTATTGTTTCAGCACATCGGACCCCGGCCTTGCTGGCGGAATTTGCCGCCGGAGCCGAGGCGCGTGGGATAGAGGTCATTATTGCCGGCGCCGGCGGCGCGGCGCACCTGCCAGGGATGGTGGCCGCGCAGACGCTCGTGCCGGTGCTGGGCGTGCCGGTAGAGAGCCGGGCGCTCAAGGGCATGGATTCGCTTCTTTCCATCGTACAGATGCCGGGAGGCGTGCCGGTGGGCACGCTGGCGATTGGGCAGGCGGGCGCCATCAACGCCGCGCTGCTGGCCGTTGCCATACTGGCAAATACGCGCCCCGATCTGCGCGAAAAGCTGCGCCAGTTCCGAGCCGAGCAAACCGAAAAAGTGCTGAAGGACAGGCTCCCATGAACCAGCTCATTCTTCCAGGCGCGACGATAGGGGTGCTGGGCAGCGGCCAGCTTGGACGCATGCTCGCCATTGCGGCCCGGCGCATGGGCTATCGCGTGCAGACCTTTTCGCCTGAGAAAGACACGCCTACCGGCCAGGTGGCCGATGTCGAGGTCTGCGCCTCCTATGATGATCTCGACGCTGTGCGGGCCTTTGCACAGAGCGTTGACGTGGTCACGTTTGAATTTGAAAATGTATCCTCGGCAGCGACCCAGGCGGCGGCTGACTACGCGCCCGTGCGGCCTGCCGGTTCGGTGTTGCATACCACGCAGCATCGCCTGCGCGAGAAGACCTTCTTAGCGCGTGCTGGTGTGCCGGTGACGCCCTTCTGGCCGGTTCGCTCGCTGGATGATCTGCACGCTGGCCTGAAGAAGCTGGGGGTGCCGGCGGTTCTCAAGACCGCCGGCTTTGGCTACGATGGCAAAGGGCAGGCTCTCATCGCCTCACCTGCCCAGGCAGAGGCCGCGTTTCACGCGCTTGGCGGCCAGGAGGCGCTGTTAGAGGCGTTTGTCGATTTTGAGCGCGAGGTCTCGGTCATCGCGGCGCGTGGGCTGGATGGCGCTTTTGCTCACTATGGCGTGATCGAAAACACCCATCGCCAGCATATCCTGGATGTCTCGCTGGCGCCTGCTGATCTGCCAGCCGAGACAGAACTCCAGGCGATTGAGATTGCGCGAGGCATTCTTGAGGCACTGGATGTGGTCGGCGTCCTCTGCGTCGAGTTTTTCCTGACACGCGCCGGCGCGCTGCTGGTCAACGAACTAGCGCCGCGCCCGCATAATTCCGGCCATCTCACCGTTGATGCCTGCCTCACCAGCCAGTTTGAGCAGCAGTTGCGTGCCGTCTGCGGGCTGCCGCTCGGCTCAACCGAACTGCTGCGGCCCGCCGCAATGGCAAACCTGCTCGGCGATCTCTGGCAGGAGGGGCAGCCCGATTGGGCCGCTGCCTGCGCCTTCCCAGCCGTCAAGCTGCATCTCTATGGCAAACAGATCCCGCGCCCTGGCCGCAAGATGGGCCATCTGACTGCCCTGGCGGACACACCCACTGAGGCGGCGCGGCTTGCCCGCGCTGCCCGCGCTGCCCTCACTCCCGCGCGTTCCCCCGATGAGCCGGCTCCAAGTCAGGCGCCGGCCAGGTGAATAAAGACGCTAAAAGACGCTACAGGAGGCTTCTCGTGGTCATTGATGAGATTTTGGCCGCCAA
This sequence comes from uncultured Ktedonobacterales bacterium, assembly GCA_964522745.1. Classification (GTDB taxonomy): domain Bacteria; phylum Chloroflexota; class Ktedonobacteria; order Ktedonobacterales; family DATBGS01; genus DATBHW01. Next base: position 66,750 of record CAZFWN010000004.1, read on the forward strand.
CGACACCTTTCTGACCAAACATCAGCCCGCCCAACTCAGCCATCTGCCGCGCAAACGCATGGCTGTCGTGACCTGTATGGATACCCGCCTGACGCATCTCTTTGAGGAAGCGCTGGGCCTGCATCGCGGAGATGTGCTGCAATTGCGCACGGCGGGCGCGACCATCCCCGAAGGCCAGGAGATCGATGGCGATCTGATTCGCTCGCTGGCCGGTGGCATCTATCTGCTGGGTGTGCGGGAGGTGGCTGTCGTCGGCCATACCGAGTGCGGCCTGTCGCATGGCGACCTGGTGCGCCTGACGGCCTCGATGCAGGCGCTGGGGGTAGACCCGGAGACGCTGCCGGTGAAGGGGAATGATCTCTTGCGCTGGCTGGGCACCTTCCAGGAGGTGCGCCAGAACGTCGTGCGCACAGCGACGGCTATCCGCACCAGCCCCTATCTGCCGCGCAACATTCCTGTACACGCGCTGGTGATCGATGTGCAGAGCGGCAAGCTGGAGATGATTGATCGCGGGGTGGCGTGATTATCGCCTGGTTTCTGTATGGCGCCGGCTGTGTGGCCCTTGCGAGGGCTGATTGCCAAGCTGGTCGAAATGCTTGCCAAGCCGGAGCGCCACCAGCAGAAAGCCAATAGAGACGATAAAGATGCTGGCAATCAGCAGCCCGATGATGAGCGATGCAAGCATAGCAATTCCTTACTCCTGGCGAAGACGCGCCATTCGGCGCAGATGGTAAAGCAGTGGGATCAGGTCTTTATCGCAGTATATGCTCTCCGCAGGAGAGGGTGCAACTGGCGCGCCAGTTGCATCATGTTTTGTTGTTTGTAGAGGATAGGTGTGGACTGGCGAAAGGATGACTGCATGCCTACCATCGTTGTAACCAGTGATTTACATCTGGGCATCACCTCGGAAGCCATACTTCGGTCCCTGGCAGAGCGGATCGCTGCTGAGCAACCGGCACTGACGGTATTGGCGGGCGATCTTGGCGAGCCGCTCAACAGGTTTATCGCGTGTTTGCGGCTGTTTGCGAAGCTGCCGGGTCAGGTGGCCGTGCTGGCGGGCAATCATGATGTCTGGGCGCGTGGCGGCTATACCAGCCGTAAGCTCTGGGTACAGTATTTGCCAGAAGCAACCCGCGCCGCCGGAATGCTCTGGCTAGAGGAGGAGAACTGGCAGCAGGATGACCTGGCTGTTGCCGGTTCGCTGGCCTGGTATGATTATTCGGCGGCTGACCCGCTGGCTCTAAGCTATCCTGCCGAATTCTTTGCGCTCCAGAAGGGCCGGTTTAACGCCGATGCTCATTATATAGATTGGGGCTGGGCTGATCGGGAAGTTGCGCAGCATATGGGCGATGCGCTCTGCGCCCGACTGGAGGCGCTTGAGGATGATCCCGCGATTCGTTCGGTGTTGGTCGCTTCGCATGTCCCGCTTTTCGAGGCGCAGATGTGTCGCAAGTCGGATGATGCGGGCTGGGGCTTCAGCAATGCCTATTTTGGCAATCTGACGCTGGGGCGGCGCGTGCTAGAGATGCGCAAGCTGCGCGCGGTGGTCAGCGGGCACACCCATGTTGGTCGTGAGGGTCTGGCGGCGCGCACCCCTGAAAGCGAGCCGATCCCTGTGCTGGTGGTTCCCAGCGAGTATCGCGCGCCTGCATATGTGGTTATCGAGACAAGCAATTGGCGCTGGCAGGTGAAAGCGCTCAACGGCTTTCTATGCTAGAATGCCAGTAGTAGGAAGATAGGACAAAAAGTTGCTGATGAGATCACTATGCAGACCTGGAGGAAGGCAATGGCTGCCAATCTAATCAATGAGGTAGAGCGCTTCACTGAGACCCTCAACCGCCTGTATGGCGAGCTGCGTGCCACGCTAGAGGAAGTCCCGCCGGCTGTACTTTATAGGCAGCCGGCCACCGGCGGCTGGACGCCGATGGAAGACCTGACGCATGTAGCTGAAATGCTGGGCTACTGGTCCGGCGAGATCGAGCGCTTTGTGCGCCAGCCGGGCGCGTCATTTGGCCGCATCGCCAGCAACCCGGAGCGCATCCGCTTTATTGAGATGCACGCGCATGATACGCTCGATCAGATTACTACGCTGCTCGATGCGGGCCATGCCACCGCGCTGGCGCTGCTTCGGCGTTTGCAGCCCGCCGACCTGGAGATCACCGGGGCGCATGTGAAGTTTGGCTCCCAGACGGCGCGCCAGGCCATCCAGGAATGGCTGATCGATCACCTCGAGGAGCATGTGCAGCAGCTCAAGGCCATCGCGGCTGGTCTTGTCGGATAGTCAGCGGTTTTAACCGCCAGCCTTGTACTGCTACTTTTCAGTTCCTTGCCCGTTCGAGTATAATGAGCGAAAGAGCATAACACAAAATAAATACTGGTAGCCCGCTGAGCTTGAGAGAGCCACCTGGGAGTACGGGAACCAGAGACGGAGGAAGTAACGTGGCAGAGTTTAACTTTTCGCGCCGGTCAGGCGGCGAGCGCAATCAAAGCGGGCCAGGCGATGGGATGGAGGCAAGCGCTATGGAAAGCGGTGAGGCCAGGCACGAGGCCGGCAAACGCGAAGTGGAGATGTATATTCGCACCTTCCACACCCTTCTGCGCAGTTCCGGCGAGGTGGGCCTGAAAGCCCTGGTGCAGGCGCATTATAATATCGATTCCGCGCTGCATCCTGAAGCCCGATCTACCAGACCAGATATGTCGGCCTTTATCTATAGCGTGCTGCGTTTGCCGGATGCTGTGCTGAATTGCAATCGCATCCTGCTGGGTCAAGCCGAAGATGTCTTTCAGCAGCAGGGCTATGAGGTGGACACCTGGGAGTCGGTGACGGCTTCCGCGCGGCGGCGCAAGTGGTTCTATGATGGCAAAAACACCCTGGCGGCGTATGTTGCCAGCGTCAGCGATACCGAAGACATTGTGCCCGTTCTGGTGGCGATGCAGATTGAGTGGAACAAGTTTAACTGGCTGCTCAATTCGGATCCCACGACGATGCAACTTCTGGAGAGCCGGGTAGACAAAGCCTCGCCTGTCTTTGCCGAGATTACCAAGGTGCTGCGCGAGCGTTTGCAGGTTTCACCCGATGATTGGCGGCGGCTGGAGGTCATCTGGGGTGACCGCATGTGGGCTAACCTGCTCTCGATTGGCCGCGAGCGCAAAAACTTCACACTGCGCATGCTTGGTGGCTCGCATGTGGGCTATGTGCGCGCCACGCGCAAGTGGTGGGCGCCCGTTGGCAAACTGCTCTCTGATCTGGGCCTGGCTGATCGCCCGATGTATTTTGTCTCTAGCAACACGCATAGCCTCTCGAACCTCTTTTCCGGCGTGGCTCTGCGCCGCGAGGATGAGTTGACCCGCTTTGCCCTCAGCGGTAAAGATGCGATGCTGGCCGAAGAGTGCCGCAAACTCCAGGAGGGCCGGGTTCCCGGCAACAAGCAGAATTTCCTCTACTATACCGCGCGCGAATACGCGACGACGCCCGAAGGGGCTGAATTTGCCCGCAGTCGCTCGGCAGAGCAGCAAGAGCGTGGCATCTGGAATATTACGGCGCGCCAGGGAGTCGAGGTCGATGCGCAAATCTTTGATCTTTCCAAGCTGCGCGTCGATGATATTGACCCACGCTGTCGCATGCCTGGCCTGGAGCGGTTGGTCCAGAGCCGCGCCGTTGTCCTTAATATTGACTATCCACTGGGCATGGCGGCCTATCGCATGCTGCGCGAGGTCATGGAGAATATGCCACAGACACGCGGCATCTATGTGCTGGGCAAGGCCGCCACGCTGAACGGCAGCATCGGCGATGTGATGATCTCCGATGTGGTGTTGGATGAGCATAGCCAGAACGTCTACTGGCTGGAGAACTGCTTTACCGCCGGCGATGTTGGCCCCTATCTGATCTATGGCTCGGTGTTGGATAACCAGAAGGCTGTCTCCAGCAAAGGCACCTTCTTGCAGAACCGGCAGTACCTGGACTTTTACTACCGCGCCAACTATACCGTCGTTGAAATGGAGAGCGGGCCGTATCTGAACTCTGTCTACGAAGCACTCTATACTACGCGCTATCCCAACGGAGAGAATATCAACTTTGCGCGTCTGCCCTTTGATCTGGGTATTCTGCACTATGGCTCAGATACGCCCTACACGCGCGGCAAGAATCTGGGCGCGGGCAGCCTTTCGTACTTTGGGATGGATTCCACCTATGGCGCGGCGATTGCAATTGCCCGTCGTATCCTGAGTAACGAGATGAGCATCATTACCCCGTTGCAGAGTACAACGGCGACGCCGGTTGGTGCTGGAGCGCCAACGTTTAATACGATGACTGGTACGGTCTCCAACGGGGCCAGCACTTCGCAAGCAGCCGTTGCACCCATCGGGTCTGCGTCGCAATCCAAACCAACGGCGCCTCTGGCATCGCCTGCCTCGTCTGGTTCCGGTGGAAGCTCCAGCTTCCTCTTCCGCCCCTTTGGCAAGGAGAAACGCGAAGCTGCCGAAGGCGACGCCGGCAGGAGCGAAGCCAGCGCGGAGTAGGCACACCTCATAACACCGACATAGGGAGAGATTGTCTGTAACGCCGGCAGGGATGCCGGCGTTACAAGCGGGGCGCGGGGCGCTGCTCTTAGGCCAGCCGGTGCAGCAGGGCAAAGAGGTCTTCAAGCTCGAATGGTTTCTTGAGCATACCCCGAACCAGACGCTTCTGCACGACGCCCGGACTCACCGGGCGGATGAAGCCAGTGGCCGAAACCACGATCACTATATTCTCGCCAAGCAACTGCGGATCATCGTTCATCCGCTCCAGAATATCGTAGCCGCTGATGTCGGGCATCATTAAATCCAGCAGCAAGAGATAGCGCCCCGGCCCCTGGCTCAGCAGCACTAACGCCTCTCTGCCATTACGCACCGCCTGGACCTCAAACCCCTCTTCCTGGAGCGCTTCCACCATCAATTCCCGGATGCCATCATCATCTTCGCAGATCAGGATGGGCCGGCGCGTTTGTGGCGCGGTACTGCTCTCCGCGTCTGGTGTGGTCTGTGCTGAAGGGTTCATGGACAAATGATAGTCAGCCACGTTGCTTCCTCATCAGCTAGTTGGACGCGCTTCTGAGCGTCAGCGATTCGCCGGCCTCCATCCGCCGGATGGCTCTTGCTTGCTGAAGAACCAGTTGAAACACCGAATGATCCCAGCTATAGAGCGCAGTAGCGATCACCTGCCAACTGCCAAGCTGACAGGTAAACATCCAGTTATCCTCGCAGTGCGCGTAGGCTGCGAGCGTTCCATCTGCCATCAAAGCCAGCAGGTTTGCTCGCCCGCCGAGCGTTGTGTAGACCTGGCGCAAGGCGTCCTCTGCCTGGCGCTCGCCAGCGGCCCCATCCAGTGTCTCCTCAAAAAGCCGGAATCCAATCTCGCTATCTGCTTTGCCTTGTAGCACCCCTTGTTCCAGATAGTACGGGCGGAGGGATTCGTGCCGGGCAAAGTCGCCATTATGCGCAAAGGCGCAGCCGTGCCGCTGACTATAGAATGGCTGGGTATCTGCTAGTCCAACAGTGCTAAGTTGATTGGGGCGGCGCAGATGAACGATGGCAACATCTGCCCGCGCCTCGCGGAGCTGGAGGCCACTGGCTTCTGGATCATCGCGCAGCGCCGCCGGCGAGCGATAGTGCAACACCTGTCCTGCTGTAGCGTCGTGCCAGGCGATGCCCCAGCCAAAGCCGGCAATGCCCATCCGCTCCAGCCCTGCTGCCAGCGGCAAGAGGTCAGCCAGCGCAAAGCTTGCTCCCGGCACTGTTTCCTGGATTGCAATCATCTCGCACATCGCGCACTCCACTCCCTTCATTTATCTCATCGCTCTCTCTTATTGTACATCATAGTTGCCTGGTGGCGGCAAGCGCCTCTTTGCCTGTTCATACTTCGCGTGCTTGTACGCGCATCTCAACGAACAAGTAGTTCTCATTTCCACCATAAAGATGAAATGTAGCATTGACTTTTTGAAATACTCGTGTTACAAATTTAATATAACTATGAATAAATTAAACTTATCCTGACACATTATTGTGATCTTTCCCTGCCGCCGCTGCACTGCTTGTAGAGGGCATGCAGCGCGATATGCCTGGCAGGGGAACGTCCAGAAAGGCAAGAGCATGACAACCCTCACCGATACGGCAACCCTGCACTTTACGGTCAACGAAATTCCGAAGCTCGTTGTGACCAACCCTGTTGGGGAAGTTCTGGTTGTGCCGGGCGATGCCAACCAGATCATCATTCAGGCAATCAAAGAGGCGCGCAGCGACTCGTATGAAGAAGCGCAGCAGGCGTTAGGTGAGATCAACGTGATAGCCACGCAAGTTGGCGAGACGATCAACGTTGTAGTTCAATTGGGCAAGCGCCCCTTTGTGTATGCGCATCAAACGGTTCGGTTATCGGTGAGCGTGCCGGCAAGGACTGATCTCCAGGTAGAAGTGAGCGCTGGGAAGCTGTATGTCGATGGCATTACCGGAACGCTTGTAACCCGTGTAGCTGCTGGAAAAGCGCAGTTTCATCAGGTGACATTGGCCGAGCAATCGCACCTGCGGGTAGATACCGGCAAGGTTGAACTGGATGGCGCGCTGGCCTCTGGTGCCTCGCTGGATGTGCTGGTGCATGCGGGAGAAGTGGCGCTCAAGCTTCCATCCACGACAACGGCGCATCTTGATGCCACCGCCTCCGTTGGCAGCATCCTGGTGACCGGCTGGCCGGTATCCGTCAGACGCCATCTCGTCGGCGCAACGGCGGCAGGCGATCTGGGCGCCGCGCCGAAAAGCGCTCTGGCGGTCAAAGTGAATATCGGCAGCCTGAACCTATCGGCGTATGAATGAGGATCAAGCGAGTCAGGCAGCGATTATGCTGCCTGACCCGCTTGATCCTTTCACTTTACCGACTATTTGGAGAACGCCCCAATGGCGTTGCCAAAGTTGAACAGGTTTGGACTGCCCCAGCCGGTGTCAAAGTCCCAACCAGAGGTGGCTGGATAGTAGAGGTTGTTGCCCTTGGTTATATCGAAGTATGGATGCTTGGAGCCATACTTATTGGCGATGTAATAGATGGATTTCACCCCAGCCAGCACCGCGTTATGGTTCTTGATGAGCGCCTGTTCGATGAGCGCGATACCGGCGGCCCAGACCGGCGCGGCAATGCTGGTGCCTTGAGCAAGTGCTGCCTGCCCTTGAATGACCAGAAAGACATTGGTAGCAACAGCAGCAAGGTCAGGCACCTGGCGCGTGCCTTTAGAATACTTGTTTTTCACGCCTGGCCCCGTCTGCCATGAGGGCTGCTTCCAGAGGATGCTTACGCCGCCGGTACTGCCCCAGGAGTTGTTGCACTGGCTCTGGTCAGCTTGGGGGTCAGACCAGGTGACCTCGGAGGTGCGGCGCCCGTTTGAGTCAGTTTGCAAGTTCGTGCCGCCAACGGCCAGCGCGTAGGGGTCCGAGGCGGGATAGCCAATGCCCAGTTGATTATACACATGGGTCTCAAACGCGGCGCAGTCGCCGGTGGCAATGGCAACCGTGATGCCCTCGGCAGCTAGCTGCTTCAACTGCTGATCGATGGCCTTGAGATCCTCTGGGGCAATGTTTCCTTCCCAATCGCCCCAACTGACGCTCACAATCGGCGTGCGATCATCCTGCCCGATGGCGTTGAAGACCTCTGCCAGCGCTTGTGGGAAGCTGGTCGAGTCATTGCAGGAATTGGAATCGCAAAAATGTCCCTGATACTCAACGATATTGGCGCCTGGCGCCAGCGCCGCCAATTGTTCGAGGTCCAGGGTCGCCTCTCCGGTTTCGCCGGAGCTTGGGTCGGCGTTCGGCGCGCCACCATCCACCGTCACCAGTTGTCCATGCAGCGTGACGCCGTTGGTGGTGCAGCCCAGGAAGGTATTGACGTCATCAGCAGAGACGGCATCGTTGAACTCCACCACGCCCAGATTGATGGCGCCCGTGTAGCCCTTCTTGTAGACACTGTTGTAGTCGTAGGCGGCAGCCACCTGGCCGGGCACCACCCCCTGGACGCCCTGGCAGTCCGCCGGGTTCAGGGGTTTGGCACTGCGCTGGATGGCGATGCGCGGCTTAGGCCGGGAATAGTTGTTCAGCCCCTGCACATAACTGATGAATGGTTTAAGAGATGCTGGGATGGCGAATTGCCCGCTTGGCCCAAAGAAGGTCTCCCCGTTTTTCTGGAAGAGTTGCAGGGCCACTCCGAATGTCTGGGCAAGCTGTAGCACCGTTGCCCGCACCTGGATACTATCATGCAGCTTTGAGACGGAGACGACCTGGATACCCTGCCCTTTGAGGAACGCCGTCACCTGATCAATCGTGCTTTGGGAAGCGCCATAGCGGCTGGCAAGCTCAGCCGGCTTGTAGAACTGTCCGTAAGCTGATGAGTTGGGATCGTAGAGCGACGCTAAATCGCTATCCAGCTTCTGAACGTTCGTTGTCAGCCCAATTGTCAACTGGATGGTGGTGTTGGGTGAGACAGCGCCTTGCAGCGTGGCGCCGTTGGCCCCGATAGGCAGTTTCCCCAGGTCTCCCAGCGGCGGGAGTGAGATGGGGGTTTGCGAGGTTGGTTGGGAATTGCTTTGCTGGCCGCCGCATCCGGCCAGCACAAACACTAGCGCGCACAGCCCGAAAAAGACCTGGATGGAGAACCCGCGACGGATGTGTTTCGTCAGGGCGAAAGACTCGTTCATATGGCTCCTTTGCAGCAGGCGACTCGAGGGCCTGCTGTCCTTCTTCCTGCAACGCGACATATTCAACAACAACATGCACTTCTCCGCTACCGAGCAATACCTTCCCCATCCTTGAGTCTGGTCAGAGTATACGGCCAGGTCTAATCTCTGTCTATGGCTCCCTGCATAGCTCGTTGGTGACCTGGCTCATACGCCCGTTTCCGTCCTTTGACAAGATTGAAAGAATGTTCTATAGTAGAGAGGATGCTGGCCTCAAGGCAGTGCCAGGACGTGCTGAACAGCACCTCTTCCCTAAGCATACAGAGGGAGCGTTCCGAAAACGTTACGGAGAGCGTAACGAAAGTGTGACGCGCGGCTTGTTTCTTGACACCTGGGGCAGCAGCGAGTAGAATAACCCATAGGTCGTGCTAGATGGGGTGCCTGGGCCACCCTGAACCCGAAGCGCTCAATATGCGGGATCGAATTCCCATCCAGAGGCTCAGCGCGATCAGTTCTGTTGCCGGTATGTGGCGTTGAGGACCGGGTCCTGCGCGGCAGATGCTCTCGAACCCCGTCAGATCAGGAATGAAGCAGCGGTAAGGGAGCCTCTCTGGGTGACGCAGGGGAGCCTGGCCTGAGTTGGCAGCCGGTGGCACGCTGGTAAGCGGGTGTCGAAGATGGGTGCATGACCGTTTCTTTTTGCCCTGTTGGGGGTGTCTGCCAATGGCTTCTCAAGCCCTCTATCGGAAGTGGCGCTCACAGACATTTGGTGATTTGATCGGCCAGGAGGCGGTGGTCCAGACCCTCAAGAATGCCCTGCAATCTGGCCGCATCGCCCACGCCTACCTATTCTGCGGGCCGCGTGGCACAGGCAAAACCAGCGCTGCGCGCCTGCTCGCCAAAACCGTCAACTGCCAAAATCCTCAGAACGGCGAACCCTGCAATGAATGCCTCAACTGCCGCGAGATCACTGAAAACCGCTCGATGGATGTCATCGAGATTGACGCGGCGTCCAATCGCGGCATTGATGAGATTCGTGATCTGCGCGCCAAGGTTGGCTTTAACCCCGGCACCAGCAAGTATAAAGTCTATGTGCTGGATGAAGCGCATATGCTTACGACAGATGCCTGGAACGCGCTGCTGAAAACGCTGGAAGAGCCACCACCCCACGTCATTTTTGTGCTGGCAACGACAGAAGCGCACCGCATTCTCCCGACAATTCTTTCCCGCTGCCAACGGCTTGATTTTAAGCGCTTTAGCGTGCGCGATACGATCAAGCGCTTGAAGCAGGTGGCGGAGGGCGAAACTCTGCACCTGGAGCCTGGCGCGGCAGAACTCATCGCCCGCGCTGCCGGGGGCGGCATGCGCGATGCGCTCAGCCTGCTCGATCAGGCGCTTGCCTCGATGGGCGAGACGATCACCATGACGGGCGTGCAGCAGATGCTCGGCATTGCCGACCCGCGCGCGGTGCGCCAACTGATCGAGCATATCGCCGCGCTGCGTGGTGCCGATGGGCTGCATCTGATCAACCGGCTGGCTGAGGCCGGAGCCGATCTGCGCCAGCTTAGCGCGCAGGTGGCCGAATACTGGCGCGCCTTGATGCTTGCCAAAGCGGGGGCCGATGTTGTCGCCGTTTTGGAGCGCTCGCCGGAAGAGGCTGCCGAGATTGCTCAGTTGTCCGAAGCCTTTGCCCTCGATGAGCTTTCGGCCTGCGCTCGTCTCTTTTCTCAAAACGATGTGGGGGCGCGCAGCCTGAGCATTCCACAGTTAGCCGTTGAGTTAGCCTTTATCGATTGCCTGCATCTGCACCGCCAGCGCGTCACCGGCGTCAGCCCGGCGCCGGCGCATCCTGGAAATAGCGCGGCGTCATCAGCCAGCCGCTCTGGGCCTGAGCCGGCACCAGAGCCGCGCCGCGCAGTCACACCTGCTGTGGTGCCTCCGCCTCCGCCAGCCCAATCTGTGCCGCAGCGGCCAGCGCCAGCCCAGCAGCGCGCGCCCGCCGTTCTGGCTTCGCCTGTTCCAGAGCGACAGGTGCGCGAAGCACCGCCCATGCCGGCGTATGAGCCTGCCGACGACGTAGAAGAGCTTGACCTGGTAGAAGCGCTGGGTGAAGAGGCGCAGGACTCCATCGAGATGGATGGCGCTGCTGGAGCGAGCGGTGCTGAAGCAGGGGAGGAATTGCTGGCTGTCCCGCCTGTCGTTCATGCTGGCCTGGATATACGCGCTGTGACCGGCCAGTGGGAGATGATTAAGAAAGCCTGCCGAACCAAGAGTCCGTCGCTGGCCGCGTTGCTCACTGATGCCCACCCTGTTGCTATCAGCGGTGAAGACGGCTGCGATGTCGTAATCCAGGTTGACTACGGATTTCACTACAAAAAGCTGCTGGAGCCAGTCAACCGCAGTATTGTCGAATGGGCGCTTAAAGAGATTCTTGACCAGCCCTGCCGCGCCCGCTTTATCCAGAAAGACGATCCCATTCCGCCATCCACTATGCCCGCCGCGCCGCCGCAGGTGGCTCCCAGGCCGGCGCAGCCGCTCAATGGGCGTGCTAGGTCTGCTTCGACCCCGGAGCCAGTCGCTCCGCTGCCTGCGCCTGAACTAGAAGCGCCCCGACCCTCTTCCAACGGTGCTGCGCCGCCAGAACCGCCGCCTCCAACCCCGCCGCAGGCGCCCAGGGAGTCGAAACATCCGCTGGAGGAAAAGATTCGCCGCGACCCGCTCATCGACGAGATCATGAGAACCTATGGCGCGCAACTGGTCGAATGGAAACCCCTCGAAGGCTGAAATTGTAGTATAATGAGAGGGCGTCGCGCCGGGAAAGAACAGCCCTGGGAGGCTCTTGCGCAGCATGCTGCGGCACGTTCCTGGCCGGAGCCGCTACTCTTTGCAAGCGACCCATGAAAGGAGCGTCCACGCGCAATGTCATTCAATATGAAAGCCCTCCAGCAGATGCAGCAGAAGATGCTGAAAATGCAGGAGGAATTTGCGAACTCAACCTTTGAGGGCACAGCGGGAGGTGGGGTCGTCACGTTGACGATCAAAGGCTCGTATGAATTGATCGCTCTGAAGATTTCGCCTGAAGCGGTGGACCCCGAAGATGTCGCTACACTCGAAGATTTGATCGTTGCCGCCGCGCGCGATGCGTTCGAGAAAGCGCGAGCGCAGCAAGAGAAAATGCTTGGCGGCATGATGGGCGGTATGAAAATACCTGGCTTCTAGGAACGAACATGCAAACCACTGCTGCGCCGGTCATGGCGCTTATCGAAGAATTTGCCAGATTACCGGGCATCGGCCCCAAGACTGCGCAGCGCCTCACCTTCTTCATCCTGCGCAGCCCAACCGACCAGGCCCGCCGCCTGGCCGAAGCCATCACGCGCGTCAAAGAGAGCATTATCACCTGCTCCACCTGCTTTAATCTCACGGAAACCAATCCCTGCCCCATCTGCTCCGACCCCCAGCGCGACCACGATGTCATCTGTGTGGTTGAAGAGCCATTGGATGTTCTGGCGCTGGAGAAGACTGGGGTGTTCAAAGGTCTCTATCACGTCTTGCATGGCGCGCTCTCACCAGTCGAGGGCATCGGCCCCAAAGACCTGCGCATTGAAGAGTTGGTGCGCCGGCTGAGCGATGGGCAGGTCCGCGAAGTCATCCTGGCGACCAATCCCAACTATGAAGGCGAGTACACGGCTACCTATATCGCCCCATTGCTGAGCCAGCAGGGCGCGAAAGTTACCCGCCTGGCGCGTGGCCTGCCCATCGGCGGTGACCTCGAATACGCTGATGAGGAGACGCTGAGCCGCGCGCTGGAGGGCCGCCGGGAGATGTAGCGAGCGAGTGATGTTGCTCCTGCATTCCGTTTTTGCCCCTGCGAAAAAGAATAGATCAGCACAGCTTGACGAATCCCGGTCCAGCATAGTACACTTGTTCAAGGATTTTTCAACGAAGTGACCTGTTGCTTATTCTAGCAATGTGTATGGCTGGCAATTTGCGTCGTTCTGCGTCAGCAGAGCCAACGCGCATGAGCCAGCCGAGAGGAGATGGATAGCATGCCGGCAGAGCGGAGCAGCGCCGGAGTAACCGCAGCCCCTGGCGCGAGTACGTCCGAACGCGAGAAGGCCCTGGATATGGCGGTAGCGCAGATTGAGCGCCGTTTTGGCAAAGGCGCGATCATGAAGCTGGGCGAGGCCCGCGCTAAGATCTTTATCGATACGATTCCTACCGGCTCGGTGGGTCTGGACCTTGCCCTGGGCGTGGGCGGGATTCCTCGTGGCCGGGTGACCGAAATCTACGGCCCAGAATCATCTGGGAAAACGACCCTATGCCAGCATGTGATCGCGCAGGCGCAGGCGCGGGGCGGCGTGGCAGCCTATATCGACGCCGAACACGCACTTGACCCCGGCTACGCGGAAAAGTGCGGTGTCAATCTCAACAATCTGCTGATCTCTCAACCCGATACCGGCGAGCAGGCGCTTGAGATCGTCGAAATGCTGGTACGCAGCGGCGCGGTGGATGTCGTTGTGATCGATTCGGTGGCCGCGCTCGTGCCTCGCGCCGAGATCGAGGGCGAGATGGGCGACGCGCATGTGGGCTTGCAGGCGCGCTTAATGAGCCAGGCGCTGCGCAAGCTGACCGGCGCCATCAATAACTCCAAAACAGCCGTTGTCTTCACCAACCAACTGCGCGAAAAAGTTGGCATCATGTTCGGCAACCCCGAAACGACCCCCGGCGGGCGCGCGCTCAAATTCTATTCCTCGGTGCGCCTGGAGATTCGCCGCGTCGAAAGTCTGAAACAAGGCACCGATGTGGTGGGCAACCGCACGAAGGTCAAGGTGGTCAAGAACAAGGTCGCGCCGCCCTTCAAGGTAGCCGAGTTCGATATCATGTTCAACGAGGGTATTTCCCGCGAGGGTGGCCTGCTTGACCTTGGCTTGGAAATGGGCATCGTCAAGAAGAGCGGCGCGTGGTTCACGGTTGGCGATATTCGTCTAGGCCAGGGCCGCGAGAACGCCAAAGAATATCTGCGCCAGAACTCCGATGTCGCCGCCGCCATCGAGCAGCAAATTCGCAACAACATCAACAGCTACAAGCCCTCTGATGAGGAAGCTGCAACCGTCGCCGCTGCCGCTGGCGCTGAAGAGGAATAGCGAAATAACGTGGCATTTTCTTGTGCTAGCCCAGGGAGCGCCGTCCGATCTGGATGGCGCTCCCTGCATTTGCCAATGGCTAGTACCTTGGTCCCGCTTTCGCATCGGAAGATAGGCTTTGGGCGCTTCCTGTGTTACAGTTGGTATGGATGGGGTCTGTAGACAGCGGACCCGCACACAACTCATGCCCTGAGGCTACCCAACACATCTCTGGAGCGAGGACCATTTTGAATGACGCCTGAAGAACGCGAGCGGCTGACGAAGCAATTGACCATCATCACCAGGCCGCTTTCTCCAGCGCCAAAAAAAGAAGCACCTGCCGCGCCGGTGCTTGAATTACCTCAGCCGTCTGAGGAAGCGCCCGACGGTGCTATTCCAGCGGAAAAGGCGCTGGAAGTTGCGCCGCCCAGGCCGCAGAGGCCGCCTCGGAGAGGCACTGTGAAGCGTTGGCGCCGCTGGCGTCTCGGGCTGTTTATCCTCATGGTGGCGCTGGCCTTCCTTGGGACTGGTCTGGCCGAGGGACTCTCACCGCAGGTGTTTGGCTTCGGCAGCCAGTTGCTAGGGCTGGTGCCGGCACCGCCGACGGCCACCCCGGTGCCCACCGAGACGCCCTTTGATGACATCGCGCGCAGCCCCACGATCACCATCACCGAAATTGACCGCGTGCTGCAAAGCGTCAACAGTCCGATGATTCCCTATGAAGCCGATATTTATGCCTCAGGCGTTCAGTATGGCATTGACCCGGTTTTTGCGCTGGCCTTCTGGATGAAAGAGAGCCGCGAGGCGTCCGATGGCTCCGTCGCGGCTCCTGACCATAACCCTGGCTATACTGAGGGATTGGGTAACGATCCCAGGTGCGGGCGCTGGGCGTGCTGGCCCACCTGGCCCGAAGGCATTGCCGGCTGGTTCCACTATATGCGCGTTTTCTTCATCAATCGCGGCATCAGAACGGTTGAGTCCATTCTGCCTATCTATGCTCCTTCGTCGGAAAATAACACCTCCGGCTATATCGTCTTTGTCTTGCAGCATGCGGCGACCTGGCGAGCCGAATCGGCGGCCAATGGATGATCCACCGCTCGTTTGCTCACCGCTTCAGCGGCACGGTGAAGGTCACCGTCGTGCCCAATCCCTCAACGCTATCGACCCAGATACGCCCGCCCATATGCTCAATCAATTGCTTGCTGAGATACAGGCCCAACCCCAATGAGATGCCCTCGTCCGGTGGGCGTGGTAGGCCAGCGGCGCGCGCGCGCTGCTCGGTCTCGCTGATACGATAGAAACGCTCAAAGAGATGCGGCAGGCTGGCGCGTGGGATGCCGATGCCCTGATCGCGCACGCTGATCTCTGCCCAGATCGGTGCGTTTTCCGGCGTGCAGCGCAGCGCAAGACGAATCGGTTTTTCTGGCCGGCTATAGCGGATAGCGTTCTTGAGCAGATGCAGCAGAATCTGTTGGAGATGCTCTGGGTCTCCCTGCACCAGACAGGGATCGTGTTCTACCACGCTTTCAATGATGCGACCAGGCGTGAGCAGTTGTTGGTCAATCGCCACGCGCTGGATCAGGCGGGAAAGGTTGATCGTTTCCCTGCGCGGGCGCTGCTGAGCGCTTTGCAGGCGAGTGACCGTAGAGAGTTGGTTGCTCAGATCGGTCAGGAGTTGGACCTGCTCTTGAATCTCATGTAACCGGCCTCGTGTACGCTCCAGCCCTTGCCCTGTCTGGCTTGCCATCGCCAGGTGTCGCTCCAGCAATTGCGTGTAGCTGCTAATGATCGTGAGCGGATTGCGCATATCGTGCGCCGCAACCGATAAAAATTCATCTTTGAAGAGTTCGCGCTCGATCAGGCCGCTCAGGTCTTCAAAAAGAGCGACAGCATGGGTCGTGAGTCCCTGTGCATTGCGGAGCGGAAACGCGCTCACCAATAACACACGCCGTTGGATTTTGTGCCCGCCCGTCTGCTGTCTCGGAAGAGGTCCGCTGCCTGGTGCTGGTGAGGCGGGTGTCTCATTTCTGGGGGCATCGATGCTTACCTCAGAGCGAAAGAGCGATGCCTCCTGGTGCAGCGCCAGGCTCAGTCCCGCCCATTCCGCCGGATAGCGATCAACGGTAAGAGGGTCGGGGCGTGCTGCGCCGGCTTCTGGCTCTGCCAACAAGCTCGGCCAGAGCTTGCGCGCGGCAGGATTTGCCAGCACGATTTGCCCATCCGGCACGGCGCTGACGATCACCGCCTGCGGCATATGGGCAACCAGCGCGGCGAGCAGCGCGGTCTGCGCGCCTCTAGCTGCTGGCGCAACACCATCGCCCATCGGCGGCACAGGCCAGGAGCCTGGATGGTAGGGCATGGGTTTGGCGGCCAGGCTGGCATCTTCGGCCAGCGACCCCAATTGTGCCACCTGTTCCCCAGAACCGCGCGCTGCGTTGTTCACAACAGGCATAATAATCGTGGACTGGTTGCTGAGCGCCAGGGTATCTTCGTGCCTGTTGCTCTGCCCAGGCGATGCTGGTGTTGTGGCAGCCAGATTGCTCACCATCGCGCAGGCAATCTCTGCAATGGCTTGTGCGCGCCAGGAGGGCAGCACTGGCGCCCCCGACGCCTCCGTAGCTTTGCCGGTCAGCCTGCGCCCGGCGTCATCGCCAGGCCCAAAAATATGGATTGGTCCCAGGACAACCTGGGCAATCGGGCGGTCTCCAAAGAGCAGCGGCGTCATAAAGAAGTGGAGATTCGCCCCGTGCGTGACTTCAACAAGCTGGCCCCGGCGAGACGGCCAGTTGTGCTGCGGAAGCAGGTCGGCGGGAGCAGGCAGCAGGTTATCGATGTGCCTGGGCTGTGTCGGCGAAATGCCGGGTAAGATCTGTCCAAGTGGGCCATAGATGCCAACAGGAACACCAGTTGCCAATTCCAGGCGCATTTTCGTCGCCAGTAAGGTATCGAGCGTCTGGCGGGTGGCAGTCTCAGGAGAAAGAGACGCTCCTGGCTGGCCGCGCTCAGTTTCATGCCAGGGGGGGCGAAGTGTATACGTCACAGAGCTATCCCTCAAGAGTCATTAAGCGAGTAGAAAGTGCCGCGCGCAAGCGAGACGACTCGCGCGGATGCTACAAAAACAGCGACACGATCTATATTAGCGCCGGAAAAGCCGGTCGTAATGCTCGCCTACAACCTCTTTCGGGAAGAGCTTGAGCAGTTCAAATGTAGCAACGGCAAAGGCCGCCCAATCAAATACGCCCTCGGTTGGAATGCCAAGAATATCTGCCGGGAAGAAGGTAAACAGGACTAGCACATCCCCAAACAGCTCAGGAAAGAGCAGCGCGGCGAGTAGGAGACCCACGACGCCGATATACGCGACCTTGCGCAGCACGGGGACGCGCCGATCTTTCATTACGGCGCCCACCAGCTTGCTCGATTTGAACAGATGAAAGATTAGATCGGTCCGTTTCGGCTGGCCGTGCTGCTGCTTTGTTTTTGCTCCTCTGGCTGTGCCTTGTGGGTCTTGTGGGCCTTGTGTGCTTTGTGCCATCTTCCCGCCCTCCGTCGAAGAACATGCTGTACTCGTTCAACGTGATCTATTGCCCCTCTTCTTCCCACTCCAGTTCCTCGACATCCTCATCCATTGCTCCAGACCCTCCCCTCGCATGCGTTATGCCAGAGTTGTGCCTGTCTGGTCGAGCCGATGACCGTCCTGGACCCTGAGAACCGGCTGGCGGCAGGGGCGTGCCGCTGGCAAATCTATGAAACGACGTATTACCAGGGAGCATTGTAGCAGATTGCCCACCGGGCATGCCAGCCCCCGCTCCACTGCCCGCTGGCTGCGACGAAGCATTGGGTAACACCTCGCGTGGCCGCCCTCCCGGCAGCGCTGGCCCGATGACCCTGTGCGCCTCAAGCTGATCGATCAGCCGCGCTGCTCGCGCGTAGCCAACCCGCAGCTTTTGCTGCAAGAGCGACGCCGAGGCTCTGCCGGCCTCGCGCACCACCTGCGCGGCATCCTCCAGCAAATCATCTTCCTGCACTTCTTCCTCCGCCTCTTCCGCTGCCCAGGATGGTTCTGTCGGGCCGACCATCGGGGCCGTTTGCTGCCAGTGGTTGACAATGCGCTCCAGTTCCTCATCAGCCAGGAATGTACCCTGGATGCGCTCCGGCTTGCCGGCATCAACCGGCAGATACAGCATATCCCCGCGCCCTAGCAGCCGTTCGGCGCCGCCGCTGTCTAGAATGGTGCGCGAATCGATAGCCGAACTGACCATAAACGAGATACGCGTCGGAATATTGGCTTTGATAAGGCCGGTGATCACATCCACCGATGGCCGCTGGGTCGCTACGATCAGATGAATGCCGGTCGCGCGCGCGAGCTGCGCCAGCCGGCAGATCAGATTTTCGATCTCCTCTGGCGCCGTCACCATCAGATCGGCCAATTCATCGATGATGATGATAATATTGGGCAGCGTCTCAAGTGCTGGCTGCTGCGCTTGCAGCTTGCGATACGCCTCCAGGTTGCGCACTCCCAGCCGGGAGAAGAGTCGGTAGCGCCGCTCCATTTCGGCGACCCCGCGTTTGAGAACACCGACCACCTTGTCTACCTCGGTGACCACCGGGGCGAGCAGATGCGGAATCCCATTAAATCCGGTCAGTTCGACCATCTTGGGGTCCACCATGAGGAAGCGCACCTCTTCGGGCGTCGCTTGCATCAGAAGGCAGGCGATAATGCTGTTGATACACACGCTCTTGCCTGCCCCGGTGGCGCCCGCGATCAGCAGGTGGGGAAAGCGGGAAATATCGCCCACTCGCGCTCGCCCGGTCACATCGCGCCCCAGCGCGATGGTCAGTTTCGATTTGCGGCGGCTCTCCTCATATTCTTTGCTAGCGAGAATTTCGCGCAGCGTCACCAGCCGGCTCTGCTTGTTAGGAATCTCGACGCCCACGTAGGGGCGGCCTGGCACCGGCGCCTCCATGCGAATGCTTTTTGCCTCCAGGTCCAGTGCCAGATCGTTTTGCAGCGCCAGAATTCGGCTGACACGGGTACGCACAAGCAGCGGCTCGCCCTCTTCGTCAACGACAACATGCCCGCGATAGTCGCGCTTGATCTTCTCGACAGGTCGGATGCCGACGCGGATGACTGTTGGGCCAATGCTGATGTCGCTGCGTCTGACCTCAGCGTCTACTCGGAAACTGCGTAGTGTGCGCTCCACCTTGCGCGCCAGTTCCTCAATCACCTCCTCCTGGCGCATCTGGCGCTGCTCCACCACGCCGTTGAGCAAGGTAATCGCCGGGAGTTCATAGTACAACGTCGAACTGGCGTTCACTGCTGGCAGCGAGCCGCTGCTTCTGCTTGCTGGCCTGGCCGGCTTCATCGGCAGCGGGGGCAACTGCGGCGCTTTGCCCTGGTGCGCCGTTGCAGGCGGCGCCTCCTCCTCTAAGTCGAAATCACCCTCTTCGTCGGGAAGGGCCGGCTGGTCTGCCCGCCGGCGCAGGCGTGGGAAGGGCTTGCGCTCAACGCTGTTTGGCGCGGCATCCGGCAGCGCGTCGTCCTCCTCTTCATCCCACTCTACCGGCTCATCCTCATCGAGTTCAGGTGTTCTGCTGGCTGCCGCGCGCTCCTGCCGCCGCTGCTCTGCCGCTGCGCTCATCTTCCTGGAGACACTGCGCGCCATCTGGGCAAACCCACCAAAGATTCCGCCAAAAAACCAGCGTATCCCGCCAAATGCCTGGCTCCAGGTGAGTTGGAAGATAAGGATCAACAAGATACCACTAGCCCCAAGCACGACACTCTGCTGTGCAGCAGCGGGCAGCGCGGCCACTGTTTCATTGAGCAGCGCGATAAACGCCCCGCCGGTATTCCCGCCGAAAAGCAGCCTGCTTTCCCATACAAGTAGACAACTAAGCAGCGCCAGTTCAATCACCAGCCCCCAGCGGATGAGTGACCGGCGTGTCGAAGCTTCGGCCAGGTTGGCGATAGCGAAGGCGGTCAGCCCAATCACTAACACATAGGTGCCCCAGCCAAAAAGTCCATAGATCGCCGTGCCCAGGCTGCCCAGCAGGCTGGTGTGTGTGCGTAGAAATA
The DNA here is from genome assembly GCA_964522745.1 of uncultured Ktedonobacterales bacterium. Lineage (GTDB taxonomy): Bacteria > Chloroflexota > Ktedonobacteria > Ktedonobacterales > DATBGS01 > DATBHW01. Next base: position 86,630 of record CAZFWN010000004.1, read on the forward strand.
AGCTAACGGTAATAAGTACGGTCAAGAGCAGCAGCAGCACGGCGAAAATAGCTTGTTTTGCGTGCCCAGGTAAGCCTTGCAGCCAGTTAATAAAGACCGTATCTTTGGTAGGGGGTCTGGCAGAAGTATCGCTGGCCGGCTTCTTCTTGCGGGCGCCGCGAGCAGGCGCAGCTTTGGTTGATTTGGCACGTGGGGCTGCTGTTTTTTTTGCGCTCTTGGTCACGACGCTCTCGCCTGAAGGATTGTTGAGTTGCCGCCAGCCCTGTGCCCCCTTCGTCTGGCTGCTAGAGCCGGCGTGATCTGCCCCGCGCGAGGCATTACGCTTCGTTGTCATGATTCTATACAAGCGGGCAAGCCGCTGTCCTTAGCACATACGTCAGCGCAGTATACGCTTATGAAATCAACGCATGCCGCGCTGATACAGGTAGTCGTCAAGAGGAAAAGCAGAAGCCGGAACTCCTATGGTGGTAGGTCCGCCTCCGCCACGACCATCATCGACCCATCCATCCTGCGCCATCCTCAGGCGCTGTTCTGCCGCATGTGTTCTAGCAAAAAAGGGGCCGTTTCGGCTCTACGCCGTGCCAGTTTTCTGTCCTGTGGTAGCTTCCTCCAACCAAGATAGCACAAAAGCTGAGCAACCGCAAGTCAAGAGCGCCTGGTCGCGCAAAACGAAGGAGCGCCTGGGCTTGTTCCAGGTGCTCCTTGTTGGCGTAGAGGAGTTTCTATCTCCAGAAGCGAATCATCCCTGGCCCAAGCTGCTCGTTGGGTCGCTCGATGAATCCGTACTGGCGATAAAATCCGGCGACTCCATGAGCCGCCATCAGGCCGGCAAAGGCTCCTGGGCGGGCGTTGGCAGCCAGGTACTCCATCACTCGATCCATGATCTGCCGGCCATATCCCTGCCCCTGGTAGGCCGGGAGGACGATAATATCCTGCACATAGAAGCACAGCCCACCATCGCCAATGACCCGGCCACAGCCGATCACCTGCTCATCGTCGAGCAGGCAAACCCAATAGAAGGTGTTCTGGATGCTGCGCTCGGTTGCCTCTCGATCAGCGGCTCCCCAGCCAACGGCGACGCGCAGCTTCAGGTATTCATCGACGCTGGGCGCTTGAACCACCAGGCGGAAAGAAGACATATTCCCTTACGCCTCTGGCTCCGCTTCTTCGCTGGCCTCTTCCTCGCGCACCATGCGCTCTGGAGCCTCCAGGCCCATGAGATGCAGCGCCCGCGCCAGCGCGATCTGCGCGGCCCGCGAGAGCTTCAGCCGCGCCAGCCGCGTGGCATCATCCGCTGCTTGCAGCACCCGGCAGTCGTGATAGAACGAGTGGAACGCTGTTGCCAGGTCGGTGGCGTATCTGGTCAGGTGATGCGGCTCCAGCGTCAGGCTGCTGCGCTCGATCACCTCTTCCAGACCTAAAATCTCGCGCATCAGCGCCAACTGCACCTCGCGCTGAGGCGCGGGATTCTCCGCCAGCGGGCGCATATCTGCCCCGGCGTAGTCTGGCTCGTCCAGGCTCAGCCGCTCTTTGGCCTTGCGGAAGATGCTGGCGATCCTCGCGTGGGCGTACTGCACATACAGCCCTGGATTTTTCTCCGACTGCTCACGCGCCAGTTCCATATCGAAATCCAGATGCTGATCGTTGGTGCGCATCAAGAAGAAGAAGCGGGTCACGTCTTTGCCGATCTCTTCCACAAGATCATCGAGCGGGATGGCGTTGCCCTCGCGCTTGCTAATGCGCTTGCCCAGCACGGTGACGTTGCCATAGAGAATGATAGTGGCATCGTCCGGGTTGTGACCAAGCATCCCGGCGGTAGCTTTGAGCCGGACGACATAGCTGTGATGATCGACCCCCAGCACCCAGATCAGCTTATCAAAGCCTCGCTCAAACTTGTTTTTGGTATAAGCAACATCCGAAGCAATGTAGGTTGGCTCGCCCGTACTCTTGACGAGTACCCGGTCTTTGTCGTCGCCGAAATCGGTGGTGCGCATCCAGGTCGCGCCATCGTGTTCATAGAGGTAACCCTTTTGGCGCAAGAGTTCGATGCTTTCCTGAAGCGCACCACTGGTGTCCAGCGAATACTGATTGAACCAGACATCAAACCTGATGCCCAGCGACTGTATGGTTTGCCTGATGCTCTCCATGATAAGCGCCGCAGCTTCACGGCCCAGGGTGGCGTCGCGTTCGTCCTGGGGCAGCGCCAGATAGCGCTCCGCCTGGGGCACGAAGTGCTGTGCCAGCTTCTCGTGGTCTTCATCAAAGTAGCCGTTCTCGAACTGCTGAATCTCCGGCGCGCCAGTGGCTTTGCGGATGAAATACTCCATCGAGCGGCCCAGGTTGAGAATCTGCTGGCCGAAGTCATTGAAGTAATATTCTTTGGTCACCTTGTAGCCGGCGGCGTCCATCACGTTGCCCAGCGTATCGCCGATAAAGGCACCGCGCCCGTTGCCCACATGCACGCGCCCGGTGGGGTTGGCGCTAATGAACTCCAGATTCACGCGCTCGCCATGCCCGATGTCGATGTTGCCATAGGCATCCCCTTCTGCCAGCGCTCGGTCAGCCTGCTGGAATAACCACGCGGCGCCCAGCCGATAGTTGATAAATCCGGCCCCGGCTACCTCCACCTGCTCGACCAGCCCAAACGCCGGGTCTTGCCCGGCCAGCGTCCTGGCCTGGGCGGCAATGGCCTCGCCCAACTGGCGTGGATTGGCCTTCTCGCCAGTGGCGCGTTTGATCTCGCCAGCCAGTTTCATTGCCAGATTGGCGGCGTAATCGCCATGACTGGCGTACTGTGGCCGCTCTACCTCAAACTCAGGCAAGGCCACAGCAGGAATGGTTCCTGCTGCTTGTGCCGCTTGGGCAGCCTGTGCCGTTAATGCTCGAATGGTATCCCGAATCACGTTCATCCTCCAGAATAGAACTGAGGGCCTGGGCTGGTGCATGGGAGCGTTCTGCAAATCCCATGCTCGCCACCCCAGGCCCTGAATGCTGTTTGCTCTCTATGTTGGCGTTTGCAGGTTGGTCAGGGTGGCACGAATGGCGGCCAGATGAAACTCCCGATAAAATGCCGGGACGCTGGCCGGGTCACCGCCAGCCATCTGAACCGCATCTTCAAATGAGAAATCAAATATCTCAGGCAAATCTGCACGCTCGCACCAGTCCGGCGGCACCAGACCAGCCGCGAGCGCGCTACGCAAGCGATGCTCGGCCTCATCAAAGTACGCGATGTTGCGCGTAATGAGCGCCGGGTCAGTCGTGCCCCCATGACAGGGAATCACCATTGCCGGGTTCAATGCCGCCAGCCGCTCCAGCGAAGCGCGCAGCGTAGGCAGCGCCTCGGCTTCCTCCACAAACGGAAAGGGATGCTCCGCCGCGTCGCCTGCCAGCAGCAAGCGTAGTTCTGGTATCCAGACCGACACATGATCCTCTGTATGCCCTGGCGTGTGCAGCAAGCGCAGCGTCAGATCGCCACCATCGATCAGGAGCGTGTCGCTAAACGTAACCGTTGGCTCGACGAACCGGACATTGGCAAAGCGCCCGCTCTCTTGCTGGCGCTGAGCCAAATACTGCCGCGCCTCGTCGCTCTGCATCCGCTTTGTAGCTTGCGCGTGGGCGAGAATCGGCGCTGGATAGCGGTCACCGGGCGACTCGAAGACGGCATTGCCCCAGCAGTGGTCATAGTCGGCGTGCGTGTTGATAACCAACAGCAGCCGCCCGGCCAGCAACCGCTGGACGTTTCCTATGATTGCCTCTGCCAGTTCGGGCGTCGCCATCGTATCCACGACGACCAGATAGCGCTGGGTAACGACTACCGCCGTATCGACTTCATTGCCGGCCCGAAACAGGCGCACCCGCTCGTCCCAGCCGCCGTTAGGCACTGCTGCCAGGCTGGGCCACTGCTCTTGCCCCATACTTACCCAGCGTCCTTTCTTGACCATGCGCGCAGCAGGCCAGCTAATCCGTCCGCTTCAAGCGTGCCTCTACATAGGAGCGCAGCGTCTCGCCAAGTTCATACGGATGGGCGTAGCTGTTATCTTCAGTAACGACGACGCGCTTCTCTGTGCGCAGATCGACAAAGGCAACCGAGGTTGGCCCGCGCGGCTTTCGGCGCCTGCCGGAAAACATCTGCCCCATCAGCCCGTTGCTTGCGATCTGTTGGTCTTCCGCGTGGTCGTCCTCTGGCCCGGCGTTATACGCTGCCCACGATGCCTGCTGGTTGGGCGCCTTCGTGCCACGCACGGTGATATAGGCGACCTCTTCCAGCGGTACCAGATCAACCTTATTGCCATCTTCCTTGCAATAGACATCCGGCGTGATGATAATCATCGAGCGATCAGCCCGCCTCAGCCGCAGGGCGTCTTTAGCGAGCAGCCAGAGGCTTCCAAAGCCGATAAAGCCAAACAATGCTAAGAAAAGACAGGTGATAACAATACCAACAGGGCCATGTTCAAAATTATCCGGCCAGGCGGCGAGGAGCAGGCCGGCAAATAACCCCAGACCCAGAATCACCCCAAAGGCCCATCCAAGGATGGAGAACAACACCTGATTGCGCCGCAGCGGTAAAATCACCCAGTTGGACGGCGCGCTGCCGCTGTGCGCCGTCGATAAAACTTCGGCAGCTTCCATTGATAATTTCTCCTGCCAATTGAGAACGGGAAATATCGTACCTCATTATAGCATACGCAAACTGGCGGCCCGCTCTCACATCGGGCTACCTATGGTACAATATCAAGGTTGTCATCAAAGTTTTTTGTGGAAGCGGCGCGGCATGAATGACCTTGCCAAAGCACAGGCGGCTGCCCGGCAACTGCTCGCCTTGTATGAATCAGCCTATCCTGAAGCAGTGAATCCGTTGGCTGCTACTCCCATCGACGCGATTGCCACCTGGCAGGGGGTTGCTGTTGAGCGCTTTAACCCGATGGATTATCCAACGGGCACATTGGGCTGGTTGGAGCCGGGCGAAAACCTGATCTGGCTCAGCATGGCGCTGGACGAGCCGGTGCGGCGCTTTACCCTGGCCCATGAACTCGGCCATTGGATGCTGCATCGCCATGCCGGCGCTTCTTCCAGCGGCGGACTGAGCATCGTGTCCCCACTGGCGCTGGAGAGCCGCGCTGCCTGCACCGAGGATGACGTCGAGGCGTATCTGGATGGCGGCTGGCTGGAAGATGAAATGCTGCGGCCTGGACAATCCTACAGCCCGCGCGCCCTGCGCGAGCGCGCCGCCG
>CAZFWN010000005.1:0-79186 GCA_964522745.1 uncultured Ktedonobacterales bacterium
CTGGCCCTCCCTGCTCGATGCGCTGGCAGAAGCGCTCTCCCTCCCCCAACTCGACGTTTGACGCGCTGTGTAACTGAGGCGCCCCTTGACATCGTTCCCTTTCTCCTATATACTTAACCAGTAAGTTAAGTATTGTCGCATAGCGACGTTCAAGAGAACGGAACAACGATGGCAACCATTGTCCAAGAACGTACTATTGCCGCAGCCCCACAGCGCGTCTTCAACGCCCTGACGCAGCCTGGCGAAATAGGTCACTGGTGGACCAACGATCTGAACGTCACACCAGAGGTAGGCTCGCTGGCCGAATTTCGCTTTGGGGAGTGGGGGGATCATGTCCTTCGGTTTGAGGTGGCTGAACTGGACCAGAACAAGAAGGTATACTGGTTGTTCAGGTTCGGCCCTCCGCAATGGGCAGGAACCAGCATCACCTGGCAACTCGCGCCGGTCCAGAACGGGACCAGGCTTCTGTTCACGCATGAGGGGTTCGCCCAGGTGGATGAGGCATACGTCAGCGGTGTGCGCGGGAATTGGGCCTACTTCCTGGATAGCCTGAAGTCCTATCTGGAGACGGGGAAAGGCACGCCTGGGGTTCCACCCTACCGCTGACAGGAACTTTCTTCTTTCTTCGTTACGAGTTTCATGCCGATGTTCGCTGCGCGTGGCGCTGGCCCAGCAGCCAGAGGACCAGCAGGGCCAGCGCAACGATGCCCAGGCAGCAGAGGGTGACGCCCTGCCAGCCGGCGGAGGTCCAGAGTGGGCCGAGCGCTGAGGCGCCTGCCGCGCCGCCAACATACCAGGCGAAGAGATATAGCCCGGTGGCGCCGCCGCGCCGGCCATCGGCATGATCGCCCACATAGGTGTTGGTCACGCTGTTGGCGGCGATCAGCCCCAGGGCCAGCAGCACAACGCCGCCCAGCACGATGACCAGCAGGTGCGAGCGTGTCAGCAGGATGCCCGCCGCCATGATAACCAGGCAGGTAGCAATCACCGGGCGGCGCCCCACGCGCGTGGAGATTTTGCCGGCCAGCGGCGTACACATGCCAAAGATATAGGCGAGAAAGATGAGACCCAGCGCACTGGTGGAAAGATCAAACGGTGGCTCGGAGAGATAATAGCTGATATAGGTCAGGAAGCCGAGCAGGATAATACCAATCAAGAAACCGACGAGATAGCCACCGATCAGCACCCGCGAGCGCAGCGTATCGCCCATCTGGCGGAAGGCATCCCAGGCATTGGTGCTGGGCTGGAAGCGTCGCGCCAGCGGCAACCCCAGCGTCAGCGTCAGCGCGCCCACCAGCGAGAGCAGGCTCAGGCCGATAAACATGCCGCGCCAGCCAACCTGGCCGGCCAGCAGTCCCCCGCCCACGCGGCCCACCAGCGCCGACCAGCTTGTTGCCATGCTATACCAGCCAATGGCGGTGCCGCGCTGCGCCGCCGGCAATTCATCGCCAATATAGGCAATGGCGACGGCGCCAATGCCAGAGGCCAGCACGCCCTGCGCGGCGCGTGCTACGAGCAAGAGCGGATAGGTGGGCGCCCAGGCGGCCAGCAGCGTGGGAATGACCATCAGCAGGCTCGCCGTGATGATGATGGGCCGCCGCCCAATGCGGTCTGAGAGCGGCCCGGCGACCAGCAGCGAGACGGCCAGCGCGATATTGAAGATAGACAGCGTCAGGCCGGCCACGCCGGGGCTGATGTGAAAATCCTGGCTGAGCAGTGGCAGAATCGGCTGGGGCGCGTAGACCGCCGGCAGCAGCGTAAACGTGCCGATACACAGCACCAGCGTGGCCCGCAAATAGGGGATGTGCGCCAGCACGCTCGCCGGCGTGCTGGCCGGCGCTACAGCAGCATCAATGCGCAAAGAGCGCTCCACCATTGACATGCAGCACCTCCCCGGTCACGAATCCGGCTTCCGGCGACGCCAGAGAGACAATCGCGGCGGCAATATCTTCTGCTCGCCCGGCGCGCCCGACGGGAATCTGCGCGATCAAGCGCTGCACGCGGTCCTCCGGCCAGGCGCCGCCGCCAGTAATGACTATCGTGCGCGCTGGCTTTGTATCCATCGGGTTGTTTTGCTCCTTCTTTCGGCACTTGCCTAAAGTATAGGTCTTTTGGTATGATATGTCCAATATATGTTTGTGAGTGATTCGATATGAAAAACATATAGAAAGGGTATAGCTATGGAACTGCGACACCTGCGCTATTTTCTGGCGGTTGCCCAGCATCGCAGCTTCACCCGCGCTGCCGAGGAGCTGCATATCGCGCAGCCACCCCTCTCGCAGCAAATCCAGCAGCTTGAGCGCGAACTGGGCGCGCTGCTGTTTGACCGCTCTGCCCGACAGGTGGAACTGACCCAGGCCGGCGAGGTGCTGCGAGAGCGTGCCCAGCAAGTGCTGCAACTGGTGGATGATATGGCGGCGGAGGTACGCGAGGTGGCGGGCGCGCGCGGCGGGCGTGTGACGCTGGGCGTCAATCGGACAGCGGCGGCGTTGATCTTGCCGTCGGTGGCGCAGCGGATGCGCGAGCGCATGCCTGATGTAGAATTGGTGATCCTGGAGGGAGGGACCAGCACGATTGCCGAGATGGCTGCTGAGCGCCAGATCGATCTGGGGCTGGCGCGTGTGCCACTGGCCGCCCATGAGGCGGCTGCCGCGTTAGTGGAGACAGAGCCGCTCTATCAAGAGGAAGTGCTGGCGGTGATGCTGCGCGAGCATCCGCTGGCCCGGCGTGCCGATCCCATTCATATAGCCGAACTGCGCGATGAGCCACTGATGCTGGTGCGCCGCGACCAGGGGACGATGTACGAGCAGATCATGGGCGCCTGTGTGGCAGCAGGCTTCACGCCGCGCCTGGTCTGCGAGGGCGCTGAAATCTATACACTGATACGACTGGTCGAGGCTGGCATCGGCCTCACCATTCTCCCAGAGCGCAGCCTGCAAATGATTCCGGGGCTGGAGCAGCGCGTCGTTGGCCTGCCGCTGCGCACCGGCCCCAACGACGAGCCGATCATCATGGAGGCTGGCCTGATCTGGCGGCGCGGGCGCTATCGCTCGCAGGCCGCGCTGACGCTGGCCGAGATTATCAAAGAAGTGGCTGGAGAGAAAGGAACACGCCATGCCCTGGAATCCTGAGCGCTATCATCAATTTCAACGCGAGCGTTCCGCGCCGTTTGAGGACGCGCTGGCGCTGGTGAACCGGCGCGAGAACCTATCAGTGATTGATCTGGGCTGTGGCACGGGCGAATTGACCCGGCGCCTGGCCGACGCGCTGCCCGGCAGCGAGGTGCTGGGCATCGACTCCTCGCCAGAGATGCTGGAGCGGGCAAGGCCGCTAGCGCGCCCCAGCCTGCGCTTCGAGGCTGGCACGCTTGAAGGGGTGCAAGGCGCGTGGGATGTGGTCTTCTCGCACGCCGTCATCCAGTGGATAGAGGATCATCCAGCGCTGATTCCCCGGCTGCTTTCATTAGTAAAGCCAGGCGGGCAGGTGGTGGTACAAATGCCCTCAAATCACCACCATCCGACCCATCAACTGATTCTGGAGACCGCCGGCGAGGAGCCGTTTGTCAGCGCGCTCAATGGCTGGAGCCGCCGCAGCCCGGTGCTTCCTCTAGAGCAGTATGCGGACCTGCTCTACGCTGCTGGCGCCACAAACCTGACCGTCTTTGAAAAAGTCTACCCGCATGTGCTGCCTGATGCCGATGCCCTGGCTGATTGGACCTCCGGCACGACGCTTGTGCCCTACTTCGAGCGCCTGCCCGAAGATATGCGCGACCCATTCATACAGCGCTACCGCGAGCGGCTGCGTGCCCTCTATCCTGGCAGCCCGGTCTTTTATGGCTTCCGGCGGATTCTTTTTGCCGCCAGCCGCCCGGCATAGGATGCTGCGCGGCTGGCCTTTAACTTGCAGGGTTTCAAGTTCTGTATGTAGCTGTAGCCGGCCACAGAAGAAGGCCGGCGCCATCTTCTAGAACGGAAGCCTGTGTTGGCGGCACCTCATTCGACGGAAGATCAGCGGAATAGCCCAACCGAAGTCGGGCAGAACGGCAGAGCCATACCAGCCGGCAGCGACACGCGCCTGCATGGCTGGCCGCTGGCGGCGGTGCTGATCTCCCTGATGCTGACGCTGCTCCTGGCGGCGCTGGATCAGACGATTGTGAGTACGGCCCTGCCCAAAATTATTGGAGAATTGCAGGGCTTTGATCGCTATACCTGGGTGGTGACGGCCTATCTGCTCGCCGAAACCTCGGTTATCCCGATTATTGGCAAGCTTTCCGATCAGTTCGGGCGCAAGTGGTTTCTCATAGCCGGCGTGGTGATCTTCCTGATCGGCTCGGCGCTGTCGGGCGCGTCGCAGACGCTGAATCAGTTGATCATCTTTCGCGGCTTACAGGGCATTGGCGCGGGCTTCCTCTTCGCTCTGATCTTCACGCTCATCGGCGATATTTTCAGTCCAGCCGAGCGCGCGCGCTGGCAGGGGTTGTTCTCCGGCGTCTTTGCGCTTGCCAGCGTGATTGGCCCGACGCTGGGCGGCTGGATTACTGATCATACGACCTGGCGCTGGGTCTTCTATGTCAATCTGCCGATTGGCGCCATCGCGCTGGCGATGCTGTTCTTCAGATTGCCCAACAGCATCTCGGCGCGCAGCACGCAATACACCGGGCGAGCCGCGCTCAAGCGCATCGATGTCGCCGGGGCGCTGACGGCGGCGGGCGCAACCGTCGGCCTGCTGCTTGGCTTGAGTTGGGGTGGGCAAACCTATCCCTGGAACTCGCTGCCAGTCATCGGCACGCTGGCCGGGGCTGTGCTGCTCTATAGTGCCTTTTTCTTCGTCGAGCGCCGCGCCGTCGAGCCGGTTCTGCCGCTGGACCTCTTCAAGAACCAGATTTTTGCAACGGGCGCGCTGGTGTCGCTGACGGTGAGCATGGCCTTCTTTGCCGTTGTGATCTACCTGCCGCTCTTTATTCAGATCGTGCTGGGGCAGAGCGCTACCAACTCAGGCGTGGCGATTACGCCGCTGACGGTGACAACGGCGATTGGCGCGGCGCTCGTTGGGCAGATTATCTACAAGGTCGGGCGTTATCAATTTCTTTCGATTCTGGGTGCGCTCATCATGACCGGGGGCATCTACCTGCTGACGCGGCTCACTGCCGCATCCGCGTTAGGCACGGTGACGCTGTACATGATTGTGGTTGGCATGGGTCTGGGCATGTTGCAGCCTGTCCTGACTCTGGCCGTCCAGAACGCCATCCCGCGCACGCGGCTGGGCGTTGGGACGAGTGCTGTGACCTATCTGAGAACGATGGGGCAGACGCTGGGCGTGGCATTGATTGGCACCATCGTGAATAATTCGACGGCAAACGCGCTGGCAGTCCATTTGCCGCCGCAGGCGAAGCAACTGCCGCCTGCGCTGCTGGCCGCCGCTTCGAGCCAGGAGGTGCTATCGAATCCCCAAGCGAAAGCGACGCTGATTCATGATGCGATCCAGGCCGCCACCAAAAACGTGCCGCCACAATCGGCGGCACAGGTTGCCGCGCAAGTGCAGGCATTGCTCAATCAGATTTTTGCGGCCTCGCAGCAGGGGTTGGCGGTGGGCATCCAGCATGGGTTTGTTGCCAGCTTGATTATCAGCGCGGTGGTGGTGCTGCTGACCTTCTTCTTGAAGGATGCCCCGCTGAAAAGCCGGGTCGAGTCGGCTGCGCCTGTGACGGCCCCATCTGCCCAGTCTGACCGCGCGCCCGCGCCGCCTGGCGCGGCGACCTCGAATACCGGCAAGCAGGCTCAAAAGTCTGGTGCGCAGAGGGAGGCTTGAGATGAGTTCGCAAGAGCTTGCGTCACCGCCAGCCGGTCCTGGGGTGAACGCGATGTGCGCCGTCACTATTTCGCGCTTGTATGGCAGCGGCGGTGGAGAAGTTGCCTCCCGGCTCGCCCGGCGGCTGGGCTGGCGCCTCCTCGATCATGAGTTTATCGCGCATATGATGTATCATCTGGGGCTGAGCGAACACGAGGCCGAAGAGCGAGACGAGCATAGCGAAGGGATGATCGCGCATCTGCTCAGCGGTCTGCGCCTGGGCTATCCTGGCCCGGTGCGCGATGTCCCACCTTCGCCGGTTGATCTGGACCGCGCCTCCCGCCGGCTGCTGCGGCAGGTGATTCTGGCGGCAGCAGATGAAGGGCGGGTTGTGATCGTGGGGCGCGGCGGGTTTGCCCTGCTGGCAGACCGGCGCGATGTGCTGCGCGTGCTGCTGGTTGCGCCGCTGAAGGAGCGGATCGCGTATGTCACGCGGCGCGAGGGGCTGGATGAACGCGCCGCCCGCGAGCGGATTCAGCAGAAGGACCAGCGCCGCCAGCGCTATATCGATGCGGAGTATCACCTGCACGCCGGCGAGCCAGAGCAGTATGATCTGAGCATCAACACTGCTGTCCTGACCCTCGATCACGCGGCAGCATTGATTTGTCTGGCATTGGAGCAGAAAGCGCAACTGCTGGCAGCGCCGGCGGCGGAACTTGGCCCAGGCGCAGGCATGCAGCGCTATCCCAACCAGCCTGGAGATATTGGGCTATCATCTGGCGCTGTGCAACCTGAGCAGGAACGAAGCCTATCATAAGCTTTATCGGGTAGAATAGAGAGAGGTATCGCCGGTTATCTTAATCGGCGTCCCTGAGATAAAGAAGAGGCAACCATCCATGAGCGATGAACTGACAGCAACCGTTTTGGCAGAACTGCGCGGGCAACTGGAGCAAAAACTTTACCAACTGAGCGCCACGATCAGCGCGCTGCGCAGCGCGGAGGGGGTAACCAGCGCATCGGGCAACGACCCGATCACCGAATTGCAGGGAGATGAAGGCGACTCTAGCGTTGAATTACAGGGCTTGGAGACCAACCGCCTGGAAGAACTCAATATGCGCGATCTACTGGCCGATGTCGAACACGCGCTGAGCAAATTTGACACGGGCAGCTATGGCCGCTGCGAGGAGTGTGGCAGGCCCATTCCCCTGGCCCGGCTGCGCGCACTCCCGGAGGCGCGCTATGACGTAGCGCATCAGGCCGAAGTGGAGGCCCGCACGCGCCGCCCTTAACGGCGATATAAAGAGAGAATTTCTTGAACGATTGAGCGAGTGTCTGTCAGGCGCTCGCTCATTTTTTTACGAGTGCTGCTGGGGTCTGGCTGACCTCGGCCCGGCGCGTGCAACAGAGAGATTCATGGTTATGGCAACCGAACGCTATCTGTGAGATGACCATTCAGGAGGGCGAGACGTATTACCTGTAGCGCCCGATGCTATATGTTCTCTTTCATAGAGGGTTTACCAACAGGAAGGCAAACGATCAACAATGATTCGCGTCATTTCGTATAATATCTGCCTGGGTGGCACACAGCGGGTTGAGCCGTTAGGGCGGGTGCTTGCCTCCAGGCGTCCTGATATTGTAGGGCTGGTGGAAGCAAGCGATGATCGGGTGGTTGAGGCGCTGGCGGCCCATCTGGGCATGGACTATCGCCTGAGCGGGTATGGCAAGGGCAGCGAGCGCCAACAGTCAGCCGTGCTGAGCCGCTTGCCCATCCGCGCTACCAGCGTCTATAAAACGGCTGTACTGACAAAGCAGCCGCTTTTGGAGGTGACGGTTGAGGAGCCGGATGGGCAGCTATTGACGGTGTTTGTGGCCCACCTGACGGCGGCGTTCAGCCAGACCTGGCGCGCCAATCGCCAGCGCCGCCGCGAGGTGCAGGAGTTTGTGCGGCAGATGGACTTGCAGCGCGGCACGCGCCATCTGCTGATGGGGGACTTCAATTCGATTTTCCCCGGTGAGCGGGTGAAGGGCAGTCTGTTTTTGCGGCACATGACCGGCCAGAGCCTCGACGGCCAGCCGCCCATTGAGGCATCGCTTCAGCCGCCCGATCTGGATTTTGTGGTGGCTCGCCCGCTGCGCTTCCTGAAGCCAGCGCTCAAGGCGGCTCCAAAGAATCCGGCGCTCTGCTTTTTGCTCGATCACCTCGATCCGCTCTATGCGCCGCGTGCCGGGCTGGATGCGCTGGCGCGGGCTGGCTATATCGATTGTTTTCGCGCGCAGCATCCCGCTGAGCCAGGCTTTAGCTGGCCGGCGCTGCTGCCGGCAGGTCGCATCGACTATATCTTTGCCAGCCCGGAACTGGCGCCCAGCCTGTGCGCCTGTGAAGTCATCGCCGAGGGCGGCGGCGTCTCAGCCAGCCAGGCCAGCGATCATCTGCCTGTGTTTGCCACCTTTGGTGGGTGCTGACGAAGCGACGACCCTCTTGACAAGAAGGCGCCAGCGCCTTACCCTCTGTATCAGAGGGTCGCTTGATACCAACGCGCTCGTCGGAGAGACAAATCACGCCGATCCTCGTTGAGAGAAACATCTGCCAGGAGGGTCGAGCATGGCTATGGACCGCGATCTCATTGCTCAGATGCGCGCTGTGACGATCTCGCGTGAATATGGCAGCGGCGGCGGCGAAATTAGCGCCCGGCTGGCGCAGCGGCTGGGGTGGCGCTTGATCGATCATGAGATAGTGGTGCGCGTTGCAAAGGAACTCCAGGTCAGTGTGGCTGAGGCAGCGGCACAAGATGAATACGCGACAAGCCTGCTGACGCGCATTTTGCTCAGTATGCGCCTCATCCAGCCAAATCTGCCAGTCACGCCACCTGATTTGCTGGAGAACGATCTGCAAGCCTATCAGGAGGCGCTTCGTCGGGTCGTTGAAGCAGCGACAACGACAGGGCAGGTCGTGATTGTCGGGCGCGGGTCGCAGGTACTCTTGAGTGGGCGGCGCGAGGTGCTGCATGTGCGCGTGGTGGCGCCGCTTGATTTGCGCGTCGCCTATGTCATGCGCCGCGAAGGGTTGGAGCAGGCAGCAGCGCGCGAACGGGTCCAGTTGAAAGATCGTGATCGTGTCCGCTATTTGCAATCGGCTTCTCACCAGCATCCGGCGGATGCCCATCTCTATGATCTGGTTGTCAATACGGGCGTGCTTGATCTGGAGAGCGCGGTTGACCTGATCTGCCTGGCGCTGGAGCGCAAAGCGCGCCGACTTTCTATCCCAGCAGCGGAGCTAGGCCCGGCGGCAGGGCTGGCGCCCTACCCCGGCCAGCCGAGCGATCTTCGCCCGCCAGAGCAGATGGCTGCGCCGGTGGCAGAAGCCTCGGACAGCACCTCTGCGTAGCGAAAAGAGGGCAAAAAGCCCCAGGCTGATGTAGTTCAACCTGGGGCAAGCATCAGGCTAGCGCTGTTTGGGTCGCAGCAGCGAGCGGGCCAGGGCGCGCTTATGCACTTCGTCGGGGCCATCGACGATGTGCAGGGTGCGTCCATGCGCCCACATGGAGGCCAGCGGGAAATCGTCGCTGACTCCAGCGGCGCCAAACAACTGGATGGCGCGGTTGACCACGTTGGTCATCGCTTGCGGCGCGACGACCTTAATCATGGCAATTTCGTTCTGCGCCGCTTTTTTGCCAAGCGTATCGATCATCCAGGCAGCCTTGAGCGTAAGCAGGCGCGCCTGCTCAATCTCCATCGATGATGTGGCGATCCACTCCTGGATGACGCCTTGATCGGCCAGTGGTCTGCCAAAGGCCACGCGGCTGCGGGCGCGCTCGCACATGAGGTCAAGCGCGTACTGCGCGGCGCCGATGGCGCGCATGCAGTGATGGATGCGTCCTGGCCCCAGGCGCGCCTGCGCGATAGCAAAGCCGCCACCCTCCTCGCCGAGCAGATTGCTCACCGGGACGCGCACATTCTCAAACAGCACCTCGCAGTGGCTCTCGTTGTCGATATAACCCATCACGGGCAGGCTGCGCACGATAGTCACGCCAGGGGTGTCTTTAGGCACCAGAATCATGCTTTGCTGGTGGTGGATGTCGGGATTATGCGGGTCTGTCTTGCCCATCACGATGAAGATGCTACAGCGCGGGCGCGCCGCGCCGGAGATCCACCATTTGCGCCCATTCAAGACGTAGTCATTGCCCTCGCGTGTGATCGAAAGCTGGATGTTGGAGGCATCCGAACTGGCAACGGCTGGCTCGGTCATGGCGAAGGCCGAGCGAATCTGGCCGGCCAGGAGCGGCTCCAGCCATGCTTTCTTTTGTTCTGGTGTGCCAAACTGCGCCAGAATCTCCATGTTGCCGGTGTCGGGCGCCGCGCAGTTGAACACCTCGGAGGCCCAGCCGACGCGGCCCATGATCTCGGCCAGCGGCGCGTATTCGAGATTGGTCAGGCCAGCGCCATACTCTTCGTCAGGCAAGAAGAGGTTCCAGAGACCCTCGGCCCTGGCTTTGGGCTTGAGTTCATCCAGAATTTCAGCATGGTGATGTGGGTTTCCCGATGCCGCGATCTGCTCGTGGTAGGTCTGCTGGTTGGGATAGATGTAGCGCTCCATAAAGGCGTTTACGCGGCCAATAAGCTGCTGTACCTTTTCCGAGTAGGCAAAATCCATGTGCGCTCTCTCCTTACAGGAAGCTAGAGGTGTTTAGCCGACCTTGTTATGTGGAGTTCAATGCGCTCATAGTATAGCACCGAGCCTTCTTGTTTTTCCGGCTCAGACGGTTTGTGTGGTACTCTTCTTCGTGAAACAACAGAAGTATGCGAAAGAGGCTACCTATGATACGCGCAGAGATGCCCTATCAAAAACAGCATGTTGAGGTGCTTGGCCGAAGGATGGCCTACGTAGAGGTTGGGCAGGGGGATCCGATTGTTTTCCTGCATGGCAATCCAACGTCGTCGTATCTCTGGCGCAATATCATCCCCTTTGTTGCGGGAATGGGGCGCTGTATTGCGCCTGATTTGATTGGCATGGGGGATTCTGAGAAACTTCCAGACAGTGGGCCGGAATCCTATACCTTTGTTGAGCATCGCCGCTATCTCGATGCGCTGCTGGCGGCGCTCGGCGTCGAACGCCGGGTGACGCTGGTGGCGCATGATTGGGGGTCGGCGCTGGGGTTCGATTGGGCGAACCGCCATCGAGAGGCGATGAAGGGCGTTGCCTATATGGAGGCGATTGTGCAGCCGCTGATCTGGGCACAGTGGTCAGAGCAGGCGCGCTCGATCTTCCAGGGCTTTCGCTCTCCGGCGGGCGAAAAGATGGTGCTGGAACGAAACTTATTCGTTGAGGTGGTGCTGCCTGGGAGTATCTTGCGCAAGCTGAGCGAGGCCGAGATGGAGGAATATCGCCGCCCCTACCGCGAGCCAGGCGAGAGCCGGCGCCCGACGCTGACCTGGCCCCGGCAAATCCCGGTAGAGGGCGAGCCAGTCGAGGTGGTCGAGATTGTGCGCCAGTACGCTGACTGGCTGGCGCAAAGCCAACTGCCAAAGCTGTTCATCAATGCCGAGCCGGGGGCGATTCTCACCGGCAGCCAGCGAGACTTCTGCCGGACGTGGCCGAATCAAACGGAAGTGACCGTGCCGGGCGTCCACTTCATCCAGGAGGATGCACCCGACCAGATTGGCACAGCGCTGGCAGCGTGGTATCCCGTGTGATGTTTCCTGATGATTTACCAACCATTGAGCGCGCGACGCTGCATCTCTATCAAATCTATGACATCAGCTACAGCATTGACCTGGAGCATGCCAGGCACTCGCTGCTGACGCCAAGCGCCCGCGTGCGCCCGGTAGTCAGCCGGGGCGCAAGTATCGATATTCCGCAGCTTCCGCTTGAGATTCAGTTGAGCGATTTTCTGCTGGTTCTGGGCGGCAAGGAACTACAGGGGCGAATGCAGGCGCGCATCTATGATCTGGGCATCGTGGCGCTGCGGCTGGTGCTGGCATTGCCGGCGCCGCTGGCCTGGCGGGAGGCGACGGAGGTGCTGGCAGAGGCGCAGGTCACGCTGCCAGATGTGGCCGCCGCGTTTGCGCAAAGCCTGGAGGTGTTGCAGAAGCGACTCGCCCCGGCCGTCGAGCGTCCCAACAAGACCGTGCGCACAGAAGATTATGCCATTCTCTTCATTGAGCAGATTGCTGCTGGCACGCCTGCCTCGGCGCTGGCGCAGCACCCGATGCTCTTGCAGGTGGCGCTGGGCGAGCGCAAGCCGCTGAGCAAAGCTGCGCTGTCGCTGGCAACAAGCCTGAGCTATTACGATGATGATCTGATCTTCTTAACCTGGAGCGCGGCAGTAATTATTGAGCCTGATGCTGCCGCCCGCGAGGATGCCGGGCTGCTGCTAGAGTTTGCCAATGTGCAGTTGGTGTCTCTGCGCTCCTATGATGCGGAGGTCGAGCGCGATATGGCGCGCCTGGCGCCCCGCATTGCCCGCACTCGACGCCCGCGCTGGGCGTCGCTGCGCTCCACCAGCCACTTCCTGCATGAGATTCATACGCTGATCACTGATATTACGGAGACGAGCCAGCGCGTAGAGAATGCGCTGAAAGTGACCGAAGATGTCTACTGGAACCGCGTCTATTCGGCGGCGCTGACCACGCTGCGGGTGCAGGTCTGGCAGGCCGGGATTGCCGAAACGCTGGAGGTGCTGCGCCGCACGGCTTCGCTCTTACATGAAGAGACGCAGGCCGCCTGGGCAACCTTACTGGAGGTGCTGGTGATCGCGTTGATCGCGGTAGAAGTGGTAGTGGCAGTGTTGGGCCATCGTTGAGAGGGCGAAACCTTTCTCTCATATGATACGTAGCTATGCCTGGATAGACGGCATCAATAAAATCTGCTATGCTCCAGGCGTCATCCAGGGCAACTTTCAAGTCAGCGCCTTCTCTAAAATAAGGATTCTGCGACAAAGCTGAGACAATTTCATGATACTCCTGTCATAAATTGCACGTATACTTGAGAGAAAGAAATCGGGCCTGGAATGGGCAACAAAAGGAGTCAATGTGAGTAAACCGCTGCGAGGTTTAAGCGTACTCTGGGTGCTGCGGCATCCGGCGCTTCTACGCCTCTGGCTGGCGCAGATTATTTACCTCAGCGTGCAATTTACCGCCAGTTATGCCATGATTGTCCTCATTACCAATGAGACCCACTCGGCAACCAAGGTGGGGCTGGTTATCATTGCCTTGAGCCTGCCTTTAGTCCTCTTTGGCGCGCCGGCGGGGGCAATGGTGGACCGCATGAATCGCCGCAACGTGCTGTGGATCAGCAATGTTGTGCGCTCTGTGGCGACAGCCCTGTTTGTGGTGGCGCTCTTGGTGGACCCGCATCAATCTCTCTCAATTTACATCCTGGCATTCTTCTTCTCGTTAGTGGGATTATTTTTCAGCCCGGCTGAGGGCGCGATGATCCCCTATCTGGTAGGGAAATCCGAACTCTTACCAGCACTTTCTCTCTATAACCTCACACTGAATGCCAGCCAGGCAGTCGGCCTGCTGTTACTGGGTCCGCTGGCGTTGAATCTGGTGCCCCCTATTACTTTGCCGTTTGGCAGTCATATGGTCTTTACCCCTGTTGAAACCCTCTTTGCTGGTTTAACGGTCCTCTACTTGATTGCCGCTGGCCTGACCGCAAGCCTGCCAGGTGAACGCAAGCGGAGTCAGGCGCCGCGAATAGATATAGTGGCTGAAGCCATTGCGCCCCAGGACATGCCAGTTTCTCACACTGATGGGCAGCCTGTAGGACTGACTGGCATGTGGCAACGATTGCGTGAGGATGTGCAAGATGGCTGGAATCTGGTCCGGCGAGATGGACTTTTGATGGATGGACTCTGGCAGTCCTGCTTTGGGGGGCTGGTGATGCTCACCGTTGCCGAGCTTGCCACCACCTTTGTCCAGCGCTTGCTGGAATTGCCGGTGAGCGACACAGCGCTGGTGTTTGCGCCTGCCGGCGTTGGGCTGCTGGTTGGCGCGCTGCTCGTGCCTTCGATAGTTGAGCGTCTAGGGTATACCCGCACCATTGTCGTGGGTATGATTGGCGCAGCCATCGGCATTGGCTTATTGCCGCTTGTACAAGGTCTGGCGCATTCGGCGTCGGCAAGCTGGCACTCCGCGCCCCTCTTTCTGCTGGCACTCTCTGGGCTGACCGCGCTGGCCGGCGCCAGTCTGGATTTCATTATTGTGCCAGCCCAGACCCGTATGCAAGAACGCTCGCCTGATGAACTGCGCGGGCGCGTGCTGGCGTTCTATCAGGTGCTATTCAACGGCGGCGCGATTCCGGTGATCCTCTTTATGGGCGCGCTGACCGATTTGTTTGGCATTATCACGGTGATTCTGGTGCTGGCCGGCCTGAACCTGGCTGCGGCAGTGGTGACGAGCGCGCGAGCGCTGCTGAAGCGCCGCGATGCCAACAAGCCGCCGCGCAGCTTTTATGGCCCGATTCATGAGGAGCGCCCGGTGCAGGTGGAGCAAGAAACAAGCATGAGCAATCCCAAATCCTGACGCCGGGCGGATAGATTTAATCGGCGGCAAACACCTCCAGCCAGGAGAGCAGCGCGCTGATGACCAGCGGCGTTGCCGGGTCGTGCAGCAGGCAATGATACGCTTCTGGGAACGTGACCAGCCGCTGATCTCTGGTTGCGGCCCGGCGTAGGAAGCCGGCGGTCCCGGCGGGATGGGCGATCTTATCGCATTCCCCTCGCAGCACCAGCAGCGGCAGCGAAATTTGCGTGGCCTTGCGCCTGGTCTGCCCCAGCCAGCGATTCAGCGTGGTGAGAAAGCGCACGCTGACGTAGCGCACGAAGAGCGGGTCGTCGCGCAGTTGATCGTTAAACGCCTGCTCGCGGCAACTTAACTCCTCGCGTCCGCTGACAGCCATCGTGGGGCGCGCCGGAGAGAGCAGCAGTGAGCGCAGAAAGCGCGCGGCCTCCCCCAGTGTTGGATAGATGACCGGGCGCAGCACCGGAGAGAGCAGCGCCAGCCCGGCAATGCGCGCCGCGTTCGGATGCTGCTCTTTGCTGGCAAGGTATTGAATCGCAATCGATGCCCCCATGCTCTCGCCCAGCAGGATCAGCGGCGTGCCGGGAAAGCTGGCGCCGGCCCACTGGACGGCGGCCTCTATATCATCAAGATAGCGAGCAAAGCTGTCAATATCGCCGCGAACGCCGCTTGAGCGCCCATGCCCGCGCAGATCGGGCGCCACAAGGGCAACACCAGCCGGAGCCAGAAGCTCCGCAAGCGGCTGATAATAGCCGCCGTGCCCCCCTAAGCCCTGGACGCACAGCACAACCCATTGTTGGCTCTCAGCCGGCGCCCAGGCGCGTACATAGAGCGTAATGCCACCCGGCAGCGCCAGGTTGGCTTCTGTCTCGATAAGGGTGCTAGTCGGCGCCGAGCGGCTCACTGATAACGGGTTGTTCTCGATCATACTCTTCCTTTTGCTCTGTCTGGCTCTCCAGGCTGGCGATCTCCTGCGCGGCACGCCGGCGCTCGCGCTCTCCGGGCGAGACATAGAACCCACGCCAGCGTGGCAGCGGCTTGGCATTCTTATGGCTTTCGGCAATAGCGGCGGCTGGCCGGTAGTCTTCATAGATTTCATGCAGTGTGGCGATAAAGAATGGACGTATCGCCATGACGAGTACCCAGGTAAAGCCGCCGGCCACCAGAGGATTAGAGACCTGCTGAATCAAGAGGTAGGCTGGCAGGGCGATTGGCCCCTCGACCAGCACCGAGCCGACGAAGGCCGCCACGACCATCAGCCAGCGCCCGCGCGCAATGCCCATACTGATGACGACTGAGCGCCAGCCGTGCTGATCGTCAACGATAGCGGCGTAGGTGGCAAACACCAGCCGCACATGCCAGAACAACATGGGCAGACCCAGGATCAAGAGCGGCGTAAACGACGGCCAGCCCAGGTGCTTTGCGAGAAATCCGAGTTGGACGGGCAGCAGATTAATGGTGATGGGGCCAAGGTGGATGGGCGAGTCATCAAAGATGATCCAGAAGAAGACGGTAGTAATCGTATTCGCCCACATATAGCGCGGCCACCAGAGGATGGCTGCCGGCAGAATCTTGGCTGGAATAACGGGTTCGCCGCGATCAATAGCTTCCACCGCCAGCACCACCGAGATATTGCCCAGGGTGATGGTGATCCAGGGCAGCGCTTGCGCCACCCAATAGGCCACCTGCCCTGGCTGGCTGCCGACGATCACAGCGACCAGCGGCGGGACGATAAAGAGGCCAACCAGTGTCAGCAAGCCGGAAATATCTTTCCGGCAGATGCGCAGCCCGGCGGCGACATAGGCGCTGGCCTGTCGCCACCAGGGGTGGATGTTTCTGGGGAGCCGGATAGGTTCAGGGCGCTGCTCTTCTTCCAGTTGAAGCGCTGGGGGAGCCTGAGGAATCATACACATACACTCGCTTTCTTTTTGTTGGCGTGCGTGGGGTCATCCCGCGCCGGCGGCGCTCGTGTGGGTTCAGGGTGCTTCTGGCCGGAAGCGGTTGAAGGAGAAGCTGCTGATGTCAATCTGGCTCTTTCCGTCAATCGCCAGTTGCGCCAGCACTTCGCCGATGGCGGCTGAATGCTTGAACCCATGTCCTGAGCAGGGCGATGCGATAATAACGTTTGGATGCTGTGGGTGCGTATCGATAACAAACCGGCCATCCGGCGTGACGGTATAAAGGCAGGAAACGGCCTTCACGCAGATGCCGCTCAGCCCAGGGAAACTGCTGGCGATATGCTGCTCATACATCTGCCGGGTCTCTTCATCGCTGACCTCGCGCGTTACGGTCTCTGGCGTGGTGGGAACGTTGTATTCCTCGGTTGCCACCTTCACGCCGCCAGATGGGCCATCGATGGCTGGAAAACCATAGATCGAGCTATGCGGCCTTTCCCAGATGAAGATGGGAAAGCGTCCCGGCAAGAATGGTTCGCTGGGGCCGTCGATGGCAAACCAGTAGAGTACCTGGCGGTAGACGCTGAAATAGCGAGCGAATGCTGCTTCGAGCAGACTGGCAATCCAGGGGCCGGCGGTGATGACCAGCTTTTCAGCCGTATAGCTGCCGCGCGTGGTGGTGATCGTCACCCGATCATTGGCAGTGTTGGGCTGATAGCTTAGCGCCTGCTCCTGGGTATGAAGCGTCGCGCCGAGGCGCGCTGCCTCGGCCAGTTGGGCCTCGATGCAGCGTTCGGGGCGCAAGAAGCCGGCATTCTGCTCGTAGTAGCCGAGTTCATCGCCCACTAACTGAAATTGCGGGAAGCGTTTGCGAATGTCGGCGCTCTCCAGCACCTCGTGCGGGATGGCATAGCGTTCGGCAGCGGAGATGGTCGTCTGGAGAAAGTCCTCTTTGCCATGCTGGGGGGCATGGCTGCTCTGGCTTGCCATCATCAGCCCGCCCGTCACGGTCAGCAGGTCGCGCCCGGTCTGTCGCTCGAGCGCTCGCCAGATGTCATAGGAGCGCAGCGAGAGCGGGACATACTCCTCGCCTTCGCCGATGGCCTGGCGCGTGATGCGCGTGTCGCCATGCGTTGAGCCGAGCGTGTGCGGCGGCGCGTACTGGTCGATACCTAACACGCGCTTGCCGCGTTTGGCAAGCTGATAGGCGGCTGCGCTGCCCATCGCGCCTAAGCCCAGCACGATCACCTCAAACGACTCGCTCATCCTGACTAGCCCTCCCTGTATGCCTGATCCGCTCTCTCTCTGCTGCTTGGCAAGCAGCATTTCTGATAAGCATACGTGTTTCTTCTCTTCTGGTTGCGCCCTTATTATAGTCACTGCTGAAATTATCGCAACCCATGCGAGCGGCATTCTATCAAACTGCGACAGAGTTGCGACAATTCTGCGATGAGCCGGTGAGCAATACGCTTTGCGCTCGCGGCTATCTGTGGAGAGGTGTTCTTTGCTCAAATGAGGCGCAGCTTTTGCCCCGCCGCTCTGAACACGTCAAGCGCTGTTTGTAAATCCTCGCGGCTGTGCGCTGCTGAAACAATGCAGCGGATACGCGCTTTGCCCTGGGGCACGACGGGATAGGTGAACGCCTGGGCATAGATGCCTGCGGCGCGAACTTCCTGGCCGCATTGTGTGGCGTTGGCCTCATCCCCCAGCATGACAGGAATGATGGGCGTCACACTCGCGCCGGTATCAAATCCCAACTGCTGGAGGCCCGCGCGGAAGAAGCGGGTGTTCTCCCAGAGCCGTTCCAGTCGTTGAGGCTGCTGCTCAAGAAGGTCCAAGGCGGCGAGCAAGCCAGCGGCCACCATCGGTGGCAAGTGGCCTGTGCTGAACTGGAAGGGGCGGCTGCGCTGGAACAGATAGTCGATGAGTTCGCGGTCTGCTGCGACGAAGCCACCGACGCCGCCGAGCGCCTTCGAGAGCGTGCCCATTTCGATAGCAACACGCCCGTGCAGCCCAAAATGCTCGACAATGCCCGATCCCGTCTTGCCGAGGACGCCATCTCCATGCGCGTCATCCACATAGACCAGCGCCCCATAGCGTTCAGCCAGAGCCACCATTTCTGGAAGCGGAGCCAGATCGCCATCCATGCTGAAGACCCCATCGGTGACGATGAACATCGTCCGCGCTCCCTGATTGGCGCGTAGCAGCGCTTCTAAAGCCGCCAGATCATTATGGGGATAGACGCGGCGCTCTGCGCGTGAGAGCCGGATGCTATCGACGATGCTGGCGTGGTTGGCCCCATCGCTGATAATCACGTCCCCCTCGCCCGTCAGCGTCCAGATGGCTGAGAGATTGGTATCATAGCCAGTCTGGCAGGCCAGCGCTGCTTCGCGCCGCTTAAAGGCGGCCAGGCGACGTTCAAGGTCTTGATGGACTGTCATCGAGTAGAGCAATCGCCCGCCCCCCAGGCCAAAGCCATACTGGTCCAGGGCATGGCGAGCCGCTTCCACGACCTGCGCGTCCTGAGCGAAGCCCAGGTAGTTATTAGAAGCGAGATTGATATAGGACTGGCCCTGGATGGTGATGCGTGGACCCTGAGAACCAGACAAGACCCCTGGCCGGTACAGGCGCCCCTCCTGATCCAATGCGGCAAGTTCTTGCGCTAGGCGCTGCTTCAGGTGTTCCAAACCCATCTGTTCGATTCCTCCCTCTGTGGCTGGTGGCTCTACCATATCAGATTGAGCGAACCGGGTCAACCCGAATCACCGCCGTTCTGCTGCTTATGAAGTGGGCACTGATGGCGGCTTATGAGGCCATCAGTGCCCGGTGGGAGATGCTCTGCTGGATAGTTCTTCAATTCACCGCAACGATAAACTTGCGGATTTCGTAGCCGGTAGTCAGGTCGTTCCAGGTGATCGCTGGCAGGCGCTCAATGCGCAGGCTCTCTAGCGCCAGCAGCCGGTGGAGAAAGATGTCGGTCTCCTGGATGGCAATGTAGGCTCCTGGGCAGCGATGGTGCCCATCGCCAAAGCCCATCAGCGCGGCGGGGATGTTGTCATGTTTGAGTTGCCGCCCAGGGCAAAGCTGCTCTGGGTGCGCTCCGGTGATGGTTTCATCCAGGTTGGCCTGAGAGACCTGGATGTCGATGAAGGCGCCCTTGGGAATGACGACTTGCTCGCCCTTGCTCTCAAGCTGGAGATCGCTGGTGGCGCGCCGAGAGAGGTTTCCCACAATCGGCTCCAGGCGCAGCGTTTCCTCCAGCATGGCGTGCCGCTCTACTTCGGGGGCGGCCAGATAACGCTCGCGCAGGGCCGGATGCTCCAGGAAATGCCAGGCGGCCACGCTGATAAATTCTCGCGTCGTGACCATGCCTGCCGCCGCGTAGGTGACACATTCTGTCAAAATCTCGGTATCGCTGTAGTTGAGGGAGAGCAGGTGTGAGATGACATCCTCTTTGGGCTGGCGTTTGCGCGCGCGGATCGCCGGCTTGACATCGAGAAAGAAGAATTTGACGATCTCCCATCGTTTCCCAAACAGGCGCCGTACCATCTGCTGACGCCAGCCGTCGTGGGCTGCCCTGCTCTGAAAGAACACATCGAGCCGCTTATCCATTCCGGGCAAAAGGCTGTTGGTTACTCCCACCACTTCTGCGGCAACGCGCACCGCCAGCTTCAGGCTTAACTGGCTGAGATCAGCCCGCTTCCTGCGCTGAAGTTCAGCAACCATCTGATCTGCCAGCCGTTCCATCAGTTGTCGGTAGCTGGTGCTGACGGTTTTGGGGGTGAAGAAGCGCGCGGTTTGTTTGCGCTGCTGCTGATGAGCCTTGCCCTCCTGGTAGAGAATGGGCTGGTTCATGCCAGGCATGCGGTCAAGGAATTCGGCATTGAATCCAGCCTGCTTGGTATCTGCGCTGCGCAGAATCGCTCTGGCCTCCTCAAAGCCGCGCACATGCCAGCGTCCCTGAGCATCGCGTTCGATGGGCGCGCTGGCAGTTTCCGCCGCGCGGGCGGTTTTCTGTTGGGGCCACGCGCTGTGGTCAATGGGGCAGCGCGTGACAGTGCTTTCGAGATCACGCGCCTGCGATGCGTTCTCTATCGTTTGCACGATCAAATCCCTCCATTCTTGCTCTGCATCAGATCAAAAAGCTGGTGCTTGCCTTTCTGAGTGTTAGCGTCTATTTCTGTATACATCATCTACTATGAGATAATATAGCTCATAAATAACACTGAATGCAAGAGCGCTGTCAAGAACAGGGAAGATATGGTATGATAGGCAGGCAGAAAGAACCTGAGGAAATATGCCTCTGAGGGATGAAGGCCATTATGGAGATACGGGACCGCCGGGTGAAGCGCACGCAGAATTTGCTGGCGAAGGCGCTGATAGCACTCACCCTGGAAAAAGGCTACGAGGCCGTGACCATCCGCGATATTACCGAACGGGCAGATGTGGGCTACGCGACGTTTTTCCGGCATTATCATGATAAGGACGCATTGCTGCAAGATGTGCTTGAGGTGGTGCTGGAGGAGTTATTAAACCTGATCCCGCCCGCGCCCGATGCTGACCCCGCGACGGTTGGCACGCTGATTTTTCGCTACGTACAGGAACACAGCGTAGTGATTCGGGTGCTGCTGAGCAGCCAGGGGCCATCTTCGCTGGTGCATCAGGTCATTGAGACCGGCACGCAGAATGTTTTGAGCCAGCATACGCAGCGAGAGGGCAGCCCGGTGCCGCTGGAGGTGGCAGCCTATCATCTGGTCGCTTCATCGATCAGCCTGATTCAGTGGTGGCTGGAGCATGACACGCCCTATCCGCCAGAGCGGATGGGGCTGATCTACCAAGAACTGATCGCCAACCCAACCAGTTCTGTTGCGTTTCAGACAACACCATGAGCGTCCTTGAGAGGAGAACTGTGATGCTTCCCTGGTCTGTTGATCTGTATGGCAAATTTGAGGAGATTGTTTTTGAGAGCAAGGTGCTGCAAGGCAACCCGCTGGGCGACCCGCACACACGGCCCCTCTGGGTTTATCTGCCGCCTGGCTATGCGGATGACCCCAACCTCCGCTATCCTGCGATCTATATGATTCAAGGGCTGACGGGCCAGCTTGATATGTGGCGCAATCGCTCGGCCTTCCGCAAGAACTTTCCTGAACTGGCCGATGAACTCTTTGCCAAAGGCGAAGCGCCGCCCTGTATTGTGGTCTGGGTAGATTGCTGGACCTCGCTGGGAGGGAGCCAGTTTCTTGATTCGCCGGGCACCGGGCGCTATCATACGTATCTCTGCGATGAGATTGTGCCCTGGGTGGATGCCCATTACCGCACACTGCCGGAGCGCGCCCATCGGGGGATCGCCGGCAAATCGAGCGGGGGCTATGGGGCAATGGTGACGCCGATGCTGCGCCCCGATCTGTGGGGTGGGCTGGCGACGCACGCCGGCGACGCGCTCTTTGAGATGTGCTATCTGCCGGATTTTCGCAAGTCCGTGCGGACGTTACGCGATTCCTACGGTGGCTCGTTCGCTGCGTTCTGGGAGGATTTTCGCTCCAGGCCAGCCTTTACCAAAGAGCGCGATGGCGAACTATTGAATGATTGGTGTATGGCCGCCTGCTATTCGGCAGATGAGGACGGGACGGTGCGCCTGCCGTATGATCCAGCCACCGGCGAATTGATTCCAGCGGTATGGGCGCGCTGGCTGGCGCGTGATCCCGTGCGGATGGTGGCAAGTCATGCCGAGGGATTGCGGACGATGCGCGCGATCTATATTGATGCCGGCAAGCGCGATGAGTTTTTCCTTGATCTGGGGGCAGAAGCCTTCCGCCGCGCCTTGGAACAGGTGGGCGTAACCGATGTTTTCTTTGAACTCTTCGACGCGACCCATATGGCTATCGAATATCGCTATCCGCTGAGCCTGAAATATCTCGCCGAGCGGCTCTCCTGAGCGAGATGCTTATCCCGCCGGCAGCAGATTGCGCAGGTCTGGCTGCTGCTCCAATGCCCAGACGCGGGCGATCAGTTGATCGATCTCCTCGCGTGAGGCGCCCTGCTGGTAGGCTGCCAGGCGCCGGGCTTTGTCTTCGATCTCAGTGCGGCTCAGGGTGTTGCCTGGATCTCCCTTGGGGACATCCACACGAGCGGTGATATGCCGGCCATCGCGTGTTTCCACCTCCACCAGCCCGATCCAGCGCTCAGGATAGGCGCCGTCGATCTCTTGGTCCAGCACCATCTCAACGCGCCGGGTGAAGTCACGAATCGGCTGGTTTTGCAATGCCTCATCGGTGAATTCGGTGACGCCGGCTCGGCCAGAGAGCGCGATGAGGGCCAGTACAAAGCCCATCGAAAACTTGGCCTGATGGACGGTTTGCGGGTCAGTCACCGGGCCAAGCACGTCAATGGCCGCCTGATGGACACGCGCGCGAACGTGCGCGATCTGATCGGCGGTCAGGTGATGCTCCTGCATTGCTTGCAGCAAGGCATCGGCGGCGGGGTGCGTGTGGCGGCAGGAGGCATGGAACTTGAACGAGGTTTCCAGAATAGCCCAGCGCTCGCCGAGTTCTGTGGTAAGCTTGCCAGGGTCGGCATCGCTTGACATGCCGGCGGCCATGCCTTGTTCGCCCTCCAGAATGCGTTTTGCGCCGGTAAATCCGTCGCGGGCGAGATAGGCCGCCAGCAGCCCATCGGCGGCTGCTTTGGCGGTGTGCAGCTGCTTGGAGTCGGCAGCATCGCGCAAAAATTCCCACAAGCCCGCTGCCTGTGTTCCGGCTGAGCCAAGCGCGTGCAGCATTTCTTGCTCGTCAGCGCCAAGCAGGTGCGCGACCCCAGCGGCGGCGGCCAGCGTGCCCGCCGTCCCGGTGGTATGGAAGACGCGATAATGCGAACGTCCCAAGAACGCTCCGACGCGCACGCCGGCTTCGTAGCCGGCTACCGCAGCGGTCAGAAATGCCCGCCCGGAGGCGCCAGTCTGCTGGGCAGCGGCCAGCACGGCTGGGAAAACTACTGTTGCCGGATGGAAGACGGCCCCGTTATGCACATCATCTTGCTCGACGACATGCGAGGAGGCGCCGTTGACCAGCGCGGCGAACAGCGGAGACGTGTGCCGGCGCGAGACCAGGATTTCGCTTGGCCCATTGTCTGGCCCCATCGTGCTGGCAAAGCGCTCTAGAATCTGCACCGGCCTGGCATTGCGCCCGGCGAGGGCCGAGGCGACCCAATCAAGAAACAGATCTTCGGTTCGTTCGATGACGGCGCGGGGCAGCATCTCGAAGCGCAGACCCGCGAGAAAAGAGGCGAGCGCCTGTGTGCTTGCGACAGGACGGGCAGGCGAGACGCTCGCGCTGCTGGCGGCTGGCGTGGTTGGCGTGTTCATTGCGTTGCTCCTGGCGTGAGGCGGGTAATCTGTGGCGCGTAACCGCGCTTGTAGACCATGACCGTGCGCTTGAAGGTGATCACAATCGTGCCGTCCTGATTATAGCCGGTTGTTTTTACGGTAATGATACCAACGTTGGGCCGGGATTTTGATTCGCGCTTCTCCAGTACCTCTGATTGCGAATAGATGGTGTCTCCCTCAAAGACCGGATTGGGCAGCCGGACCTCGTCCCAGCCCAGGTTGGCAAAGACATTCTGCGAAATATCGGTCACACTCTGCCCGGTGACTAAGGCGAGCGTGAAGGTAGAATCCACCAGCGGCTTGCCAAATTCGGTCTGCGCGGCGTAGTGATGGTCGAAGTGAATGGGCGCGGTGTTCTGGGTCAGCAAGGTAAACCAGCTATTGTCGGTGGTGGTGATGGTGCGGCCCAGCGGATGCTGGTAGACATCGCCCACCTCAAAATCTTCAAAAAACCTGCCGCGCCAGCCTTCTTTTGTTGTCATGGTGCGCCTCTCCTGCTCAGATTATATAGCTTCCTCGGATCGCAGTTGGCTGATCTGCGCGTCGGTATATCCAAGGGAGCGCAGAATTTGCTCAGAGTGTTCGCCGACTGCCGGGATGGGGTCCATGCGCGGCTCGACGCCGTGCATCGTGACCGGCGGCAGCAGCGCCTTGAGTGGTCCAGCGGGTGAGCCGACTTCGCGCCAGCGCTCGCGGGCCTCAAGTTGGGGATGCTCCCAGAACTCCTGCATGGTGTTGATGCGGGCGTTGGCGATCTGCGCTCGTTCGAGCCGGGCCACAACCTGCGCGGCAGTAAGCTGGCTAAAAGTTGTATCGATGAGAGCATGCAGCGCCTCGCGGTTGGCAACCCGTTTCGCATTGCCGGCAAAGCGCGGGTCAACAGCCACCTCTGGCTGTTCAAGCACGATCTCGCAGAACCGCATCCACTCGCGCTCGTTTTGCACCCCAAGCAGCACCAGCTTATCATCCCCGGCGCGGAAGGGGCCATAGGGAACAATGGTTGCGTGGCTTGCGCCGGTGCGCGGTGGCGCCGCGCCGCCATAGGCTGCGAAGTAGGCTGGATAGCTCATCCACTCGCCCAGCGCTTCAAGCATCGAAACCTCAAGTGTCGCCCCCTGGCCGGTGCGTTCGCGCTGGTAGAGCGCGGTGAGGATGCCGCTGAAGGCATACATGCCGGCGGAGATGTCTGCTGCCGAGATGCCCACCTTGGCCGGCGTTTCTGGCGTGCCTGTCACCGAGAGCAAGCCGGCCTCTGCCTGCACGAGTAGATCATAGGCTTTCTTCTCGCGGTACGGCCCGGAGGAACCGTACCCAGAGAGGTTACAAATAATCAGGCGCGGATAGCGGCTTGCCAGCGCCTCGCTGCCCAGCCCCAGGCGCTCTGCGGCACCAGGCGCGAGGTTCTGGATGAAGACATCGGCGCCTTCCAGCAGTTTTTGCAGGATTGAGACGGCCTCAGGATGTTTGAGATCGAGCGCCAGGCTCTCTTTCGAGCGGTTGAGCCAGACAAAGTGGCTGCACAGGCCACGCACCGTTTCATCATAGCCGCGCGCAAAGTCGCCAACGCCGGGACGCTCGACCTTGATAACCCGCGCCCCCAGATCGGCAAGCTGGCGCGTGGCAAAGGGAGCAGCAACCGCCTGCTCAAGCGCGATGATCGTGATTCCCTCTAATGGCAACATGAGCGTGACCTCGGCAGGCCGGGCGGGTGCCTGGCAATGTGAGAGAGCAAGTCAGATGCTCTTTTCTCTTACCAGATTGTTACCCGGAACCACTCTCCTGTCAAGGGGCAGCTTGTCGGGTAGAGCATTCCTCACGCCAGCAAGGCATTGTACATGGCCCGCAGGGAGTGAAAAGCTGTGGTGGTTGTGATGTAGTGATCTGGTGGGAGGGCGCAGCCATTGCAGTAGCTGATAATAGCATCGTTTGTATCTGATTGGTCCACGAGATAATCACCATGTTGATAGCAGGTTCCCTGGGGATAGAGGGAACTAACTTTGGTGAAGATAATTTTGTTGCCGGAAGACATAAAGACGCCATCATCGGAGGTCGCTAACTCAACGGCGTCACAATCGCTTGCCATCATGGTCCAGGCTGTGCCTCCTCTCGCCTGCGGATTATCGCCAGGGTAGAAGAAGCCATGATGGGTGCTGCCAGAGAGCAGTTCTTGCATAAAAGCGCTCGTGTTCACCATCTCAGTAGCCTGCAAGCATCCATAACAATAGTACGAAGCAAACATAGCCGGGGCGCCACCGTGCGGGGTGCCCATTGTTACCACTCTGTTCACCAACAGATACGGGGGAAAGTGATTGTCAAATGCCGTCGCATAGAGCGCCCATCTGGTGATGAGTCCTCCCATGCTGTGCGCAGCGATGTCTACACGCTGCCCATGTCGGGAATACTGATTCCAGATGTACCAGGCCAATTCGCAGGCAACGTGACGAATATCTTCGTTCCAGGTGCCGTCATCGCTTCCGCTGTCGTAATAACGAGTGCAGGAATTCCGCTCTTTTAAGAGAGAAGCATCACAATTGGTGTCATTGATATAGTATTTGATCGAGGTCATCGTTCCCTTCCATCCGTGATGCAGCAAGAAGCTTTTTGCGGAACCCCAATTTGTGGCTGCGTTGCAGCCGCCCGGAATCTGATCGTACTGGCCGATGCCATGTACAAAGAGGATTGGCTCAGAAGAGGAAGATGGCCGCACTGCTGGCGTAGGCTCCCTGTGGAGGTTTGCGTTTGTATCAGTGGTAGGAAACTGCAATCTCAGAAGTGGTTGGTGAGGAAGCCCCGCGCTCCAGGAGATAACCATCTGAGGTGCCAGAAGGAGCGCCAGCAGCGCTGCGAGCGAGAGGAGGATTCCTGGCACAAATCGAGAGTATCCCTGACGACGGAATAGACGCTTCATAAACCGTTCCCTTACCCGCTGCTGCCCTGGCTAGCGTGTCATGAAAGAGCGTGAGGAGACCTGGCCGAACTGCTCTGCTTCTATCCTACTGGCCGAGCGTCTCTTTATCGTAACGAGAACGTTACGAAGCGTTCTACTTATTTATCATTATCGACAAAACTGCCCGGCGGTTGCCAGCAGCACCTCAGCGCAGCGCTCGACCTGATCCAGATCAACCCACTCGACCACCGCGTGCGCGCCGGCGCCGCCGGGGCCGAAGGTGACTGTTGGGATGCCATGCGCCGAGAAAATAGCCGTATCCATCCAGAAGGGTGCGCCAACCAGATCAGGCTCTCTGCCAAGGATGAGGCTCGCCTGCTGACGCAGCGTCTGAACGATAGGCGCTTGCTCGGAGACCTCAGAAGAGTTGCGCACCAGGGTTGTGCGCAGCGTGGCCTGAAAGCCGGGATCGATGGCGCTGATCTGTTCGATGATCTGGCGTATCTGATCTTCGGCGTGCTGGGGCGTTTCGCCAGGAATGGTGCGCCGTTCTATGCTCAACAGGCAGCGCTCTGGATAGCTGGAAAGCTCCTGGCCGCCGCTAATCAATGAGGCGTGAAGGGAGCCGGTGCCCAGCAGCGGATGCCCTGAACCTGAAGCGAGGGCGCGGCTCAGGCCATCCAGCCCGGTGAGTACCTGGCCCATTTTCACGATGGCATCAATGCCCAGGTCGGGCCGGGAGCCATGCGCGGCAACCCCGCGCGTTTCTACCTCCAGCCAGAGAAAGCCTTTGTGAGCAATACATATCTGGAGTTCGGTTGGCTCGGTGACGATGCCAGCATCTGCATGCCAGCGTTTGACGAGCGATTGCGTGCCGATGCTGGCGTATTCTTCATCGGCAACGGCGGTCACGATCAGGTCGCCGCGTAGCTGCCGTTGCCTGGCCGCTGCTGCGGCGACCATGATGGCTGCCAGGCCGCCCTTCATATCATAGGCTCCGCGCCCATACAGCCGGTTATCGACAATCACCGGCTCATGTGGTCGCTCCATTCCGGCGACCCCGACGGTATCCAGATGCGCGTTGAGCAGCAGTGAGCGCCCGCCGCCCGTGCCTCGCGCTACGCCAACCACGCTGAGCCGCCCTGGTGCCGGCTCGTCCAGTTCTACGTCTAGCCCGGCGCGCTCCAGCCACGCTGCAACAAAATGCGCAATCGCAGCCTCGCCCGCGCCGCCCGGCACCAGATCAGGGTTGACTGAGTCGATGGCGACCAGAGCCTTGAGGAGTTCGGTGGTTTCGCTCACATGCGTACCTTTCATCTTTCTTTGCACGTGCTAAAGCAGTCTGCTTGATTTGTTTATGTGGAGCCTGGTCAGGCTTTCTTGCTGGGTGGTCAGTTCCATTATAGGGTGCCCACTTGTCGAGCGCAACAGAGGCGGTCTCATCGTTTTTTCATTTTCGGCTGCTATCTTGAGAGCAAAGAATGATACGCGCTTGCCGGAGGTGCCTATGAGTCACACTCTCACCGTTCGCCAGCAGGTGCATCTGCTGCTCTTGCGGGCAGGCGCTCCGCCCAGCAAAGCTGAACTAGACGCGGCTGAGCAGGCCGGGGTCGATGCTACGCTGGCCGCGCTGCTCGCGCCTGAGCATGTAGATGACAGCGGCCTGGATACTCTGGTTGGATCGCTCGCCACGACTCTGACGCCCAGCGCCGATTATGACTATTCGCCGCTGGTGCGGCTCTTCTATCTGCAACTGGCCTTTAGCGCCCGCCCGCTGCTTTATAAGATGGCGCTGTTTCTGCTGTAGAGCCGTGCAGCGAAAGAAGAGGGCAAAAATTTCTACCACTTTCAGCAGTTCGCTCGTTATACTATAGAGAGAGCCGTTGATGGGGAGAGAAATCAAATGTATAACCCCATTCGGCGGAAGATGGGGGCGTGCTTGCCATGACTTTTGACGGATCGGCTCAAGGCAATGGGCAATCCATGCCGAACTCCCCGCTGCTGGTGCCTCGGCGCTCCGACTTCCAGTGGAGCGTTGCTATCACTGCTCCGCTCGCTCCTGGCTGGCAGGATCATATCACAGACTATCTGGCTGCTGTTGCTACCGTATCACTCTCGTTTCAGGATGAGGGGCCGCTCGTACTGACCGAGGCAAAGCTGCTGGATGACCCCAGGGAGTTATATCAACTCACTGTTCATGAGCGCTCGGTAGAGGTGCGCGCGCGGTACCGTGCCCTGAGCCAGCCATTCCTGGATGCTCCCTACGATTGCCAGTTGCTGCTCAAAACCCCTGTTGGGGGGCGCTTTGTGACCATCGCTGCTCCCAAGCCTCCTGGCCCGGCTGAGTGGCAGCATCTGGTCAAAAAACTCTGGTTTCAACTGCTGCTTGCAGGTGGCGATCTGCCAGTGGCCGCAGCAGCAGAGGCCAGCCCTTCGGTCAAAGGCCGGCCACTCTATACCTTCAAGCTGCACCCAGAACTCCAATGGAGCGCCCCACCTGTGGATGACCTGCTGGGACAGGTTCCCAGCGAATGGCATCATGAACTCCGCCTGGTGATTGATGCTGAGCAGCCAGACCGTGTCCATGCTCAGGTGGATTGGGCGGCTGTGCCGCGCCCCGCCAATCAAATGATGGTGACCGGCCCACTCCCCAGAATTCCCAGCGTGGCTCAAAAAGATCAAAAGGCACAGCGGCAGGCGCGGCGCGAGAGGCTGAATGGAGGCAACATCTCTTCCACAGAGCTAGCGCTGCTGCGCTCTCCCCAGGAGCGCGGAGGCCGTCCATCTCGATGGCGGGTTGTGCTGCTCACCATGCTCCTGTTAGTATTGCTCCTGCTCGCTTTTCTGGCGGTGAGCGCAACCAGAGGCAAGCCACATGGAGGGTTATCATTGCTCATACCCACCTTGGCGCCAACGGCTGTGGCTACGCCCTCTCCTGCTCTCTTCCCAACGTCCTCGCCTACCAATCAGTCAACAAGCCAACCAACCCCTTCGACGGCGCCCTCTCCCACGACCCGACCTTATCCGACGGCGACGGCCACTCCCAGGCCGACTGCTACGGCAACTGCTGTCCCAACAGCCACCGCAACGCCTTCCCCAACGGCAACGGCCACACCCTCGCCAACAGCGACGCCGACCCCGGTGGTCAACTTGGTGGTAACACCCACCAGCTTCTCGCAAAGCTGCACCTCCACGCCGACGCTGCCCGCGCTGGTCGTGACGCTGGATAATACGGGCAGTAATGTGGCTGTGAATTGGCAAATCAACATCACCGATACTGACCCGGCGGGGCATGTCTGGGCGACGGCCAGTGCAACCAGCGGAACCGTGCCGGTGGGACAGAGCCAGATGGTGACGATCACGCCGATCAGCACGCTGTGTCAAGATATGGCCGGCGTTGGAGCCAGCTACACGGCGCCAGTGAGCTATTCGGCAGCCGGGCAATCCGGCCAGAGTACGGTCACTGATGCCGTCTCTCCATGAGCACGGCCAGCGGGGTCAGACGAGTGGGCTGGCTTCCAGACCTGCGCGAGCGATGACTTCTCGCTGTCGGCGAAGATGGTTGCGCAAGACGTCGCCCAGGGTGGCGATGCCTTCTTCAATGCGTGCCGGGGGGTAGGCGCCAAAGCTGAGCCGCATAAAGGCTCTCTGCTGTGGCTGAGAGAAGAAAATACGGCCTGGCGCGACTCCAATGCCCCGCTGGATAGCTTCATGAATGAACTCGTGTTCGTGTACCTGCTCCGGCAAGGTCACCCAGACGCTTAATCCGCCTTCTGGTTGGGTCCAGGTGCATGCTGGAAGGAAGCGTTCCAGGGCTGCGAGGGTTGCGTCACGGCGCGCGCGATAGAGGAGGCACGCCTGGTGAAGATGCGCCGGCAAGTGCCCGCGCCGCAGGTAGTCGGCCAGCGCCCGCTGCAAGAGGGGAGAGCAGATGAGGTCGGTGCTTTGTTTGAGCGCGGCCAGCGCCGGGAGTTGTGCTGGTGAGGCCACGATAGCGCCCAGCCGCAAGCCAGGCATCAATATTTTGGAGAAGCTGGTGAGGTAGATGATCTGCTCTTCCTCATCCGCTGCTTTCAGCGGGAAGGGCGCCGGCTCATCGTAAGAAAGCAGCCCGTAGACATCATCTTCTACAATGAGCAGGTGATGGCGGCGGGCAATGTCTAGCAGCGCCAAACGTCGCTCGGCGCTGAGGGAAAGGCCAGTTGGATTGTGAAAGGTCGGCACGATATAGAGCAGGCGGGGCTGATAGGTGCGGCAGGCGTCTTCGAGTGCTGAGAGCGAGATGCCATCACTATCTCTGGGGATGCCCACCAACCGCTGCCCCTGCTGGGCTGCCACTTGAAGAACGCCTGGGTAGGTTGGTTCCTCGATTACTACCACCTCACCGGGGAGCGCGAAGGCGCCCAGTGCCAGGGTGATACCTTGCTGCGCGCCGGCAGTAATCAAGACCTGATCTGGAGCGGTGGTAATGCCTCGTTCGAGCAGCAAGCGGCTGACCTGCTCGCGTAATGCCATTTCACCCCGAATGATGCCATAGCCAAGAGCGTCCATATCTTCCAACGCGGTCCGCAAGGCTTTGCCTAGTTCGCGCGCCGGGAAGGTTTCTGGCGCCGGGTGTGCCTGAGCAAAAGTCAGAAGATCAGGACGTTCGGCCAGGCGCACGATCTCGGCCAGAAATCCCTGCACCTGCCAGGAGGTTGGCGATTGTGTCGGTTGTTGTGATGAAAGACCTGGCCTGCCGGGTGCAGAGGCAGGAGGCTGGGCGACCACAAACGTGCCCCGCCCAACGAACGATTCAAGGAAGCCTTGTGCCTGAAGCTCGGCGTAGGCCGAATGGACGGTCAGCCGGGTTAGCCCTAATTCGGTGGCAAGCTGGCGAACGGTTGGCAAGCGATCTCCTGGCGGAAGCGCGCCGCTGCGGATGAGCGCTCGAATCTGCTCGGCTACTTGCCGATAGAGAGGAATGTCGCTGCCACGTTGCAGGTACAATCTCATGTGAAGCCAATCCCGTTCCAGCAGGTGCAGATGCCTTCTTTGTTTGGTAACAAGTATAGAGCAAAGAGAACAATTTGTCCAGATCATCAGTATTGTCCTGGCACATAACCCTGGATTGTCTCTGTACAGATGACAATTTGTATCCTATACTAGCGTTGGGCCTGGGAGGATTCTGCTGATGTGATTTGGTTCCACAGGACGAGGAGATAAATGATGCCTATTGAATGGGAGCGGCGCTACGCGCAGCGCGCGCGCCAGATGACGAGTTCAGCCATCCGAGATCTGCTCAAGGTGACAGAGCAGCCGGAGTTTATTTCTTTTGCCGGCGGTCTGCCCGCGCCAGAGGTCTTTCCCGTGCAGGAAGTGGCGGCCCTGGCGCAGCAGCTCCTCCAGAAACAGGGCGCGCAGGCGCTGCAATATGGTGCTACCGAAGGCTACCGGCCTTTGCGCGAATGGATCGCGCAGCAGATGACCGAGGAAGCCGGGTTCCCCGTCTCGTATGAGAACGTGTTGATAACTACTGGCTCGCAGCAGGCGCTTGATCTGCTCGGCAAGGTGTTGATTAACCCCGGCGACCTGCTGCTGGTGGAGTCGCCAACCTATCTAGCGGCGCTTCAAGCCTGGAGCGCCTATGGGGCCAGCTATCGAGAGGTGCTTTCAGATCACGATGGCCTGCGTATTGAGGCGCTGGAAGAAGCGCTGGAGAGCAACCCGATCTTGCTCTATACCATCCCGAACTTTCAGAATCCAACGGGCGTGACACTATCCCTGCCGCGACGGGAGCGCCTGGTGGAGATTGCGCGCCGCGCCGACCTGCCGATTGTGGAGGATGACCCTTATCGGGAACTGCGCTTTGAGGGCGAGCATCTGCCGCGCATCGTTGACCTGGATGGGCGACACCAGCAGAGCGCCGGGTCGTATAACGGCAATGTCGTCTATATCAGCACCTTCTCGAAGGTCTTGGCCCCTGGGTTACGGGTAGGCTCGGTGGTGGCGGCTCCCGCGCTGATTAGCAAACTCACGCAGGCAAAACAGGGGACCGACCTGCATACAGCCACGCTGAACCAGATGCTCGCGTATGAACTGGCGCAGAGCGGCTTTATCAAGCAGCATGTGCCTGTCATTGTCCGAGAGTATCGGGAGCGACGCGATGCGATGCTGGCCGCCCTGCAAGCTTATTTCCCGGAAGAAGCGCGATGGACACATCCGCAAGGTGGGATGTTCCTGTGGGTCACGCTTCCGGCGGGTATCGACACCAGCGATCTGCTGCGCGCGGCGGTGGAGCAGAAGGTGGCCTTTGTGCCGGGGACTTCGTTCCATCCCGGCGGAGGTGGCGCGCATACGATGCGCCTGAATTTCTCGAATGCCACGCCAGAAATGATCGATGGAGGCATTGCGCGTCTGAGCCGGGTGCTGAGCGACCAGATGGCGCGACGAGAAGCCGCGACAGCGCGGTAGGCTGCGTCGCCGATTCTGTTAAAGTGACCCTTTTCGGCTGCCAGAACAGCTAGACAGCGCGAACATGAAGCGTTATACTAGGCCAAGAAACCAATGCCAGAAAAAAGGGCAACTGGCCGGGCCGTTCGACCACCGCTGGCCCATCTCAGCATCACTCGCTCCCGATTGAAGCGTTCAATCAGGAGACTGGGCTGGAGGGCACCGTGAAGGAGGATCCGATGGACACACCAGGGATGCGCCCATACGCGCTGAAGGCCGGAGAGGGCTGGACCTACCATGCCGGCATCGACTTCACCGTCAAGGCCGGGGAGCTGGGCCGAGGCCGGCGTCTGGCGGTCATGGAGTACACCACGCGCCGCGGGGAAGAGCCGCCCGAACACACCCACCCGACAGAAGACGAACTCTTCTACATACTCCAGGGGGCGCTCACCTTCCGCTGCGGAGAGGACACGTTCGAGGTGGAGGACGGTGGGTTCGTGTTCCTGCCTCGTGGCATCCCGCACGGCTACACGATCCGCAGTGATGGAGACGTCCGCTTGCTGGTTATGACCTCACCTGCCCAGGAAGATGCCATCGGCGGCTGGGGCGGCTTCGTCGCCGACATTGAAGCCACAGGCGATCTGCGCGCCACGCCAGCAGAGGTTGGATGATCCCAATGGAACCTGACGAAAGCGGAACGGCGCCCGATACTTCCACTTCGCTTCATCAAGAAACCGATGTTGGCGTGCGCGTCATTAAGCCGCAGCACTTTGACGCAAACACTGTCCAAACGCCTGGCATGCAGCGGGTTGCGGCGGTCTCGCGCCAGCTTGCCGGCTCGAAGGGGCTGTGGGCAGGGGTCACGATAGTAGCTCCTGGCATTGCCAGCGGCGTGCATCATCACGGCGCGCTTGAGACGATTATCTATGTCGTCTCCGGGCATGGTAAGATTCGCTGGGGCGCTGAGATGCAGCATGAGGAGCAGGTCGAGCCGGGCGACTTCATCTATGTGCCGCCCTATGTGCCGCATCAGGAGATCAACCCCTCGCCAGAGACGCCCTCGCAGTGGGTGATTGTACGCAATGCCCAGGAGCCGGTGGTCGTCAACCTGGAGCCGGGCGAGTGGAGCGCGGCGCAGCAGGCTGCGAATGCGGCGACGCATCAGAGTTAAGCAGAGCATGCCGGAAAGAGAAACCCTATGGAACGAGAGCAGTTGTTGGTAGAAACCGCATGGCTGGCTGAGCATCTACATGATGCTGATCTGCGCGTCGTTGATATGCGCGGCCTGGTCAAGCTGGTTGTGCAGGATGGGGAGCAGGAAGCTACCTACCTGGGGGTGCGTGGGGACTATGAGGGTGGGCATATCCCTGGCGCGGTCTATATCGATTGGACTGACGATATTGTCGATCACGATGACCCGGTTGAGGCGCAGATTGCCCCGCCGGAGCGCTTTGCCGCCGCAATGGAACGTCTGGGCATTGGCGATCAGCATCTGGTCGTTGTCTACGACGCGCACCCGGCCTCGCAGTTTGCCACCCGGCTCTGGTGGGCGCTCAATTACTATGGACACTCGCGTGTGGCCGTCTTAAACGGCGGCCTCTTGAAGTGGCAGCGAGAGCAGAGGCCGCTCGATACGATGACTCCTGCCTACCCTCCGGCGACATTTACGCCGCGAACGCAGCCGCAGTTACGTGCTACTGCCGATGAGGTGCTAAGCCTGTTGGGGCAGCCAGGCGTGAAGATTGTTGATGCGCGTGATACGGGACAATACAGCGGGACAGTGGTGCGCAAGCCGTACCGTCGCGGGCGGATTCCTGGGGCGCTTGGCTTGCCGCGTGAGGTGCTGATCGATCCGGCAACGAACACGTTTCGCGGCAGCGAGGAATTGGCCCAGGCGTTTGCCGCCGCTGGTGTGAAGCCAGAAGAGCGGGTCGTTGCCTATTGCAATGGCGGCGTGGCTGCGACAACGGTGCTGTTCGGGCTGGCGCTGCTGGGCTATCCGCACCTGACCAACTATGACGGTTCCTGGAACGAGTGGGGCAAACGCCCCGATCTGCCGATAGAAGTACCTGATACGCAATCCGATTGAAGACTGCACTTGCAGCGCCGGCTTCCAGCCGGCTCGTCCATTTCGCTAGCAGGGAAGCTGGCGCTGCAAGCAGGGTACGGCTGCTATCTGCCCGGTTTCCTCCTAGCCCCGCTTCTGGCAGACATAGATCATCGAGCGAGATGTGGCGGTCAGCGGCTCTTGCTGCCAACTGCCATAACAGGCGCGAATCTGTAACCCATTGTAGAAGAGCAGGGCTTCCATCTCCTGGGGAAAGACATAGCGCAGGGCCACGCGCAGCGCCTTCTCCACCTGCTGCCCTCCTGGATGCAGAAATGTGAGATGGCGGGTGTAGTGCTGGATCTGGGTCATGGGATCGTAGTATTGCTCTTCAGCCGCCACGAGTTGGCCCCCATCAGGCAGCGTGTACTTATCTCCTTCTGGATGGCGGACTTCCAGCAGATTGCGTGGGGAGGGATTGCGCGTTTCAAAGAGAAAGCAGCCCTCCGGGAGCAAATGTTCTCGGACGCGCGCCAACATCGCTTCCTGGTCTGCTCGCGTCAGAAAGAATTGAAAGGCATTTTCTAGCATGTAAATGAGAGAAAACTGCTGCTGAAGCTGGAACGCGCGCGCATCAGCCACCACCCACTCAATCGAGAGAGCCTGCGCAGCCGCTTTCTGGCGCGCCCAGGCGATCATCTCTGGCGTGACATCTACTCCTGTGACCTGATAGCCAAGCGCCGCCAGACGAAGGGCCATACGTCCCGTTCCACAGGCCAGATCGAGCAGCGGCCCTCCCACCGCCCGCGCCCACTGCTCGGTCAATGGATAATCGTCGTAATAGCCCTCGTCTTGCAGATCATAGATCTGCGGATCTCGAAAATCTTCCAGATTATCATGATCGATCATCGACGGCTCTTTATGATCGAACACAATATTCCTTTCGTGCGCTCATAGCATGAACCAGGCAACGCCATGAAGCCTTTATGAACGTCAGTTCGGGATAAGCGACATCGGTTGCTCGCGCTCAGGAACTGACGTCACAGCAGAGGTTTCTCTGTTGGAGAAGCTCTGGTATGGTCTCTTGTCTGGATCCCACCAAGGCTCAGTTGCTACAGCATCTTCGGCGGCGGCGCTGACGGTGTGTGCCTGGATGGGCAGATTCAGCGCCAGGTTTTCGTGAAGCACCTGTGATACCAGGTTATGCGTAGCATGAAAACTGAGCGTCCATTTCCCAGGTATGAGGGACCAGAGATGCTTGATGCCATCTATATGCTCGTGGTTCATACAGACAAAAGCCGGCTTGGTTGCCCAGCCGTTATTGTCCACAGCGAGTTCGGTTTTGCTGCATACGTAGGCGCGACCTGTATCCAGACAAAGTATATCATCTCGAAGGTATTTCTTAGTTTGTTTTACGACCTCATTTACCTGGGAGGTCGCCACCGGCCATTTGCCATTTCGCCTGATGCTTGGCTGTAATCCATTAAAGAGGGAGACTAATACTGGGTTGCCATAGGTTGGCGCAACGGTAGGGCCTCCCTGCTCCAGACAAAGCAGGGCGCGGTTCAACCGATAGTTATCAAACAGGACCATCATGCCCAGACGAGGTCGCAGTTGGTCCAAGGCTTTGGACTCGAACTGTTTCAGGAAGTGCAGCAATCCGAGGCCAGAACACAGGATTATCTGGTGAGCGCTCACCGTTTCTCGCACCCCCACTCTGATGGCAGCAGCGGTCCCCTGACGCAAGATTATTTCGTGTACCGAGGTCAAGGGGGAAATCTCAACGCCTAAATCAAGGCACAACTGAACAAGCTCAACCAGAATGCGGCGCGGTGAGACGACGAAATCAGGTAATGAGGCACAGGACATGCTGGAGGTAGGTTCGTGTTGCAAAATGGCTTCCCAGGTGGTCCTTTCCACATCACGAAAGGGAATGCCCTGGCGCTGCCATAACGGCTTGAAATGCTCAAGCCGTTGCGAACTGGCAAAGTACCACGTATCTTCGAGGGGAACGATAGCATCTGGGAACGTTTGACGAAAGAGCTCGTTCGCTTCGGCACACAATGTAGCAACATCCGGGTGAAATTCAGAATACAGGGCGCCGGAATGGATCATCCCATGATTGCTGATTGAGGCTTCGCTTCCAATCTCTCCTTTCTCTACAAGTCCTATCCGAAATCCGCATGTAGCGAGGCGTAGAGCGGTCATAAGGCCGCTGATGCCCCCGCCGACTACCACATAATCATAGTCAGGCATTGCTTTAGTAATCTCCAAGTCAGGTAAGGGTGGCATTGGTCCAGACGCGCGCAGACGCCCTTTCCCAACGGCCAGCGGCAACAGATCGTCAATCAGGCAAAACCAGGCGATAATCAGGTCATCCAGGTTCATCGCGGTCCTCCCCAGCAGAAGTTTGCTTGCTCTGAAGGGAGAAGA
Source organism: uncultured Ktedonobacterales bacterium (assembly GCA_964522745.1). Lineage (GTDB taxonomy): Bacteria > Chloroflexota > Ktedonobacteria > Ktedonobacterales > DATBGS01 > DATBHW01. The sequence goes on from CAZFWN010000005.1 coordinate 37,383, forward strand.
CGGATGAACCTGGATCTGCTTTAAAACAACCTGCATACCAGGTTAGTTAGTTTTTTTGCCATATTCCATGTGTAGCTTGCGCCAGTAAGAAATTCTGTAGCGGTAATTACATAGCGACTCTCTTGCGCCAATTTTTACAAAGCAACGTGCGCTTCACCTGCAGAGCGAAAGCGAGGGGTGAAGCGCGCTGGCCGGCACGGAGGCCCGCGCTACAGACGAGAGCAGGGCTGGCTCTTGCGCTGGGCGGTGACGAAGTTGGCGTACCAGCGCCCGCTGTCTTTGACGATGCAGCGCTGAGTTGGATAATCCACGTAGATCATGCCAAAGCGCTTGTGGTTGAATGCTTGACTGCCAGGGGGCGAGGTTATTGCCTCTGCTCAGTCACAATTGCACGTATCTATAAGATCAAGTGACCAGGCATGCTGTCTGATCCCGAATGGTGTGCTTGTTGAGACAATCTGGCTGCTAAAGGTGAGACCTCCTGGTACCGGAATAGTGAGAGAAAATAAGAATATCAAAGCATGATCCCCAAGAAGCGGGATAAGGAAGCAACAGCATACTGGAGGTATACGCCATGTGTGGCCGATACGTGCTGGCCGAGACCGCCGCGCTCGTCGAGCGGTTTAACATTCAATCTGCACCGGCAAATCTGGCGCCGCGCTATAATGTCGCGCCGACGCAGAGCATGCCCGTTGTCGTCAAGCAAAGCCCGAACCGGCTGGTGATGATGCGCTGGGGGGTGGTGCCTGCCTGGGCCAAAGACAGCAAGCCTGGCGCGCCGCTGATTAACGCCCGCGCCGAGACGCTGGCGCAGAAGCGCTCGTTTCGCCAGTTGCTCACGGCGCAGCGCTGCCTGGTTCCCGCCAGCGGCTTTTACGAATGGCAGCAAAGCGGCGATGGCAAAACGCCGCACTATATCCACCTCAAGCAGCAGCCGCTCTTTGCCTTTGCCGGCCTCTATGAGCGCTCGGTTGATTCGCAAGGGGTCGAAGAATTCTCTTATACTATTATCACGACGGCTCCCAACGCGCTGATGGCGTCGATTCATAACCGCATGCCGGTCATTTTGCGCCAGGAGGATGAGGACGCCTGGCTCAATCCTGATGAGACCGAGCCAGAGAAGCTGCTGCCCTTGCTCCAGCCCTATGCGGCGGAGGAGATGGAAGCCTACGCGGTCTCGCGGGCGGTCAACTCACCGCGCAATGATGGACCACAATTGCGAGCGCGGGCATAGGGCAGAGGCACGCATACGGTAACTCCCGTTGATTCTGTTGATTCTGTTGATTCTGTCGAATTTAATGATTGACAAGATTCACTACATTCACCACATTCATCATCTCTTGGTGTATGTGGTGAATTTGATGAAGGGTAAGAATCAACAGAATCAACGGGGTGTAAGAAGGGCCATCAGTTTCGCACTTGTGAGGAGCGTCTTAGACCAGGAATGAGAGAAGAACGCTTCGTAGGAGGAACGCTGTGGCCCTATTGAACCTGACTACCGATGAGATGCTGACGACGACGCGCACCGTGCGCAAGCGGCTGGATTTCTCCCGCCCGGTTGAGCCAGAGGTGCTGAAAGAGTGTCTGGAGATCGCGCTCCAGGCGCCCACCGGCGGCAATCGCCAGCAGTGGCGCTTTGTCGTCGTGACTGACCCGGCCAAACGCCAGGCGCTTGGCGACATCTATCGCAAGGGTCTTGAAGCCTATCGCTCGCTGGGCGGGCTGACGATTCCTGATCGGCTGCCGCAGGCGCAGACCTTGCACCGCATTGTCGATTCCACCGAATATCTGGGCGAGCATATGCACGAAGCGCCTGTGTTGCTGATTCCCTGCTTCAGGGGGCGCATGGAGGGCAAGTCCAGCATGGAGCAGGCGGGAGCCTGGGGGTCGATTCTTCCTGCCGTCTGGAGCTTTATGCTGGCGGCGCGCGCTCGCGGCCTGGGCACCGCCTGGACGACGATTCATCTGTTTTATGAGCAGGAAGCGGCTGATGTGCTGGGCATTCCCTATCAATCGGTGACGCAGGCAGCGCTGATTCCCGTTGCCTATACCAAGGGGACCGATTTTTCTCCGGCGAAGCGCGAGCCGCTGGAAAAGATTGTCCATTGGGAGCAGTGGTAAGGGAGCGCTGGCGGTTGAAACCGCGCCTGAGGGCCTTCGGCCACGAAGTCCGCCTTCGCGGACTAGGACGAGTGCTGGATGTTCGCTCAGGGCTGACTTTTCACAAGCCTTGAATGGTGAGCTAGTTCTGCTGCTCACCCTGCGGGGAGCATGGCGCTCTGCTCGTCGGTGGCTTGCATGCCGCCGCGCGCCAGCGCGGCGTAGAGCCGGCGCTGCGTGGCGGCGGATTCGGCGGCAGGGACGATCACGCGAATATGGCGGGGCGCCAGCACCAGCCAGGAGGGCCGCGTCTCGGCGCTCAGCAGCGCCAGCGCGCCGGATACCAGGCCAGTGCCCGGCAGGTCGTTCGCATAGTCACTGGCGAGCCTCTCTGCCGGCGAACAATCACTCTCGCCTGGTTCCCACTGCGCCTGGCGTAAGAGGGCGCCGGTGATCTCGACGAGTCCAGGTTTCCAGCCGGACGACATGGCGTGCCTGGCCCGTTCTGGCGTCAGTGGGCGCGCCGCAACAATCCAGGGTTCGTGTTCTGATAGGGCTAGCTTGCTCTGGTGTGCCAGCCCGATAGTCGTTCCTGGCGCTTCGGGCGAGAGCGCGCTGCGCAGCCGCAAGGGAATGCCCTGGGCAGCCAGCGGACGCACCGTTGCCGGATGCAAGACGTTCGCCCCCAGGCTGGCGATAGTGGCCGCCTCAGCGTAGGTCAACGCTGGCAGCAGCGCTGCCTCTGGCACCACACGCGGGTCGGCGCGATAGATGCCTGGGACATCGCTATAGATATAGACGGCGCTGGCTTGCAAGGCTGCGCCGATGACGGCGGCGGAATGATCCGAGCCGTTGCGACCAAGGGTGGTCATCAAGCCCTGGCGGGTGCGCGCCAGATAGCCAGGCGCAACGATAACTTTGCCCGCTTGCAGAACTCCCTGCACCTGTGGTGCGATCCAGGCGCGCGTAGCCTCGGTTGAGGCGACCAGCCGCTGCTGTGGAACATTCCTCTGCTCCGAGAAATCAGCGCTTTCTGCCGTTCTGCCTGTCTCTGTATGCGCAACCATGATCACCGGCGCGCCCTCAAAGGGAACGGCGGCGATGGATTCAGCGGCGAGCGCCGCGCTCATGAGCAGCACGGAGAGCCGCTCTCCCCAGGCGGAGAAAGCTGCAATAGCATGGTCTCTGACTTCCTCCTGCTCGGCTGGCAATGCGAGCAACCGATGCAGGTCGGCTTCCAATGCCTCCCAGGCGGCAGCAAAGCGCGCACCATCCTCTGCTGTGCTGGCGCTGGCTGTGAGGGCAGCTAACACCTGTTGATGTTGCAGCCGCAGCTCCTCCAGCAGAGCTTGCCAGGCAATGTCCCCTTGCAGGGCGAGATCGCTGATGTACAGCAGTTGATCGGTGACGCCGGCCATTGCTGATACGACACACACCGCCGGCTGCTCGTGTCGATGGGCTGCCACAATGCGGGCTGCGGCGCGCATGCGCTCTGCTCCGGCCAGCGAGGTGCCACCAAATTTCAGCACCCTCATAGGTGTGTGTTCTCCTTTCAATGGCTGCCCGGCACGGCTCGCGTGTGCTGCGCTCGCTGTTCGGTTTCTTCGTGGAGAAATGTGCGCAGGATCGCTTCAAGCTGGGTCCAATCTTTCAGAAAGGCATCGTGGCCGAGGGGCGAGTCCATTTCGGCGTAGCGTGCCTGTCCGCCTGCCGCCCGGATGCCATCGGCCACTGCGCGCACCTGCGCCGGCGGGAAGAGCCAATCGCTGCTGATGCCCACTGCCAGCAGGGAGGCGCGTACCTGCGCCAGCGCTGCCGCGTCCGAGCCACGCCCCGGCCCTTCGGCCATATCGTAGCGGTCCATTGCGCGGGAGAGGATCAGATAGGTGTTGGCATCGAAGCGGCGGACCAATTTCACTCCCTGGTAATGCAGATAGCTCTCGACATCATAGGCGTCACCAAGCGTGGGCGCGGTAAGAGGACGCGAGGCTGGCCGCCGGCCAAAGCGGGTCTCCAGGTCGTCTGCGCTGGTATAACTCAGCATGGCGACCATACGGGCAATAGCCAGGCCGTTGTCTGGTCCCTGGCCGGGGGGATACTCGCCGCCTTGCCAGCGCGGGTCAGAGAGAATGGCGTGCCGCCCGATCTCGTTGAGGGCAATGCCCTGGGCGCTGAGCCGCGCGCCTGCGGCCAGCACGACGACGCGCTCAACGAAGTCGGGATAGGCCACTGCCCACTCTAGCGCCTGTTGTCCGCCGATGGAGCCACCGGCCACCACCGCGAGCCGCCGGATGCCCAATTGCTCCAGCAGCGCCCGCTGGGCGCGCACCATATCGGGGATGCCGATCAGCGGAAAGCGCATGCCATAGGGGCGGCCATCCGCCGGATGCGAACTGGTCGGGCCAGTGCTGCCATAGCAGCCACCCAGCACATTGGAGCAAATCACGAAATAGCGCCTGGTATCGAAGAGCCGCCCAGGCCCGATCAGGGGGTTCCACCAGCCGGCGCGTGGATCATCGGGCGCCTCCAGGTCGCAGGCGTGCGCGCTGCCGGTGAGCGCGTGGCAGACAAGCACGACATTATCGGCGCTGGGTGCCAGCGTGCCCCAGGTCTCGTAGGCCAGCGTCACCGGAGCCAGAATGCTGCCATCGCTGAGTGGGAAGTGGCTCAGGGTCAGTGTTTGCTGTCCAGAGTGGAGGGTTGGTGCTGGCGCTGCGACTTCATCAATACACACGCTTGTTCCTCCTGAAAATTCGTTATAGACGGCGCGCACGCAACAAAAAAGCTCTCTCGTCAGGGGCGAGAGAGCTTCGCGGTTCCACCCTGCTGCGCTGACGCCTCGCGGCGCCAGCCTTGTAGGCTCCATGCGGCCAGCGCCGGAGAGCGGGCGCTGGTGGAGTCTAGAGGTCGATAACGGAACCTACCCGACGCAGTCTACTAGGGCAGGGGTTGTAGGGGTCTGCCGGTTCGGTGCGCGGCTGCGAGGCTCATAGTTGGCGGGAGCGCAGCGCCATCTTCTCAGCAATGATGACTCTCTGTGGCTGCCCAATTCCGCGAACATTCCTCGTATGCGCCGTTGCGCGCTTGGTTGTGATATGATGCTCTTCGGCGTGTTCTCCGCTCATCAACAAAATCGCCCTCTCCGGTGAGCGGAAGAGGGCGGAAGCTGACAGCGATAGAGATGCTGTGCTGCCATCCCTCTCATCTCGCGGAACACATTCCGCCGGAGTTTGCACCTTTCCTGCGCCGATGCAGGGGGTTGCCAGGCGTCTTCGGGCCTTTTCCCTCAGCCAGTCTTGATGAGAGCGAACGCATCTATTCAATTGCTTTGGTTACAAGCATACCAAAGCAACGGCCAGTTTGTCAAGAGTACAAGCAAACAGAAGCTAACGCGCCTTCAATTGACGGGTTCTTTGGTTGATAAACGTTTCATCAAAGAAAGGATATGTTCAATCTCAAAGGGTTTCGACACTGCCGCTGAGACAATATCGCTGTGCGGGTCTCGCCGCGCGGCTGAGATGCGTGTCCCCGCCGACATCAGCACGACCTGATTGGCCTCTAACAGAGGTAGCTCGCGCTCCAGGGCTTCTAGCACTTGATGGCCGTTCATTTTCGGCATTGCCAGGTCCAATAAAAGTACCCAGCCTCCTTCGCGTCGGAGAATCTCCAGCGCTTCCTGTCCATTTGCGGCTTCCTCTACCCGAAAACCAGCCGATACGAGGAGTTCTGCCAGGGCAATACGAATGTCCACATCGTCATCAACTACCAATACTTTACTCATAGCGACCCCTTTCTAGCCAGTACAAGAGATAAGAGAGATGGTAAAGGCTTTCTTTGCCGCATATTTCAGGCCATCGTTCTAAAGTGGGTCGCTCAGCTATTGACTTTTAGAGCAAACACGCTATGCTTATGCAGCGAGAACGCTGCTATTACAGGCGGGAGGGATATCCGATGAGTGATGAATCGGGATCACAGGCGGGCGAAGGAGAGAGCGAGGCGGCGCTGGCACGCAAGCTCCTGACCTTGCGCCAGGAATTTGACCTTCTGGGCAGGGAAGAAAACAGGGCGCAACTGCGTGTGCTGCAACTGCGGAGCCAGGTCGTCAAGTTTGAAGACTACGCGCAAGAAGCCCAGGCGAAAAAACAAGAACAACTGGCGCGTTACGCTCAGGAGCAGCTGGCGGCATTGCGACCCCAACTCGCCAGCGTGGAAGCAAAGCAGGCGGAACTGACGGCGAGACGAGACGACCTCACCCGGCAGCAGCAGCGCCTGTTGGAGCGGCTCGGTGTTCACCGGCATGAGCCAAAGCTGGGCGAAGACCTGGGAAGTGATCTCACCTGGGCGCCGGCCCAGCCGCCCTGGGTCATCCCTATGAAACGGCGGCGGAAGAAAGGCCGCTGGCTGATCGGATCAGCAATTGTGGTGCTGGTATTGGTCGTGAGTGTAGCGCTGGCACGGGTGGTCCGCCCGCCGTCTCCGTATCATCCCAAGCAAGTACCAACGGCGCAAGTACCAACGGCGGTAGTAAGCGATCAGCCGGTCTTTCATGCCAGCGGGGCCGAGCCGTTGAACCAGCAGTGCGTCACGCAATTTGGGCAGCCCTGCTATGGTCCAGAGGACATCCAGCAGGCATTTCAGCTCAATTCGCTCTATCGGCAGGGCTATACTGGCAAGGGGCAGACGATCGTACTACTGGGCGCCGGCCACACCACCACGCTGAAAAGCGATGTGGCAACGTTTGACCAGGCGTGGGGTCTGCCTGCGATTGATCTCACCATCCTGCAACCATTTGGCCCGCCGGCGCCCTATACCTGCTCGGACGGTATTGATGGCCTGGAGGGCGAAAACACGCTGGATGTGGAGTGGGCGCACGCCATTGCACCCGGCGCCAAGATTATTTTGTTGATTGGCTCAAACGACTCCGGCGGGCCACAAAGCCAGAATTGCTCCTTTGTAGGGCTTGAGGAGGCGGCCCGTTACGCAATCACTCATCAACTGGGCCAGGTGATCTCGATGAGCTATGGAGGCAGCGAGTTAGGGGATGTCTCCGATACGCCTGCCGATCAAGCCGGTGAGCGGCAGTATTATAACGATGGTCACACACTCTTTCAGCAGGCGGTTCAGGCGGGCATCACGGTGATAGCCGCTTCTGGCGATACGGGTGTCACCAACGAGAACGATTACACGAAGCCCGATTCCTATTGGAACAAGCCGAATGTCTCCTGGCCCGCCTCTGACTCGGACGTGCTGGCGGTTGGCGGGACCAGGCTGAATGTCGATACCGCCACCAGCCTCTATAAGAGCGAGGTGGTCTGGAACGATGATGTAGGGGCCAGCGGTGGCGGCTTGAGTGCGGTTTTCGCTGAGCCTGCCTATCAAAAAAATCTGCCGAATCAGGGCTTGCTCGGAGGGCATCGTGCCCTGCCTGATGTCGCCTTTCCTGCCGACAATATGTTGGTCTACGAGGCGTTCTCGCCTGGCAATCTGACCGACCATCATCCCGAATGGGCGCATTGGGAGAGTGTTGGGGGCACGAGCGTGAGCACGCCCTGCTGGGCTGCGCTCATCGCCATTGCCGATCAGATGCGCGGCAAGCCGCTGGGTCTGGTTCAGCCCGCGCTGTATAGCCTGGCCGGCAAGGATATGCACGATATTATCGCTGGTGATAATTCCTACGCGCAGGTGCAGGGCTACAAAGCGCAGAAGGGATTTGATCTGGCAACTGGCTGGGGAACGCCCATTGCCAATGTCTTCCTGCCCGCGCTGGTGCAGGCGGCGAATCGTTTGCAGGGAGAGGCTGGCGGATAAGGTTAGGGCAACCAGTACACAAAGCCGAGCGCTTCGGTCTCGTCGGATTCCCACAAGCCACCGTCGATGTTGATGCAGCGCCCGTGATGCAGGATCAGCGGCTCACGCCCAAAGGTGGGCGAATGTCCATGCACCACCCGCCTGCCGCCGTAGGTCGCCAGCAGGAGATCGACATTGGCCGGGTCGCGCAGCTCGCCCCGCCGGCAGAGCAGATCAAAGAGCGCCGCAATCCGGTCTAAGTCGCCGCTGTGTAGAATCGCGCGCACGCTGGCATTGACTTCCTCGATGCTCGCCCCCAGGTCCAGATAGGCCAGTGTATCGCTGTGCAGATAGAGCGTCTCGTCGTGGAGCAGCATTGCTGGCAAATCGTGTAACCAGTCCTCTAGCTCCGGGTCGCGTTCCAGCGCTTCCAGGTCAAGGAAGCGCCCGCCGTTCATCAGCCATCGGTTAGCAACCTCGCCATAGGGCATGCGGCGCCGCTCGGCCAGCACGCCGCACATCAACACATCGTGATTGCCCAGCAGCGGCAGCAGATTGCCGCCAGCCCGGCGCGCCTGCTGTTGCAGACGCCGCAGCAGCGTGGCAACCCCGACGCCATCCTCGCCGCGATTAAAATAGTCCCCAATACAGATGCCCGTTGCCGCGCCGACGCTCCAGCGGCCTTGCGCATCGACAATGTTGGTCTCGCCGAGCAGTTCGAGCAGCCGACGTTGGGCGCCGTGAATATCGCCAATCGCCCAGGTGTGTGCCCGCCCATCGTTTCCATACATCACAGCTATCCTCCCTATGCACTTTCCCAGGAGGTCTGCTGCTCCCAGTCGGTCACTTGCGTTTGTGAGGCGCGCCACTCGCGGCGCTTCAGTTCGATAAAGCGTCCAAAGACATACTCTCCCAGCGTTTCGCGCATCAGCCGGCTGGCGCTAAAGCTTGCCAGTGCCTCGCCGAGCGAGAGCGGCAGCCAGGTTGCCCCCAGCGGCGTCCGCTCGTTGCGCTCAAAGGGATACACCTGCTCCTCCACCGGCTCAGGCGCGGCCAGGCTTTCGTCGATGCCCGCCAGGCCAGCGCGCAGCATAGCAGCCAGCGCCAGATAGGGATTGCAGGCCGGGTCGCTGCCGCGCAGTTCCACCCGCGCCAGATCTGGCTGCGCTTTGGGCACAAAGGGCACGCGAATAAAGGCCGAGCGATTCTCGTGCGCCCAACTGACCAGTGCTGGCGCCTCAAAGCCGCTGGCAAGACGTTTGTATGAATTCACCAGCGGATTGGTTACGACCAGAAAGGCCGAAGCATGCTGCAACTGCCCGGCAATAAAATGCAGTGCCAGATCGGAGACCGTGCGGTGATTGCGCCCGCGAAAGAGGTTTGCGCCATCCTCGCGCGCTTGCAGCACTTGATGCAAATGCAAGCCAGAGCCACTCAGCCCGTTAAACGGCTTGGGCATGAAGGTGATCTGTAATCCCTGCTGCCGGGCAAGCTGCCGCGCCAGATACTTGAATGTGACCAGTTGATCAGCAGCGCGCAGGGCGTCAGTCGCCGCCAGATCAATCTCGTGTTGGCCGCTCGCCACCTCATGGTGGCTGCTTTCCACCTCTATGTCTACTTCACGCAGCGTCGTAACCAGGGTATGGCGCAGGTGTGTGCCAGCATCGGCAGTGAGGTCGAAGTAGCCATCCTGGTTACCCAGCAGTGGCTGCAAATGCTGCTGGGCATCCAACCGGCAGGCAAAGAACTCGACTTCCGGCGCTACCTGATAGGTGTAGCCTCGCTCTGCTGCCGCCTGCAACGCCCGACGCAAGACCTGGCGCGGATCGCCAGGGAAGATTTGATCGTCCATCGTGTGGACATCACAGATCAGGCGCGCCTGGCGCTCGGATGCGCCAGCGGCGGGCAGCAAAGCGAAGGTCGCCGGGTCCGGGCGCAGCAGCATATCATTTTCGTGCAGGCGCACGGCACTCTCGATGCTGGAGCCATCTACCCACTGCCCGCGCGCCATCACCCCGGCTAGCTGACTCGCTGGAATGCTCACTCCTTTGATCTGCCCGCTGATGTCGGTAAACTGGAGCGAGACCGTCTGAATGCCGGCGGCCTCGATAGCCGCCAGCATCTGCTCCGGCTGGGCAGACGCTGCCCGTTGCTGCTGCTCCATTGCTAACTCCTGCTAGTGGTTGATGAAATATGATATATAAAGCCCAGCACCACACAACCATTCGCCGATTGAAATCGGCGCTAGGGACGCCTTTGGCGCCACAAAGTCCCTACGGGACTGAGTGTAGGGCTGGCGCGTCGGTTTGTCCCAGAGGGACATGCTGGCCGAAGGCCCGTAGCGCCGATTTCAATCGGCGCTTCCCTGCATCGAAACGACAGCAGCGCTGGCATCATCGCTGCCGCCGGAAGCCAGCGCCTCGCGGGTCAGCCGTTCTGCCAGGGATTGATCGTCCAGCGGTTCCATTACCAGCGCGGCGAACGCTGAGGCGCTCAAATTGCCCCAGACACCATCGCTGCACAATACAAAACGGTCTCCTGGGCGAAGATCAACCCGCGCCGTATCCACGCGCACCATCGGCTGATCACCCAGCGCCCGGTGCAGCACATGGCGCGTGCGCTGTCGGCCCCCATGCAACACCCAACCCAGCACGCCAAGATCACGCGACCACGAATGGTCACGGGTGAGCTGGCGCGCGATCCCTTCGCGCACCAGCGTCACCCGACAATCTCCTATATGCGCCAGCAGCGCCTCGCCCGGCAGGCAAACCAGCACGCTCAGCGTCGTCTTGAGCGCTGTCGCCCGGTCTAGCGCCTGCTGCCAGAGCGCCAGATTCGCCGCCTGCACTGCCGCCTTCAACGCGCGCCGGGTGAGCGCGCCCTGCTCGCATTCCTTTGCAAGCTGCGCACTCACCCAGTCACACGCCAAGGCGCTCGCTTCGGCGCTCGCGTCGTAACCACCCAACCCATCGGCGATGCACACCAGCAGACCCCCGCCGGCCAGCGCTCGCGTAGCAATACAATCCTGATTGCTTGTGCGCGCCGGGCCGGCCAGGCTGCTAGTGCCCACCTTGAGAGGCATCAGGCGCCCTCACCCTGCACCGCAACAACTTCCTCAGCTTGTAGGAGTGGTTTAGGCCGCTCGCTGTGGAGTATCGAAACTTTTTGTTGCCTGCTTCTCAGGTACAGGAATACCCCGCCCAGAGCCATGAAGACGACCACCACGCCAATCGCAACCTGCGCCGACTGGGCTGTATGGGCCGTTGGGGTGTTGCCAGAGATGATCGCCAGATAGATCACACCAATCAGCATCCCCAGATTCAACAGGAAGCCCAGCAGCGGCACCACCCGGTGCTTGATAGGATGATAATCATCGGCGCTCTCTTTGCGGAAGGCGAAAAACACAATCAGACAGGTCATACCATAGAGCAGGAAGGTGCCGATGTTGCTGATATAGGTCACCTGGCTCAGCGTATCGATAGCCAGGAAGGGGCCGATGGCGGATGAAGAGTAGATGCCCACCACCGCCGAGAGTGCCGTCAGCACAATGATGCCGGTATGTGGCACCGCAAACTTGCCGTGCATCAGGCCGAAGAAGCTGGGAATTTCTTTGTCGCGGCCCATTGCGAAGGTCACGCGCACGCCGGTATTCAGACAGGCCAGTGTCGTGCCAATGATAGCAATCGCCACTGTCACTGCAATGATAATCGTAAAGGCAAAGCCGAAGCCGCCCAGCCAGTTCCCGATGATGTTCGCCATATCGCCAATGGGCGCCGAAGAGGTTGCGGCAGCATTTAGCCCGGTGACAGCCGATTTGCCAGACCCAAGCTGGTACTGACTGCCCATGAAGAAGTTGGCTGCAACATACTCAAAGACGTAACAGATCAAGCCCTGAATGACCAGCGATAGGATGATGCCCAGCGGGATATTGCGCTTGGCATTCTTGGTCTCTGCGCCCAGCGACGTGATGCTCTCGAAGCCCACCAGCAGCAGGATGGCAATTGTTGCCTGGAAGATGACCGTGCTGAAGGCGTGCGGCCTGACGACATCGATGACGCTGGAATAATCGTAGGTGTTGCTGCCATGTGTCAGCCGATAGACAATTGCCAGGATGCCCAGTGTCACCAGCGAGACGATCTGAATCACATTGATGGCAATTGCGGTGCTTGTCGAGCCGGTGATGCCGCGATAGGCGATACTGCCGACACCAAGCGCCATCACAATCGCTATTCCCCAGGCAAACCAGGTCTGCGTGGCAAAGGGAAGGCCAAACAGACCAGCCACGTACTGAATCAACGTCGAAAAGACGCCAATCATCAAGCCGGGATACACCCAATAATACAGGTGCGAGGTCCAGCCAACGACAAACTTCGCCAGGCGCGCAAAGCGATAATGCTGGCCCTCCTCACGATTGAGCAGCGCGGCCTCAGCAAAATAATAGCTGCTGCCGGTGCCCGCCTTGGGAAACTTATTCGCCAGTTGGGAGTACGAATACGCCGTTAAGAATGCCAGGATGAGCGCGACAAGCAGGCCGGCTACCATATCTATCGCTGTGGAGACGCCATTGATGCTCTGGCTAGCCTGAATCTGAAAGGTCAGCCAGAGGAAGGCGCCTGGCGCAATCAGCGCCATTGCATTGACCGTCACGCCGGTCAGCCCTAGAGTGGGTTTCATGCCGCCTGTAGCGGCGCCAGGGGTCGAATCAGCCATAAAGTCTTCTCCTCGTGGTGAATGTTGGGCAAAAACGCACCAACAGCCGTGTGTATGACCCAATCGCCGTTGAGGATAGAGACCATCATTGGTAGGGCAGGGCGTGCCCGCAGGGTCGCGCCAGTGCGACAGACTTCCCCTAAGCAGTGGAGATGAGTGTGGTTGGAATTATGGCCGGCACATATTTGTGCATCCTGCACACATCCTAAGAGTAGCGCGCGGCGCTGCTACCATCAACGGTAATCTGACCAGTGTTTTCTCAGGTTTTATTGTGCAATATGCACAATAAACTCCCTCTTGTTTCTTGGAATAGCACAGGCTTATAATGCCCGTAAATAGCTTCAGTTTTGGTGAGCCACAGCAAGCAACAAGAGGCGCCAAAGCGCTTCAGGAGGCCGTCTCATGGAAACACCGTTGTCTCCGCTTGAGTTCCTGCGTCGCGCCCGACGACTGTACCCTGAAGGCGAGGCCGTCGTTGACGAAAGCCTGCGCATGACCTACACCCAATTCGGCACGCGCTGTGATCGTTGGTCCGCTGCGTTGCAGAGCCTGGGGGTTGGCAAGGGAGAGCGCGTTGCCTACATCGCTCCCAACACGCATGCCCAACTCGAATCCTTCTACGCGGTGCCCCAAATCGGCGCGGTCCTCGTCCCCATCAACTACCGCCTGATAGCCGATGACTTCATCTACATCATCAATCACAGCGGCGCGAAGGTCGTCTGCGTCCACGCGGACTATCTGGAGGTCGTCGAGGGCATCCGCGCGCAGTTGCCAGAGGTTGAACATTTCATCGCGCTTGAGGGGCTGAGCGATACGCTGCGCGCTGCCGGTTGGCTGGATTATGAAGCGCTGCTGGAGAGCGCGCCGGCAACGTTCACCCGCCCACCCATTGCTGAGGATGATTTGCTGACCATCAACTATACCAGCGGCACGACCTCGCGCCCCAAAGGCGTGATGATTACCCACCGCAATGCGTATATAAATACCGTCGGCACGCTGATCCATATCCATATGACGCCGGCAGACCGCTACCTCTGGACCCTGCCGATGTTCCACGCCAACGGTTGGACCTTTGTGTGGACCGTTACCGCCGTCGGCGGCACGCATCTCTGCCTGCGCAAAGTCGAGCCGCGAGCGATCTTCACCACCATCCGCGATGAGGCCGCCACGATGCTTTGCGCCGCACCAACCGTGCTGATTGGCATTGCCAACGCGCCAGAGGATGTACAGCACATCCTGCTCTCGGATGAAGGGGCAGAGCGCCGCAAGGTGCGCGTGCTGACGGCAGGCGCGCCGCCTGCCGCCGCCACTATTGAGCGCGTCGAAGGCGAACTAGGCTGGGAGATCACCCACGTCTACGGCCTGACCGAGACGGCGCCGTTCATCACCATCTGTGAGCCGCGCCCGGAGCATGCCGCGCTCACTCCCGAAGCGCGAGCAACGCTCAAGGCGCGCCAGGGCGTGGAACTGATCACCTCCGGCGAACTGCTGGTGATTGATGAAAACAACAACGAGGTGCCGCACGATGGGGCCACGCTGGGCGAGATCGTGGCACGTGGCAATGTGGTCATGAAGGGCTATTATAACGACCCAGACGCCACAGCCCGCGCCTTTCAAGGCGGCTATTTTCATAGCGGCGACGCGGCGGTAGTCCATCCCGACGGTTATGTCGAAATCCGAGATCGCCTCAAGGATGTGATCATCAGCGGCGGCGAGAACATCTCCTCCGTCGAGGTTGAGGGTCTCTTGCTGCGCCATCCTGCCGTTCAGGAAGTTGCGGTGGTCGGCCTGCCCGATGATCGCTGGGGCGAGGCGCCCCACGCTTTTGTGGTACTCAAGGCCGGCCAGAGCGTGACGGAAGAGGACATGCGCGCCTTCGCCCGCGAGCGTATGGCCCACTTCAAGGTTCCCAAGTCCTTCAACTTCGTCGCGGAATTGCCCAAGACGGCCACTGGCAAAATACAAAAATATGTCCTGCGCGGCGGGAGAGCAGCGATTGCCAGGCAGTAACGAACCCTTCAGCGCGCCTGCTCCCCTTCGCTACGCGCTCATTGGGGCAGGCGCGAGCATTGCCAGGAATCACCTTGAAGCCCTTGCCAGACTCCCCGGTACACACATCGTCGGCATGGCTGATCTCGACCCGGTGATCGGGGCGGAACGAGCCGCAGCAGTGGGCTGTCCGTTCTTTCTTGATCACCGCGAACTGCTGGCGGCTGTTGCTCCAGATGTCGCGGTGATCTGCGCGCCACACCCATTTCATCGGTCGCTGGCCGTTGATTGTTTCGCTGCCGGCGCGCACGTGCTGGTGGAGAAACCCATCGCTGTTGACGTCGCTGAGGCAGAGGCAATGATTGCTGCCGCCGAAGCTGCCGCTCGGCTGCTGGCCGTCAACTTTCAGGAGCGGTTCCGGCCTGCCGTCGAGGCTGCGCGCCAGTTGATTGAGGCGGGAGAACTTGGGAATCTGGTGCGCGTGCTGTGTGTCGAACCCTGGTTTCGCACGGCAGCCTATTACCGCTCTGCCTCCTGGCGGGGCACCTGGCGCGGTGAAGGCGGAGGCGTGTTGATGAATCAAGCGCCGCATACTCTTGATCGCCTGTGCTACCTGGCCGGGGAACCGGCCAGCGTTTGGGGCTGGACCCGCACACTGCGGCACGCCATCGAAACGGAGGACACGGCCCAGGCGATGCTGGTCTATTCCAATGGCGCGCCTGGCTACGTGGAGGTGAGTACCCTGGAAGCCGGGACGCCGCCCCAGTTGCAGATCATCGGTGACCGCATGGCGCTGGAATTTCGTGGCGAGGTACTGACCATCCGACGCTTTACCCCCTCGCTCTCTGAGTTTTCAGCGACCAGCCCGGAAAAGTTTGCTACGCCGGAGATCACGGTTGAAACTTTCAAGCCCCCAGAAGGGACACCCTCCGGCGGTGAGGGCCATCTCGCCGTCCATCGTGACCTGCAAGACGCCATTCTCAGTGGGCGCAAGCCGCGCTGCGACGGGCGGGACGCGCTGGCATCGCTTGAACTTGCCAATGCTATCACCCTGTCCAGCTTCACCGGGCGCGCTGTCTCGCTCCCGCTGGACCGCGCTGCCTATAGCGCTCTGCTCGCCGATCTGCGCGCCGGGCACCTAAAAATGCCAGCAGATATTCATCCACCGCAGGAACCGCTGTGGTCCCGTAGCCAGCACAATGAGGACCAGCAGCCATGAGTATGCCAACGACTCAACCCCAGAAAGATTCCCTGGCTGAGCATCCCATTGGCTTTGCCATCGTTGGCGCCGGGATGATCGCTCAGCATCATGCCCAGGCCATTGCCCAGACTCCAGGGGCGCGGCTGGTCGCCGTCTGTCGCGCCGATGCCGCCCGCGCTGCCGAGACCGAGGCGCGCTTTGGGGTGCCCTGTGAGGTGAATTATGCCGTGCTGCTTGCGCGTGAGGATGTCGAGGTTGTCTGCATCTGCACACCCAGTGGGCTGCACGCTGAGCAAACGTTGGCGGCTGCTCAGGCAGGGAAGCATGTGCTGGTCGAGAAACCAATGGCCTTGATGTTGGCCGATGCCGACGCGATGATTCACGCCTGCCGCCAGTCGGGGGTTTTGCTGGGTGTCGCCCTTCAGCGGCGCACCGATCCGGCCTTTACCGCTGCGCATGCGGCCATTGCTGCTGGCGCGCTGGGGCGGCTGGTGGTGGGCTGCGTCACGGTGCCCTATCTGCGCACGCAGGGCTACTACGAGAGCGCCGCGTGGCGAGGCACCTGGAAGCTAGACGGTGGGGGCGCGCTGATGAATCAAGGCATTCATTTGCTTGATCTCTTGCTCTGGTATCTGGGCGATGTCGCCGAGGTGCAGGCCCAGATGACCACGCTGGCCCACGCGATTGAGGTCGAGGATTGTGTCTCCGCCAGCGTGCGTTTTACCAATGGCGCTTTGGGAAGCGTGGTCGCCACGACGGCTGCCGCGCCTGGCTATCCGCATCGGGTAGAGGTCTACGGCGAACGCGGCGGCATGCACATTGAGGGCGAACAGATCGCGCGCTGGGAGTCGGAGGTCATGCCGCGCCTGCCTGGTGTGGAAGTATCTCTACCAGGCATCGCGGCAGCCGGCGCCGGAAGCAGCCCGCGCGGCATCGGCCTGGAGGGACACCAGCGCCTCATTGCCGATCTCGTGGCTGCCATTCGAGAAAAGCGACAGCCGGTGGTGCCTGGCGAACAAGGACGCCGCTCGCTCGCGCTGACGCTCGCCATCTATGAGGCAGCCAGAAGCGGGCGCCGTATCCTTCTTGGAGAAGAGGAGCATATTTATGGCAGCAACCTTTCTTCTTAGCGCCTTTGGTGACGAGATCGATGCCGATCTGACCAAACAACTTGCTGTCCTGGCTTCGGAAGGCATCACTGTGCTGGAACTACGGAGTGCCTGGGGAGTGAATGTCCTTGACCTCTCCATCGATCAACTTCGACGTGTCCACACACTGCTGCATGAGCAGGGCTTCCGGGTTTCCGCGCTTGGCAGCCCTATCGGGAAATCGCCGCTTTCAGCGCCGCACGCCTTTGAGCAAGAACGCATGGAGCGCGCCATCGCTGCCGCAGAACTGCTGGAGACCCGGCTCATCCGCGTCTTTTCGTATTACGTGCCCCCTGAAAGCCTGGATGAAGCGCGGAGCGAGGTCATCGAGCGGCTCAGCCTGCTGACGGAGCGGGCAGCGCGAGCGGGAGTCACCCTCCTCCACGAGAATGAGCGTGGCATCTATGGCGAGAGCGCTGTACGCTGTCATGAGCTGCTCGCCACTATCAACTCGCCCGCGCTGCGCCTGGCCTTTGACCCGGCCAATTTTGTCCAGGCCGGGGTCCGCCCGATGGAAGACGCCTGGCCGCTGCTCAGAGAGTTTGTGGTCCATATCCATATCAAAGATGCCGTCTTTCACGATAGCAGTGTGCTACCCGCCGGGCAGGGAGATGGGGATATTCCTGGCTTGCTGGCAGCATTGGATGCCCTTGATTACACTGGCTACCTCACCCTTGAACCCCACTTGAGCATTGCCGGGCCAGCAGGCGGGTACAGCGGCGAGGCAGGCATGCGCCTTGCTATCCATGCCTTGAACAGCCTGCTCACCCGTTTGCCCAACCGCTGAGAGTAAAAGTCGCTGACGGTTAATCGCTTTTTATCTGTCAAACCGCGCACTTCGTGGAGAGGTATCTGCAAAGATATTGACGCATCCAGCGAAAGAGGCAAGAATCAAATGTGAGTTGGCTTGGTGTTTTCAACAATCTGAAAGAGCAATTATTGAAAACAGCCCGTCGCACCTACAAAGGAAATGACCTCTTTGGAATCCGCGATTGACGTTTCGATCTACGCACTCTCCTGGTCACCTGATGGACAGCAAATTGCTTATGCAGGGTACGGGGATTGTGGCATCTGTGATGCCGCAGGAGGCCGTGTCTTCAGCTATCAAGGACATGGGCGAGCCACAGTGGAAGCCATTGCTTGGTCGCCTGACGGCACCCGTATCGTTTCGGGAGGATTTGATCAGACGGTGCAAGTCTGGCATCCCATCTCTAGAGGTCATGTCTTGTTGTATCGAGGACACACGGACATTGTCCGTGCCGTCGCCTGGGCGCCCAATGGGAAACGTATCGCCTCTGGTGGTCACGATCAGACCGTGCAGGTCTGGGATAGCTATCGTTGCAAGACGCAGCTCACCTATCGCGGCCATACGAACTGGGTGAATGCGCTCGCATGGTCGCCTGCTGGCAAACACAGCGCCTCGGCCAGCGCTGATCGAACCGTACACATCTGGGAGGTTGCGATGGGACGCCTGGTAGCCAGATGTGAAGGACATACCGATGGGGTCCGGTCAGTAGCCTGGTCGCCTGATAGCCGATACGTGAGCTCTGCTGGAGGCTTCGATGGGACGGTGCGGGTCTGGGATGCTGCTTCTGGTGAGTGCCTCGCTCTCTACCGTAGCCCAGAATTGAGTGTTCGGAGTGTCGCTTGGGCACCTGATGGGGCACGTATCGCCATCGGAAGCTATAAAGCCGTAGAAATCTTGGATGCAGCCAGCCTTGATCTCCTCTCTACCTATCAGGGTCATACCGCTGAAGTGGACGTAGTTGCCTGGTCGCCTGATGGGAGTCGCATTGCCTCTGGAGACGATCAAGGAGTGATTCAGGTTTGGATACCAGTATAAGCAACTGAGCTGCATACCTCCGCTTGCTGAACACATTAGATGGGGTAAAAAGCCGCGCCTGCTTGGCGTTCCGCCACCAAACCCGCCGACGCAGGTTAGGTCGAACGGACACAAAAACTTAGTCCGTGTAGGTGGACTGGGTTCTTGCGTTCATTCGTCTCAGCCTGCGAAGGCAGGCTTCGTGGCGAAGCCTCCAGACGCGGTTTTAACCGCCAGCCCCGTGACTTGTACATAGCCCTGCCTCCGTTCGCTCCCTCTTGACAGACGGCCTCATCCCTGTTATTCTTTAGTCAACCGAATGACTAACACGCTATCGCGTGTGTAACCAGGAGTGACAATGGGCAGGCCAGCCACCAGCGATACGCGCCGGGCAGAGATCATTGCAGCAGCCATTCGCGTGCTGGCACGCGATGGCCTGGCCGAGACGACCACCCGGAAGATCGCTACTGAGGCCGGCGTCAATCAGGCCATGTTGGGCTACTACTTTGGCAGCAAAGACGATCTGCTCTTCGCGGTGCTACAGGAAATGATGCGCCTGACGGCGGAAATTGTGCGCGCAGTGGTTGTCCCGGCGAGAGACAACGTGCGCGAGGTGATTGCTGAGAGCATCCAGGCGTTCTGGGCGCATGTGGAGTCGTCGCCGGAGTTGCAGGTGATGCAGTATGAACTCACGCTCCACGCGCTGCGCCATCCTGCTTCGGCCTGGCTGGCAAAGCAGCAGTACGACGGCTACTTCGCGGTGGTTGAGAAGCTCTTTGAGGATGTCTACGCTGCCGCCGGCCAAAACAGCGCGCTCCCGTTTGCTGACCTGGCGCGCTTTGTTGTAGGCGGCCTTGACGGGATGATTCTGCAATTTATCAGCGACCATGACACGACGCGGGCGCGGCACGACCTGGAGCATCTCATCAAAGCGGTCATCGCGCTGGCGGAGGGAACTGTTCCCGCTTGACCCCATGTATCGTCGGCCTCCGCGCCAGGAGGCAGAAGAGGAACCAGCCATGCAGACTCAGAAACCGGAACAGGAACGCAGTCCTCTGGCGATGGAACCCCCAACCAGTACCATCTCTTCAGCTACACCCCCGGCTTCTACGTCCCGGCCCGCGCCAGACTACGCCTACTACAAGCAGGTGTTCAGCGGGCGCCAGATGCCCTTCGCCTATCTCGATCTGGACCTGCTCGACCAGAACATCCGCAAGATCGCGGCGCGTGCCGGCGGCAAGCGGGTGCGCCTGGCCTCCAAGTCGCTGCGCAGCGTGGCCGTGCTGCGGCGCATCCTGGCTGCTGACCCCTGCTTCCAGGGCATCATGTGCTTTACCGCGCAGGAGGCCGTCTATCTGGCAAGCCTGGGCTTCACCGACCTGCTGATCGGCTATCCAACCTGGCACGAGCAGGATATTGCCGCGATTGCTCAGGCGACGGCGGGCGGCGCGCAGATTACGCTGATGCTGGACAGCGTGGCGCATGTAGAGCAGATTGAGCGCGTGGCTCAGCGCCATGAGGTGCGCCTGCCGGTCTGCCTTGACCTGGATATGGCGATTGATGTGCCCGGCCTGCACTTTGGCGTCTGGCGCTCGTCGCTGCGCACGCCAGAGCAGGCGCGCCCGGTCATTGAGCGCATCGTCAAATCGTCGCACGTTACTTTGGATGGCATCATGGGCTATGAGGCGCAGGTAGCGGGCGTGGGCGATGCCTATCCCCACAGCCGGATGAAAAACGCGCTGGTGCGCTGGCTCAAAAAGCGTTCGGTGCGCGAGGTGGCCCAGCGGCGGGCGGCCATCATCGATCTGATCGGCAGCTATAACGTCTCGCTGCGCTTCGTCAACGGTGGCGGCACTGGCAGCGTCCACACCACGCGCCTGGAGCCTGGCGTCACCGAGATTACCGTTGGCTCCGGCTTCTACGCGCCGGCGCTGTTTGATAACTACCGCGATTTTCGCTATCTGCCGGCGGCAGGCTACGCTATCGAGATTGTGCGCCAGCCGGGGCCGGCGCTCTATACCTGCCTGGGCGGCGGCTATCCGGCCTCCGGCTCGGCTGGGCCGGATAAGCTGCCTCTGCCCTATCTGCCCGCCGGCGCCCGGCTCACCTCCCTCGAAGCGGCAGGCGAGGTGCAGACACCGATTCGCTATCAGGGGCCGGTCCAGCTTGCGCCCGGCGACCCCATCTTCCTGCGCCACAGCAAGGCTGGCGAACTCTGCGAGCGTTTCACCCATCTGCTGCTCGTTTCCAACGGCGCGGTGGTAGACGAAGTAACCACCTATCGCGGCGATGGCCGCTGCTTCCTATAAGGTATTGGCTCACCCATGCGGACGGCGCCGAATTTATTCGGCGCGCCCGTAGCGCCGCCGGCCATTCGCCGATTGAAATCGGCGCCAGGGGCCTTCGGCCAGGATGTCCCTCTGGGACAGACCGGCGCGCCGGTCCCGCCATCAGTCCCGCAGGGACTTGGTGGCGCCTCTGGCGCCCGTAGCGCCGATTTTAATCGGCGGATTGCTTCACGAACCGCCTGCGTTCTGGCGGCTTCATTTAACCTAAAACAAGGGAGGCGCGATGGCTACTCAACAGGGGACGCGCTGGCAGAACTGGTCTGGCTCGGTGCAAGGGCGCCCACAGCAGAGAGCAGAGCCGGCCAGCATCGACGACCTGGCGCGATTGATTGGCACCGCCGGACGCGATGGCCGGCAGGCACGGGTCGTGGGCGCCGGGCATTCGTTTACGCCGCTGGCGCAGACTGACGATCTGCTGCTCTCATTGGATAACCTGCAAGGCATCGAATCGGTTGATGCCGAGCAGGGGACGGTCACGGTGCTGGCGGGAACCAAGCTCAAGCGGCTGGGCAATGACCTGCTGGCGCGAGGGCTGGCGCAGGAGAATCTGGGCGACATCGATGTGCAGAGCATCGCCGGCGCTATCAGCACCGGAACGCATGGCACGGGCATCCGCTTTGGCACACTGGCAACGCAGGTGGCCGGCCTGACGCTGGTGACGGCGAACGGCGACTTGTTGGAATGCTCGCCCGAACACAACCCTGACATCTTCAAGGCCGCGCAAGTTTCGCTAGGTATGCTTGGCGTCATCGCCAAGGTGAAGCTGCGCGTGGTGCCCGCTAAGCGCCTGCATTACCAGGGGCACCGAGAGAAACTGGCAAACTGCATCGACAACCTGGAGCGCTACAAGCAGGAGAACAGCCATTTCGAGTTCTTCTGGTTCCCCTATACCGAATGGGTGCAGGCCAAATTCATCAATGAGACCGAAGCGCCGGCGACGGGCAGCAATCTCTGGGGCAAGTTCAACAAGGTCGTTCTCGAAAATGGCGTGTACTGGCTGATCTCCGAAGGCTGCCGACTCTTCCCAAAGTTCTCAAAGAAGGCGTGCAGCATCTCAGCCTGGGGCGTGGCCTCGGTGAACGAGGTGGATTATAGCCATCGCCTCTTCGCCACACCGCGAATGGTGCGCTTTCAAGAGATGGAGTACAACATCCCGGCGGAACACTTCCCCGCCGTCATTTCTGAGATTCAGGCGTGCATCGAGCAGCAGCAGTTTGCTGTGCATTTTCCTGTGGAATGCCGCTTTGTGCATTCCGATGACATCTGGCTCAGCCCGGCCTATCAGCGCGAGTCGGCCTATATCGCCGTGCATATGTATCGCGGCATGCCCTATCAGTCCTACTTTCAGCACATCGAGGAGATTTTCAAGCGCTACCAGGGGCGCCCGCATTGGGGCAAGATGCACACGCGCAGCGCCAGCGACCTGGCCGCGCTCTATCAGCGCTGGGACGACTTCCGGCGCGTCCGGGCCGCGCTTGATCCCCAGGGCATTTTCCTCAACGACTATCTACGCCGGCTCTTTGATGTTGAGACGCCAGGGCTGGCTGATGCCAGCCAATCTTCCATGACAGTCCAGAAAGGGGAACCTGCATGAGTGACTCCTCCTTGCATGCCGATGGCGCCATTATTGCCCCAGAAACGACCACCGCCGCCCCGGCCTTGCGCAAGGGAACGCTTGGCCTGCGCCATGCCGTCGTTATCTCCGTCGCGGTCATGTCGCCGGCCTCCTCCATCTTTTTCAACACCATCCCGCAGGCTGGGGTGGTCGGCGCTGCTGTGCCGCTCTGCTATGTCATCGGCTTCTTTGTGGCGCTGCTGATCGCCAACCAGTACAGTGAGATGTCACGCGAACTGCCCACCAGCGGCTCGGCCTATACCTTTGTCAGCGAGGGGCTTGGCCCGCGCTGGGGCTTCCTGACCGGCTGGGTGGGTTTGCTCGCGGTGGCGCTGGGCGCGCCCTTCTCCTTCCTGCTGATGAGCGCGAACCTGGAGACACTCATCTCGCGCTGGCTGCATTTCGACCTGCATTGGAGCTTCTGGTTTGTGCTGGCGCTGGGCGTCGTCTTTGCCCTGTGCTATATCGGGGTGCGCCAATCGATGACGGTTGATCTGACCTTCCTGGCCTTTGAGGTGGGCATCTGTCTGATCCTGGCAATCATCGTCTTAATCAGCGTCGGCAGTCACGGCGGCCTGACGACGGCGCCATTCAGCGTCAGCCAGGTGCCGGCCAAGGGCGGCGACCTGACGGTGGGCATCGTCCTCTCGGTCCTCAGCTTCATCGGCTTTGAGACCGCCTCGACGCTGGGCGAGGAGACGCGCAACCCGCACCGCAACATCCCCCGCGCCGTCTTTGGCTCGATGCTGGTGGTCGGCCTCTTCTATGTGCTGATGTCCTATGTGGCGACGGTGGGCTATGGTGTCAACAAGATGACTACTGGCTATGCCAAGGATTTAGCGCCCTTCGACACCATCAGTAGTCACTTCAGCGGCACGTTCTTCACCCTGCTCGTTGATCTAGTTGGCGTCCTCTCGTTCTTTGGGGCGGCGCTGGCGATCATCAACGGCGGCTCGCGCATCATCTATACAGTGGGGCGCGATGGCTTGCTGCCCCGCTGGACAGCGCGGCTCCATGCAACGCACAATACCCCGGTTGGCGCGATTACGGCGCTCTGCGTGTTTGGCCTGGTGGTGGGCCTGGCGTTGGGTCTGCTGCTCACGCCGATAGGCGGCTTTGGCTTCATGGCAACGATGGACGCGCTGCTGATCCTGCTGATCTATCTGCTGAATAATCTGGCCTGCATCCGCTTCTTCTGGCGCAAGCGCCGCGAGCGCTTCAGCATCCTGCGCCACGCCATCTTTCCCGCGCTCAGCACTCTGCTGGTGGCCGCGATCTTCCTGGCCGCCTTTGTCTCGCCCGGCGACTATCCGCTCAGCCTGACGCCCTTTGTCGTAGTCGCCTGGGTTCTCATCGGGCTGGGCATCCTGGCTGCTCTGTGGAAGAAGATCGCGGCGGCATAGAGCTGATCTGCCCCCTTTGCGCGACCTTTACGCGACCCTTTACGCGAGGCGTCAGCCCGCTCCTGGAGCCTTTGGGCGGTTTGGGCGGTTTGGGCGATAAGCAGCAGATGCGCGCTGCGTGAGGAGGAGGAGGCGCTGTCATCAGCACTTCTCTCCTCTTCTCGCTTGCCTACTACTACTACTCTACTACTACTATTGTTACTACGGATGCTACGAAAGCGGCTGCCTTCGCTGTTCCACAGAGCCAGGGCGATTCAGCAGAGAAGGCGAAGCCCGATGATACCGTGTTGGCGCCTATCGCCCAAACCGCCCAAACCGCCCAAAGGCTCCCAGAGCGGGCTGACGCCTCGCCTAAAGGTCGCCCAAAGGTCGCGCAAAGTCCCCTGGTGCTGCCGGCAGGTGCATCGGCACGGTGGCCGGCGCTACCGGCGTGGCGGCAGAGGTGTAGCGCGGGTGTGTAATATCTGGTATGGGTTGAGCTTGACGGGGTGCCAGTTGCCCTCTATACTGGCCCCGTTAGGCTCTGTTGCAATAGTTCGTTCTCGTTCGCACGAAGAGAGGGGCGCCACATGCCAGACACCCGCCACACCAAGTACCTCCTGACCGAAGAGGAGATGCCGCGCACCTGGTACAACATTCTGCCCGACCTGCCCAGGCCGCCAGAGCCGGTGTTGCATCCGGGCACGAAACAGCCGGTTACTCCCGATGATCTGGCCCCATTGTTCCCCATGTCGCTGATCTTGCAGGAGGTCAGCACCGAGCCGGAGATTGAGATTCCTGAGCCGATCCGGCAGGTCTACGCACAGTGGCGCCCCAGCCCGCTCTTCCGGGCGCGGCGGCTAGAGAAGGCGCTGGATACCCCGGCGCGCATCTACTACAAGTACGAGGGCGTCAGCCCGGTGGGCAGTCACAAGCTCAATACAGCGGTGGCGCAGGTCTACTATAATCAGCAGGCCGGGGTCAAGAAGATTTCGACAGAGACGGGAGCAGGGCAGTGGGGATCGGCGCTGGCGCTGGCTGGCGCATTCTTCGGCGTCGAGATCGAAGTCTTCATGGTCAAGGTCAGCTATCAGCAGAAGCCCTACCGGCGCAATATGATGGAGACGTATGGCGCGACGGTACATGCCAGCCCGACCAATCTCACCGATTCGGGCCGCAGCATCCTGGCGCGCGACCCGGAGAACCTGGGCAGCCTGGGCATCGCCATCAGCGAGGCCGTCGAGGTGGCCGCCAAGAGCGGCGGAACGATCAAGTATTCGCTGGGCAGCGTGCTGAACCATGTTTTGCTGCATCAGACGATTATCGGCGAGGAAGCATTGTTGCAGTTGGAGAAGGCCGACGATTACCCGGACGTGGTCATCGGCTGCGTGGGCGGTGGCAGCAATATGTCTGGCCTGGTCTTTCCCTTTGTGGGCCAGGCGCGCAAGAAGGGGCTGAAGACGCGCTTCCTGGCGGCAGAGCCGATGGCTTGCCCCAGCCTCACCAAAGGGCTGTATGCGTATGATTTTGGCGATACGGTTGGCATCACGCCGCTGGTGAAGATGCACACCCTCGGCCACGACTTTATGCCGCCGGGCATCCACGCCGGCGGGCTGCGCTATCACGGCATGTCGCCGCTGGTCTCGCTGCTGCACGAGGAGGGGATTGTCGAGGCGAAAGCCTATCATCAAAATCCCGTCTTTGAGGCCGCGACGCTCTTTGCGCGCAGCGAGGGTATCATTCCCGCGCCAGAGACGGGCCATGCTGTGCGCGCCGCTATCGACGAGGCGCTGGAGGCCAAAGCCGAGGGCAAAGAGCGGGTGATTCTTTTCAACCTCTCCGGGCATGGGCACTTCGATATGGCCGCCTACGACAGCTACTTCGCTGGCAAGCTCCAGGACTTTGAGTACCCCAGCGAAGCGGTTGCTGCCGCCCAGCAGCGCTTGCCGCAAGTGGTATAAGCTCCGCCGATTAAAATCGGCGCTAGGGGCGCCTGCGGCGCCATCATGTCCCGGCGGGACATCCTGGCCGCAGGCCCGTAGCGCCGAATTTATTCGGCGAATGGTTGGACAAGCCAAGACCAAAGCAAACAATCAACCATCATGAACCCCCGCCCGCACTGTTTGCTGCGCCGGCACACGCCGCAGGGCATAGGTCTTCTTGCCCAGATTGCTATCCCCCAGGAACTCGTCTTCCCCACGCGAACGCACAAAGAGCAAGAACTGAATGGGGTTGGTGCGATGCGCGGCCACCAGATCAGAAGCCGCAGGCACCTGCAAGAGCGCATTCAGCAGCGGCTCGCGCCATTCATCGGCCAGCGCTTGCCGCTCCTGCTCGCTCTGCGCGTCGTGCAATTCCAGATAGACACAATACTCATTGGGCCGCGCCGGGTCGGCCCGGTGCTTGAAGTGATGCACCTGCGGCGCGATGCCGGCTGCCTCTAGTGCCTGCTGCACGATGGCTGGCGAGACGTTCGCGCTGTTGACGATGCAGATTTCATCGGCGCGCCCCAGCACGACACCCAGCGTCGCCACCGGCGGGATGTCCAGCGGATGACCGCCGGCGCGCTGGAAGTCCTGCCGCCAGGCGGGCGTCGCTTTATCCAGTACCTCGGCGAGCGCGCTCATCCGGCGCGCCCAGGCCAGATCGCCAATCTTATAGCGAATCAGGGGCCGGTGCTTCCACAGCGTCAGCGTTAGCCCTTCTGGGCGGTCAAACTCGAACTGAATCGAGAGCGGCGGGAGGAACTCAACCAGCGGCTTATCGCGCTGATCTTCTGCCAGTCCGAGCGCCGGATAGAGATCGGGATGCTGGGCCAGGTGCCGCTCCAGCCAGATGGTGAATGGGGTTGTGCGGGCCATCAGTTGCCCGGTATCGGAACTCACATAGATGATCGTCTCGCTGGTCAGCGAGGCCGGGTCGATGCGCATCTCCCGGCGGATGCGCTCGCGTATCTGCCGGACGATAATCTGCCCGCCCACCATCACATGCTTGTGCTGAAAAGCGTCCCAATTGACCCGGTCCGCTTCTGGCAGCGCGGCACTATACTCAAGCAGGCGCTCAATAGTGCCGGGGAAGGTTATGATAAAGAGGGAGGTATAGCCGCGTTGGGCCAGCCAGCGCAGCCAGGTATGGGCAGTGGCACTGTCCTCGCCGGTAGCGATGACCTCCATATTCCAGCCGTGCTGCTCCTTGAGGGAGAAGAAGGCGCGATAGGGCATGTTGCCACTCTGGTCGCCGCCCTCAACGGCAGTCATCAGGACCACCGCCGTTGACGCGCCGCCGGGCGTGCCCAGTTCATGCAGAAGAACGGCCTCAAACGCAGAGCGGGTGACGTAAAATTCCGGCCAACCCAGCGGCCAGTGGACTGGCGCGCGTGTGGTGCCCGATGACCGGCCAATCAGCGCGTCGCCGCGTGGCGAGAGCGTCTGATCGTCCAGCAGGTCCGCCTCTGGCACCCCTTCGGTATCATCTTTGCTAATCTGGGGAAGCTGGAGGAAATCCTCCCAGGTAAGGCGCCGCATCCGTTCAGCAGTGAAGCCATGCTGCTCGTAGAGCCGGCGGTAGAAGGGAACGCGCTCGTAGGCACGCCGGGCTGATCGCATTGCCGCCTGGCGGCCCGCCGCTTCGACTCGCCGGGCGCCCATCAACCCCAGCAGCCGATTTGCCACACGCGGGTGGCTAGCGAGATACATCTGGAAGTGTAGAGACAGCGGTAGTCGCACCTGAGTCCATCCCTTTCCTTGCTAGAACCGTTGCTGGAACCGTTATTGCCCGCTCCGGCGGCCAGCACCGCGCCAGCCGCCTGCCCTGAGTCGTCTGCTCTCCGTCGTCTATGCTAAGAAGTACCCCCTTCACTGGCATTTCGGTGCTTGGGTAGTGTATCATACAGGCGGATAGGCTTGCCCACGCCCACTTGTCTCTATTCTTGTCTAGCATGCTCTCTACGACTCCCGCTGATTCTGGAGAGAAAGGAATCCGCCGCGCAATGACCCATCCCTCCTCATCCCTTCCCAGCCCGCCAGTGGCCCAGGCGCCAAGCCAGGCGCCTGGGCCTACCAATGCACGGACAACGACACAGGCAATGGAGCGCGACCCCTTACATTTTTTGTTGGAGATGGCTCGCCAGTATGGCGATGTCGTGCGTCTGCCGCTCACCTTTGGCGTCACCTATCTCATTAACCACCCGGACGGCATTCGCCAGGTGTTACAAGAACACGCTGCGCTCTATGGTAAAGACCCGCACGAGAATGCCATCTTTAAGCGCTTTGTGGGCCTGAGTGTGCTGACCACCGAGGGCGATGCCTGGCAGCGCATCCGTCATCTGGAACAGCCGGCGTTTGGGCGCCGGCATATCGCGGTGGCAGGTGCGCAGATGGTCGAGGCAGCGCAAGACGTTCTGGATGGCTGGCATGACCAGGCAGCGCGGGGCGAGATCATCGATCTGGTGCCCGCGACGCAGGCGCTGACCCTGCGCGTACTCGGCAAGACCATCTTCTCGCTGGACCTGAGCGAAGACACACAGACCATTGCCGAGGCGCTCAAAGTCATCAACAGCTACGCGCTGGCGCTGTTCTATCATCCCTGGCTGCCATACCTGGGACCGCTGGCTGCGAGCAACCGGCGCGGGCAGGCCGCCCAGCGCGCGCTGGATGCCGTCGTGCTGCGCTTGATTCGGGAGCGCCGTGCCCAACTCAGCGCGCAAGCCGGGCCACCTGAGGATATGCTGACCTTCCTGTTGCACGTGCGCGAGGCGGATGGGACGCCGGCCTTCAGCGACGCGCAGATTCGCAATGAGACGCTCTCGATCCTCATCGCCGGACACGATAATGCGTCGAGCCTGCTCTGTTGGACCTGCTACCTGCTCACCACTCACCCGGCAGTGGCCGAGCGCCTGTATAGCGAGATAGCAGAGACGCTGCAAGGCCGCACGCCTGGGCTGGATGATCTGGCCCGGCTGCCCTACAGCAAGATGGTGCTGGAGGAGACATTGCGGCTCTATCCCCCGGCGTGGTCGTTCCCGCGCCGGGCGCTGGCCGATGATGTCATTGGAGGCTATCGGATTCCAGCAGGATCAACGGTGCTGCTCTGCCCCTATACCACACACCGCCATCCGGCCTTCTGGCGCGACCCGGAGGTCTTTGACCCGGAGCGCTTTCGTGAGGCCGAGCAGGAGGGACGGCCTCGCTACGCCCATTTCCCTTTTGGCGGCGGGCAGCATCAATGTATGGGTGCGACCTTTGCAATGATCGAGACGCAGCTTGCAATCGTCATGATAGCGCAGCGCTATCGGCTGGAACTGGCGCCAGACCTTGCGCTGCACCCAGAGCCGCTGGTGACGCTGCGGCCACGCGAGTTACCAATGCGGCTGCGCCTCGCGCGGTAGCGGTTGCTGACCAGTGAAGGAGTAGCATGCCTCCATGACGCCAACGATCTGGACCCTTGAACAGCGCCCAGACCTCACCAGAGGGGTGCTGGCGCTTAGCCCCAAAGCCTGGCCGCTCTTTGTGCTGGAAGATGATGTCTCCACCGAATATTATGGCGCGCTGTTTGAACACTTCGCCGCCTTTCAGTTTGCCGTCTGCGATGAACAGGAGACGGTTATTGCGGCTGGCAATACCATCCCATTATTGTGGGATGGAACGTTGGAAGGGCTACCGCAGGGATGGGATGGAACATTGAAGCAGGGCGTAGCAGGTCATCACGCCGGGCAAGCGCCCTCAGTCCTTGCCGGCATAGCCGCAACCATTGATCCCATTTATCAAGGGCAAGGTCTGAGCCAGCTTGTCATCCGCACCATGAAAGGCATCGCTGCCAGATATGGATTGAGTGACTGGATTGGCTGTGTGCGCCCCTCTCAAAAGAGCCGCTATCCATTGATTCCCATCGACCACTATATGCACTGGCAGGAGGCAGATGGCGCGCCCTTCGACCCCTGGCTGCGAACGCACTGGCGGCTCGGCGCCGAGTTCTTGCGGGCCGAGCCGGCCTCGATGGTCGTCACCGGGAGTGTTGAAGAGTGGGAAGCCTGGACAGAGATGTGCTTCCCAGAAAGCGGCGCGTATGTGGTGCCGGGCGCCTTGGCGCCTGTCACGATTGATTGCGAGCAGAATCTAGGACGATATGTAGAGCCGAACATCTGGATGCGTCACCGTATTGCTGCCCATTGAGCAATAGAGCGCTGGGAACACAAGGGCGCCGCGCCCTGCACTGCTGAAACTGGAGGGCATCCTCCACATGAAGGATCGATGAAACAAACACTGCATCTCAGGCTTGTCCCCACCCCCGCGCAGCAGCAGGCGCTGCTGGAAACGATGCACGCCTTCAATGCCGCCTGCACCTATCTCGCCGAGCAGGCGTTTGCAGCACAGACGGCCAACATCTTTGAACTGCAAGCGCGCGCCGGGGGCGCGCTGCGCGAGCAATTCAAACTTCCGCTTCGCTTAGCCTTTCGGGCCATCTTTACCATTTGCGAGCGCTATGAACGTAATCAGCGCGTCAAGCCGGCGTTCCCAGCAGAGGCATCCATGCTGATCGATGAGCAGATCGTCTCTTTCCAGGGCATCACGCAGGTCTCGCTGCTGACCATCTCTGGTCGGCTGCAAATGCCCTTCCTGGTTGAACGCGCCCGGCGAGCTGCCGGGCGCGCGGTTCGGGGCCAAACGGCACTGCGCTATCAGGCCGGACAATTTTTCCTGGCGGTAACGCTGGAGGCAGATGGTATTGTACAAAACGTGGCAGGAACATAGGATGATAGTACCAACCTCACTGTGCGCTTTCTGCAAAGGCGCGGTATAATAGCCAGCAAGTGCTGGCAGGCTGTCTCATAAGGCGCCTGGAAACCTTGCCAGCGCGCCCTATGGGGCCACAACACACAAGGAGTATGCTATGTCAATCGAAGAGAACAAAGCCCTCGCCCTCCGCTACTTTGAGGAAGCCTGGGGCAAGGGAAATTTCGCTGCGGAGGCCGAAGTGCTGGCGCCCGATTTTGTGGATCGCAATCCTACGCCTGGATTTACCCCTGACCGCGACGGCATTCACCAGTTCCTGGTGCATTTCCGCAACGCCTTCCCCGATCTTCAGTTCACCTTAGAAGACCTGATCGCTGAAGGGGATCGGGTGGTAGATCGCTGGACGATGCACGCTACCCATCTTGGCGAGTTTTTGGGAACGCCCCCAACCGGCAAAAAGGTCGTCTTCACCGGCATTGACATTCTGCGCATCGAGCATGGCAAGATCAAGGAATCCTGGCATCAAGAAGATCAGTTGGGCGCCATGCAGCAGATTGGGGCTATCCCATCGCCTGAATAAACGAACCAGTGAAACGTGTTGGGAGGACTTTGTAATGCAATCATCGTTGCCGCTCGATCCTTCTTCTCGTCCCGTGCCTCAGTCCCCGTCAGAAAAGTCGCCTCAGGTCGCTCGCCTTGCTGGATTGGGCGGCGCTCGATTTTGGGCGATTCCTGTCGCCCTGCTCCTCGTATTGGGCCTGGTCACAGTCCTGATGCTGGTTTCGCCTGCATCTGTTCGCCCCATCATCAGCGGCCTCGGCCAGCTTTTCGGCCTGCTCCTGGCGGCAAGTTGCAGCCTGTGGGTGAGTGGGCGTGTGCAGGGCCGCGCCCGCTGGGCCTGGCTCTGTATTGCCATAGCGATGCTCAGCTATGTCACCGCCTCAATTCTTGTTATTTATCTCTCATCTGTGCAGAACGTGGCGCCCTCGACCTCTCTTGCCGATGCCTTCTTTTTGCCTTTCTACCCGCTTATGGCCCTGGGGGTAATCTTGCTTCCCTCTGTGCAGAGTAGTGGCGCCAAACAGCTACGGGTCATTGTGGATGTCTGTATTGCAGTTGGAGCGCTGCTTGGTCTGGGCCTGATTTTCCTGATCATTCCTCGTCTTGCCAGTGGAACATCGGTAGACTATGTCTTCATTGCCTATCCAGTCGCAGATTTCACCGTGTTGCTGGTGCTGATAGTCCTGCTGGCGCGCGGTGTGCCGAACGCCTACCGCCCAACATTTTTTTGGCTCACCATAGGGTTGGTCTGCTATATCTATGCCGATTCTGCCTTTAATTACCTGACACTGCCCGGTCTGGGCAATGGGGTTCCTTATACTCCGGGCACGCCGTATGTCGATCCGCTCTGGGTCGCCGGGTCGTTTGCCTTTAGCCTGGCACCACTCTATTTGTTGACGCAAGGGACCGAACCTGGCCGCGCCTGGGGCTGGCTGGAAAAGCTTGCGCTCAGCGCTGGTGGGCTACGACCCTCCAGGCTGTTCCAGCAGTTCTTCTTACTGGCTGTGCCGGTGATCATACTGTTCGGACTCATCATCTTTAGCGCGACCTTTTCCCGCGAGGGCGGAGATAAGGCGCTAGAGGTGCTGACCCTGATAGTGGTGCTGCTGATTATCATCCGCCAGTTGCTCACACAGCGCGATCTTACCTATGCGCGCATTGCCACCGAGCGCGCCGAGCAGCTTGACTCGCTCAAAGATCAGTTTATTACCAGCGTGAATCATGAACTGCGCACGCCGATGATGACGATGCAAGGGTATATCGAGTTGCTAGGAGACCTGGAAGGGCAGCTTACTCCCGCCAGGCGCGCCGAGATGCTGGAGCGGGCGCGACGGGCGAATGTGGCGCTGGTGCAACTGCTGCAAAGTATTCTGGACACGCGGCGCATTGACCAGGAAGCAGCAGATTTTGTCCCCGAAGTCGTCAATCTCAGTGACGCAATGCGGGCAGCTATGCAACTCATTGATCCCCGCGAGGGCAACCCGGCTGAGCGAATGATACGAATACAAGTTCCTGAGAATTTGCTTGTTTGGGGTGAGCCAGTGCGGTTGCAGCAAGTCTTGATGAATCTGGTTTCAAATGCTATCAAGTATTCACCACCCAAATCTTGGGTTCGCGTGACGGCATGGCCTGTTGTTGAGAAAGAATCTCGCCTGATTGGCTGGGGCAAGAGCCGCCAGCCAAAGTTACCGATGGTCGAAATCACCGTCCGAGATGAAGGGCTGGGCATTCCCCCAGAGCAGATTCCGCTGCTCTTCCGGCGCTTTGTGCGCCTGCCACGCGATCTCGCCTCGAAGGTGCGCGGCACCGGCCTGGGCCTCTATCTCTGCCGCCTCTTCGTCGAGGCGATGGGCGGGACCATCTGGGTCGAAAGCACTGGCATTCCCGGCGAAGGCTCGACCTTCCATCTCCGCTTGCCTGTACCACAGCCACAGCCGGTTCAGCCCGCGCCAGCCCCCATGATGGCATCACCTGGGAACCCTCAGCACTGAGCTTCTTGCTGATGAAAGCTGCCACCAGCCACGACGCGCTGGTGGCAGCATGATTCAGAGCAAAGAAAGGAGAGAACGATGGCTTCTGCGGAAGGCAAGAGCTATACCGTGCTGGTTGTAGATGACGATCCAGAAATCATGCAACTGCTGACCGATGGGCTAGAGTTGCTGGGCAATTTCATCGTCGTGCAGGCAGAAGATGGCGAACAAGGTCTGGAGCGCTTCTTCGAGGTGCATCCAGACTGCATGATTATCGATGTGAAGATGCCCAATCTGGATGGCTATCAACTGGTGCGGGCACTGCGCGGCGACCCGGAGTCGGCGGCGACCCCGCTGATTATGCTCACCGCGCTTGCACAAGAGAAGAATAAATTTGCCGGCCTGGCCTTTGGCGCCGACCAATATTTAGTCAAGCCGGTCACACCGCGCGCGCTGATCGAAGCGGTACGCCGGGCAGTGCTGATTAGCGAAGAGGAGCGGGAGGAACGTCTGCGCGCACTGCTCGCGGAAGAAGATGAATCAGGGCCAAATCGGTGAGCCGGTCTTATCTCGCCGTGCGGGCGATATGCCCAGCACGTCGAAGCAGAAGCATCCGCCCGTAGAAGGTGTTGGACGCCGGTGGCTTGACAATGTAATCATCGGCGCCCGCCCGGAAGGCCCGGATTTTATCTGCAACGGCGGCTCGCTGTGTGACGCAGGCAATCAACACCTGCTTGAGTATAGGGTCCGCCTGGAGATACTGGATCAGCGCCAGCCCGTCGCCATCGGGCTGATTGAGTTCCAACGTGATGAGGACAGGACGCTCGCGCTGGATAACCTGGAAGGTTTCGCGCAGGGTGTTCGTTGAAATGCAGCGAAAGCTTTGTTGCAGCAGATAGGCGATCTGTCGCTGGTAATTCGGGTCAGGATCGGCTACTACAACGGTTGAGTAGGTATTTTTAAGCATACTGCCACTCTTCTTCCCTGGCGAAAGGGCGCCTTCGCCAACCTTGGATTGTTTCTCTACTATACCACCACCTGTCAAGCGGTTCAATACAAACGCCTGATGGTGATGGAAAGCGCCTTCACCAATTGGAACTGGACTCTTAACAAGCCTTGGGCAGCTATTGTATCACATTCAAGCAAGGCGCTGAAAACGGCTGATCGGGCCAGGTGCAGCACATACAAACCAGCGACCCCTGCAAGGCGAATATAGCTTGCAGGGGTCGCTGGTGAGGAAGGGAGACCACCAAGGGGGCAGGTGATCCTGGTGCAGAGTGGTTATGCTCCAGATGGTGGTCCTTGTAACCCGTTGGAGATCGCGGCCATGAAGGTGCCCGTTGCGTCATCTCCATCCAGCGACCAGGCAAACGCGCCGCGCAATCCCAGCTTTTTAACATAGTCCATCTTCACCGCCACCGCCGTCGGATCATCAAAGCTCCAGAACGTTGTGCCGTTGAAAATCCAATACGCCTTGGTGATCGGGTCGCGGTAGCCGGTATAGCCGCTCAGGCTCTCCAGCACCTTGAAGTTCTCGGTGCCTGGGCCGGTTGTGCCTGGGGCTGGCTGCATGTTGGGATCGCTCTGATAGAGGCCGTTGTTGGCGTTGGGCACGTTGGTCCAGCCGCGCCCATAGATCGCCATGCCCAGCACAATCTTATTCGCCGGGAAGCCGGCATGGATATAATCGCGCACGGCATGGTCAACGCTGTAGGTATTCGAGGGCGGCGTTGAGGGGTCGTTTGGATCGGCGTAGAGCGGCGCCAGCGCGTCGGTTGGCCCGGTCACATCCCAGGTGCCGTGCATATCATAGGTCAGAATATTGGCCCAATCCAGGTAGCGACCAATCTCGCCCAACTGGAGTTTCTGGTACTTATCCTGGCCGGAGGACGTGGCAGCCGTCAGCAGATAATGCTTGCCGGTATGCTCGCCCAGCGCGTCAAGCTGATGCCGGAAGGTTGCCAGCAGCCCGGTGAAGTTCTGCGTATCCTCCGGGCGGACGACGTTCCCGACATTGCCCGGCACGGCGGGATATTCCCAGTCAATGTCAAAGCCATCAAAAATGTTGGCGGCAGCGCCAGCCCCACCGGAGGGGTCGCCATCCAACTGCGGCAGATTCCCTAGAATATCCTGGTTGATGCACGATCTGACAAACGCTTCTCGGTTCTGCGGCAGCGCGGCATCGGAGAAATGCGCCGACCACGTCCAGCCACCCAGCGAGATCAGAATCTTCAGATGAGGATAGAGCGCTTTCAGTTCTTTCAATTGATTGAAATTGCCGGCCAGCGTTTGGCCCCAGCTATCCGCCGTACCGTTGACGCTCTGGTCAGCCGGGAAGGGCCGCTGATAATCAGCCCAGGCATCGCCCTGGCCGGCCTGGTTCGCCTCAAAGCACTGCAAGCTTGGGTTGATATTGCCGAAAGCATAGATAAGGGTCGTCAACCTGGCAGCCGTGCCGCTGGAGACCAAATCCTTGAGAAAGAAGTTTGCTCCGTAAATGCTCCATTGCGTGTAGTAGGCAACCACCTGTTTGTCGCTGTGCTGGGATTCTGACGAGGAGGCCAGCCCTTGCGCGTGCGTGGTGGCGTGCGTCGCCGCGAACACACCGCTCAGTACCAGCAGACAGGCCACGATGACCAGGGGGATACGGATCGCGCGTCTCATGAAGAGTCCTCCTTGAGCATGAAGAGGTAATAAGACAAAAGGCAACCCGACCTTGTTTCTGCTACCAGTCTACCCTAAACTGCACCATATGTCAAGACATCTAGACCACTATACCTGATATTCCTATATCAGCTTTGGCTGCACAGCCAAAATTGCCCGCCCGTCCTCTTGACAACGCCCTGCTTTCTGCGGTATCTTCTGTGCAGCAAGCATAACCAAAACGCGAACGGGGAAGAGTACCTGAGCGGATCACCCACAGAGAGTAGGCGGCTGGTGCAAGCCTATGGGTTGGCGCTCGGAGAAAAAGACCCCTGAGTGTGGAAAGAACGCTTCGGTTCGCCGATTAAAATCGGCGCTATGGGCCTAACGGCCACAAAGTCCCGAAGGGACTTGCTGGCGCCTCTGGCGCCCCTAGCGCCGAATTCATTCGGCAAGAAGCCAATAGACTCCACCGGCTGCCACCGTTATCGGGCTAGAGTGTGTTTGCACTCGAAGAGGCTCCCTGCCGCGAGGCGGGAGCGAACGAAGGTGGTCCCACGATAACGCCTGTTCACGGCGCTGCTCGTCCTTTACGAGCGGCGCCGTTTTGTTTTGCCTGAAAGCGGGTCTTGACACACAAAGGAGGAACCCAGCTTGGGGAAGTTGTAGCGCGACAGACCACACCGACGAACCTGGATGGGCACACACAGCCCAGCCTGCATATCGTCGATACGACCTTGCGCGAGGGCGAGCAGTTTCGCCACGCGCATTTCACCTCGGAGCAGCGCTTGGCGCTGGCCCGGCAATTGGATGCCTTTGGCATCGACATTCTGGAAGTCCCCTCGCCCCGGCTCTCGCCGCAAACCGCCGCCGATGTGCGGGCCATCGCCTCGCTTGGGCTGCGCGCCCTGGTTGTGGCGCATGTGCGCTGCGTCGCGGCTGATCTGGAGGCCGCGCAGGCGGCAGGTGTTGGCGGCGTCCATCTCTTCTATGGCTCCTCGCCGCAGTTGCGCGCCCACAGTCATGGGCGCTCGCTGGCACAGGTAGCCAGCGAAGCGGTAGCCCAGGTGCGCCGCGCCCGCGAGGCCGGTCTGTATGTGCGCTTCAGCGCCGAAGACGCCTTCCGCACGCCCCTTGACGATCTGCTGCCCATCTTCGATGCTGTCATCGAGGCAGGCGTGCATCGCATCGGCTTGCCCGATACCGTCGGCATCGCCACGCCCTGGCAGGTGCTTGAGCGCATTGCCGCGCTCCATGCGCGCTACCCACAGGTGGGCATCGAATTTCACGGCCACAACGACACGGGCTGCGCCGTCGCCAACGCGCTGGCCGCGCTCGAAGCCGGCGCGGATTGCATCGATGTCACCGTGCTGGGCATCGGCGAGCGCAACGGCATCGCCTCGCTTAGCGGCCTGATCGCCGCCGTGTACCCACGCTGGCGGGCACTCCTGGCGCGCTACGACCTGCCACGCCTGCCCGCGCTGGACCGCTTTGTGGCCGGCCTGCTCGACATGCCCATCCCATTCAACAGCCCGATCACCAGCGATTCGGCCTTCAGCCATCGCGCCGGCGTGCATACCAAGGCGGTCTTGCAGATGCCCGGCGCCTATGAAGTGCTTGACCCGGAGAGCTTTGGCCTGCCCCGCCAGATCGACACCACCTCGCGCCTGGTCGGGCATCACGCTCTGAGCGCCCGCGCCTCAGCGCTTGGCCTGACGCTCAACGGGCGCTCGGCGCGTGCCGCCGCTGCCCACATCAAGGGTCTGGCCGACGACGGCCACTTGAGCCAGCACACCGTCGATGAGATCATTCGTACATTTGCAGAGGTGAATGCAACAACGAGCGTACAACCATAAAAACCTGGCGACTAAAGATCGCGGCTCTTTGACCTGCGGCCACAAAACCCGCCTTCGCGGGTTGGGACGAAGACCGATCCCTAGTCCGCGCAGGCGGACTTGGTGGCGGCACGCCAAAGAGGCGCGATTTTAATCGCCAGCCAAAGGAGACCAGACATGGGCACATTAAGCGAGGAGATTCTGAGCCGCAAGATCGGGCGGCACGTCCAGGCCGGGGAGATCATCGTCGTTGATCTCGATCTGGTCATGAGCCACGACACCACCACGCCCCTGGCAATGGAGGCATTCTATGGCCTGACCCGCCGAGAGGCCGGCGCATCGCCCAGCGGCGTCTTTGACCGCAGCCGCGTCGTCATTGCCTTTGACCATATCGTGCCGGCGGCTACCA
The DNA here is from genome assembly GCA_964522745.1 of uncultured Ktedonobacterales bacterium. Classification (GTDB taxonomy): domain Bacteria; phylum Chloroflexota; class Ktedonobacteria; order Ktedonobacterales; family DATBGS01; genus DATBHW01. The sequence goes on from CAZFWN010000005.1 coordinate 75,634, forward strand.
TCCAGGCCGCCACCTTGCAGCGCAGCATCCGCAGCTTCGCCCGCGAGCAAGGGCTGGGCAATGTCTATCAAGAGGGTGTGGGCCATCAAATCATCATGGAGAAGGGCTTTGTCGTGCCCGGAGATGTGGTTGTCGGCGCCGATAGCCACACCTGCACCTATGGCGCCCTGGGCGCGTTTGCCACCGGCATGGGGTCCACCGATATTGGCGTGGCCTATGCCACCGGGCAGACGTGGTTTCGCGTGCCGGAGACGATTGCCGTCCGGCTTAGCGGACAGTTCGCGCCCGGCGTCTTTGCCAAGGATGCCATCATGCACATCGTTGGCATCCTGGGCGCGGACGGCGCCAGCAACTATGCCGTCGAGTTTCTGGGCGAGACTGTCGAGCGCATGACCCAGAGCGAGCGCTTCACCCTCTCCAACATGGCGATTGAGATGGGCGCCGAGGTCGGGCTGATCGCCCCTGACGCCACGACGGTGGAGTATCTGCGCACGCGCACCACGCGCCCATTTGATCTGATTCAGCCCAACGCGCCGCAATATGCCCGCGAGATTGCCATCGATGTCTCGCAGTTGCAGCCGCAGATCGCCTGTCCGCCCGATGTCGATCATGTCGTGGCGCTCTCTGAGGTTGCGGGGCTGCCCATCGATCAACTCTTCCTGGGCACCTGCTCCAATGGGCGCATCGACGACCTGGCGATTGCTGCCGACATCTTGCGCGGCCAGCAGGTGCATCCCAACACGCGCATGGTCGTTGTGCCTGCCTCACGCGAGGTCTATCTGGAGGCGCTGCGGCGCGGTTATATCGAAATCTTCACCGAAGCCGGCGCGCTGGTGGAGGCGGCTAGCTGCGGCCCCTGCATCGGGCGGCACCAGGGCGTCCTCAGCGCCGGCGAGCGCGCCCTGACAACGATGAACCGCAACTTCACCGGGCGCATGGGCGACCCGACGGCGGAGATTTATCTGGGTAGCCCGGCAACTATCGCTGCCTCGGCGCTCACCGGCGTGATCACCGACCCGCGCAGCCACTTCGCCGCGCACGTCTAAACACCTGAAGAAAGAGGTTTCCCAATGGCACGCATCTGGCGCGTAGGCGATAACATCAACACCGATCAGATTATTCCTGGCCGCTATAATGTCACGACAGACCGGGCGCAGCTTGCGCAGCACTGCCTCTGCGAACACCGCCCGGACTTTGCCGCCGGCGTCGCAGCCGGCGATGTGCTGGTAGCCGGGCGCAATTTTGGCTGTGGCTCCTCGCGGGAGCATGCCGCCGTCGCCCTCAAGGCCACCGGCCTGGCGGCAGTGGTCGCCGTCTCTTTTGCGCGCATCTTCTACCGCAACGCCATCAATATCGGCCTGCCGGTGCTGATCGCGCCGGAGGCCGCTGCCGCGCTGGCAGATGGCGATGCCATTAGCATCGACACCGCTGCCGGAACCATCCACGACCTCACCCATGATCGGCTCTTCCAGGCCCAGCCGCTGCCGCCCTTCGTGCAGCGCATCGTCGAGGCCGGCGGCATCATCCCGCTGGTCCGCCAGCAGGGCAAGCTCACCGCATCGGGGGTGTAGGGGTAGAGGCCGCCGACCAGGCAAGATGAATGGGGCAGGTGTAGCAAGTGTAGCACCGTAGCAGTGTGGCAACTATGTCCTGATGTGCTACACATCCTAAAACGTATTAATTTGCTCTATCTATCTGCTAGAGCAGAAGAAAGAGAAGAGATACTATCTTTCTTTCTGATCTCTTTGTAGCAAGAAATAGAGGATATGCTACACTGCTACAGTGCTACACTTGCTACACCTGCTGCCCTTGCAAAGCCGCCCGGAATATGACCAAATCATCGTATAACATGGATTTGGTGTATCCAGATGAACGACAACACGAGGAAGCGCATGCGTATTGGAGCGATCTTTCCGCAGACAGAGATAGGCAGCGACCCGCTTGCCATCCGTGACTATGCCCAGGCGGTTGAGGAGATGGGCTACCGGCATCTGCTGGTCTATGACCATGTGCTGGGCGCCAGCACCGCGACCCGCCCGGACTGGAGCGGTCCCTATACCAGCGAGACAACCTTTCAGGAGCCGTTTGTCCTCTTTGGCTATCTGGTCGGCCTGACCCGGCAGCTTGAACTGGTCACCGGCGTCATCATCCTGCCCCAGCGCCAAACGGCGCTGGTCGCCAAACAGGCCGCCGAGGTGGATGTGCTGAGCGGCGGGCGGCTGCGCCTGGGCGTGGGCACCGGCTGGAACGATGTTGAGTATGAGGGGCTGAACGAGGACTTTCATAATCGCGGCGCGCGCATCGAGGAGCAGATTGCCGTGCTGCGCGCTCTGTGGACCGAGCCGGTGGTCACCTTCCAGGGGCGCTGGCACCATATCGACGCGGCGGGCATCAAGCCCTTGCCGGCGCAGCGCCCGATCCCCCTCTGGCTGGGCGGCAGCGTCGATACGGTGTTGCAGCGCGTGGCGCGCATCGGCGACGGCTGGTTCCCGCAGGCGCCCAACCCGCAAGACGAGCGAACCCGCGCCACCATCGAGCGTCTGCGCCGCTATGTCGAGGAGGCAGGGCGCCCACCGGAAGCCGTCGGCATCGAGGCCCGGCTGACGATCAGCGACATCCCTGAAGACCAGTGGGCCACCTACGCCGACGGCTGGCGCAGCCTGGGCGCGACCCACCTGGGCGTCAACACGATGGGCGCCGGCCTCACCTCGCCCCAGGCGCATATCGACACCCTGCGGCGGGTGAAAGAGCGGATTGGGGTGTAAGCCATTCGCCGATTAAAATCGGCGCTACGGGCCTACGGCCAGGATGTCCCTGTGGGACAAGAACGCTACCCGGCCCATACGCCGAATGAATTCGGCGCTACGGGCCTACGGCCAGGATGTCCCTGTGGGACAGACCGGCGCGCTGGTCCCGCAATCAGTCCCGGAGGGACTTGGTGGCACCAAAGGTGCCCTTAGCGCCGATTTTAATCGGCGAATTGCTAGCGCCGAATTCATTCGGCGAACGGTCTAGCGGCTGGCGGCGGCTGAGGCGCCCAGCGCTTCAGCCAGGCGATTCAGCATATCACCGTAGATTTTCTTCAGCCCCAGGGGGGCAAAGGTGCGCTCAAAGAAGCCGCCCATCCCTGCCCCCCGGCTCTCCCATTCGGTGGTTACCGCCGCCAGCGTTTGCCCGCCGCTCAGCGGGCTGACTGTCCATGTGTTGGTGAGTGAGGAGTTCATATCACGCTCCAGCAGCATCCGGCCCACGCTCGGCTCCTCGACCTGCATGCGGTAGGGGCGCTCACGACCACCTGCTTGCAAGCGATAGCTCACCACCGTGCCGGCGCCGTGCCCGCCCTGCTCCAGCCGGTAGTCGAGAAAGTTTGGCGGCAGGATACGCGGGCGGTCCTCACGATAATTTGCTAGAAATGTATAAACCTCTTCAGGCCGGGCATCAATTACCCGCTCGGCCTCGGCATGAATACGAGACATAGCACACCTCCTTGAGAAAGCCCTGGCATTTACATGGCCCATTCTCTCTGCTGGCATTGCATCAACAATGCCCAAGA
>CAZFWN010000006.1:0-77349 GCA_964522745.1 uncultured Ktedonobacterales bacterium
CAGGCTTATGCTGCCTGGGGAAGCTCGCGTGCAACCACCACGCGAGGCTCGCCCGAAGCACTGACCTGGACGGCGCCGTCGGCGATGGTCAGGATGGCCGTCTGGCCGGGCTGGAGCGTGCCGGCCAGCAGGGCATCGGCCAGCGCGTCATCAACGTGCGTTTGGATGGCCCGGCGCAGTGGGCGCGCGCCAAACTCGGCGTCGAAGCCTTCCTTCATCAGCAGGTCGCGCAGGTCGTCACCAAACTCCAGCGTGATCTCCTGCTCGCTCAGGCGCTCCTGCACCTTTGCCAGCAGCAGGTCGATGATCTGGCGCAGTTCCTCGCGGCCCAGGGCGTGGAAGACCACGATCTGGTCGATGCGGTTGAGGAACTCCGGGCGGAAGGCACGCCGCAGCCCCTCCAGCGCTTTAGCGCGTCGCTGCGCCTCTTCGCTCTCCTGCGCGTTCTGGGCATCACCCCAGTGCGAGGCGAGAAAGCCAATGCTGGCGGCGCGCCTCAGTTCCTCGGTGGCGACGTTGCTGGTCATGATGACGGCAGTGTTCTTGAAGTCCACCGTGCGCCCCTGACCATCGGTCAGCCGGCCATCGTCGAGAATCTGCAACAAGGCGTTGAAGACTTCAGGATGCGCCTTCTCGACCTCATCCAGAAGGATGACGCTGTAGGGCCGGCGTCGGACTTGCTCAGTCAACTGACCACCCTCATCGTGGCCGACGTAGCCGGGAGGGCTGCCAAACAGCCGCGAGACGGTATGCGGCTCCATGTATTCGGACATATCCAGCCGGATCATGGCCTCTTCGCTACCGAAGATGGTGGCAGCCAGCGCCTTGGCAAGCTCGGTCTTGCCGACGCCGGTTGGTCCCATGAAGAGGAACGACCCAATCGGGCGGTTCGGATCTTTCAGGCCCGCCCGCGAGCGGCGAATGGCCTTTGCGACGGCACTGATAGCCTCGTTCTGGCCGATAACGCGCTTTTGCAGGTCTGCTTCCAGATGGCGCAGATTCGCTCGCTCGCCTTCGAGCATCTGGCTGACCGGAACGCTCGTCCAGCCTTCGACGACTTTGGCAATGTCCTCAGGTGTGACCATCATCTTGGCGACCTGGCCGACCTTAGCGCGGGCCTCCTCTAGTTTCTCCTGTACCTTCAGTTCCTGTTGGCGCAGCTTGGCGGCGCGCTCGTACTCCTCAGAGAGCGCGGCGGCCTCTTTCTCGGCCTGGATGTCGGCGATCTGCTTCTCCAGGTCGTGGATAGCCTCCGGTCCGAGCAGCCCGCGCTCGATGGCCTCCAGCCGCAGGGCAGAGGCGGCCTCATCCATGACATCGATGGCCTTGTCCGGCAGGAAACGGTCATTGATGTAGCGATCAGAGAGCCGCACGGCGGCGTCAATAGCCTCATCGGTGATCTTGACGTCGTGGTGGCGCTCATAGTTTTCGCGCACGATGCGCAGCATGGCGATGGCTTCCTCAACAGATGGCTCACCAACCATGACGGGCTGGAAGCGGCGCTCTAACGCGGCATCCTTCTCGATATGCTTGCGGTATTCATCAAGCGTGGTGGCGCCGATGCAGCGTACTTCGCCGCGCGCCAGCGCCGGCTTGAGTAGATCAGCCGCGCCAACGGCGCCCTCGGCATTGCCGGCTCCCACGACGGTGTGCAACTCGTCGATGAACAGGATGACGTTGGGCGACTGGCGAACTTCCTCAAGCACCTGCTTGATACGCTCTTCAAATTGGCCCCGGAACATGGCGCCGGCGACCACGCCACCCATGCTCAGCGAGACGATGCGCGCGCTGCGCAGGGTGCTGGGGACGTTGCCCTCGGCGACGCGGCGGGCAATGCCCTCGACGATCGCCGTCTTGCCCACGCCTGGCTCACCGATCAGCACCGGGTTGTTCTTTTGGCGGCGGCCCAGCACGGTCAGCACGCGACGAATCTCGCGCTCGCGTCCGGCGGCGGGGTCGAGCTTGCCCTCGCGGGCCTCTGCCGTCAGATCACGGCCAAACTGGTCGAGCGTCGGTGTCTTGCTCTGCTTGCCAGCGGTGCGCTGAGCGGTAGCCGTGCCGGCTCCCCCTTGCCTGAAGCCAAAAGGAGGGACATTGCCAGCCGCGCCCATGTTGCCAAACAGACCACCAAGGGAGTTCCCCCCGTTGCCAACGCCGGGGAGATTATTCAAATCGCTGCCGAGCAGTTCCTCGGCGCAGGTCTGGCAAAGGTAATGCTGCTCCTGGCGACCATTGACGACAGTGTCCAGCCGGACCCGCGCGTCATTGACCTTGCAGCGTTCACATTTTTGCATGTTTGTTAGTATCCTATCTTTGTTGAATCTATCGTCGAAGCTCTCTCACCAGGATGTGGGGCCAGGAGAACCCCTACTCTTCTAGTGAGTGGGAGGGAGCGGTTTCTTCATCGGAAGGGGGCGCCTTGCGTGGCCGTCCACGTGGGCGGCGCGGGCGCTGGAGTGCTTCGTAGCGTTGGAACACCTCCTCGGCGGTGAGGCTCTCACCGGCCAGCACGAGATAGGCTCGTGTCCAGAGCGTGGGGATGCGCGTCAATTCTGGAAACTCATCGCGCAAGACCCGTGACGTATGTGCCTTCACCTGACAGATGATGTGATGCGGCGCCAACGTTGGCGCGGCAGCAACGGCGAGATAGACACGGTCAGGCAGGATGATAACTGCCAGCGGCTCAAACGAGCAGCCAGCGCATTTTTCTTCAATCAACATCTGGAGTCGCTCGGCAATCTCGCCAACAAGGCAGGCTTTTGAGCGCATCGGCCCCCAGACGAAGTGATAGGTGATATACCAGGTCTCTGAAAAATCCTGTATATCCATGCCTTACACCTACATATTATATCGCGTGTTTTCCAAGATGTCCAGGGAAAGCACGATGAATTTTTGTAGAAGAAATACTTTTAACTACAGATTATTATAGCACGGGGGAGGGCGTTTTGCACGTCAGCCGTTTTCTGGGCATCCGGTCCCCTCCTTTAATGATTACTTAACACTAAGATAAGCATTCCAACACCATTCTTTACCCGTTCTTTACCTCATCTTCACCCGCTTGTGTTATATCTCTCTTGTCATCGCTTCTGCTGAGGTCTGCTCCTTTGCATCTTGCTTCTTGCGCAAGGGAAGGAATCACGCACAAGAAGCCTGGACAATTGGTTGAGTCGATGGTATCCTTGCTTACGGAAGGAATCGAGCGAGAGCAGCAAACACACATCCCCTGCGCGCCTGGGGCGCGCGACGCGACCCCTCTACAACTGAATATAGCGACCTCTCCATCCTGCGACCTACAAATCGTCATCCCACTGTTGTGAAACTGAGGAGGACTTATGGATCGGATGGCCCTGGTCTGGCGGCGGCCAATCACCCGAATTGTTGCAGCTCTGTTGCTGGTGCTGCTCGGTCTAGCCGGTGCGGCGCAACTTGCTTTTTCGCACGCGAAGGCAGATGGCGGGCCGTGTACACTCGGCCCGAATGGTCAAACTCATCACGTTATCTATGTCCAATTCGACAATCTCCATTTTACCCGCGATAACCCCAATGTTCCTTCTGATCTGGAGCAGATGCCGAACCTGCTCAACTTTATTGAGGGCAACGGCGTCCTGGACGACAATCACCACACCCCGCTGATCGCCCATACGGCGACGGATATTCTGACCTCACTAACGGGCGTCTACCCCAGCAATCATGGGGTGCCGATCAGCAACAGCTATCGCTACTTCCTGCCGAATGGCACCAGTAACACCGGGGTTTCGTTCGCTTACTGGACGTCCCCGCTGTTTGATCCCAGCAATCCGAAGAATCCAACCGATACCAACTTCAATATGATTTCTGCGCCTGGCACCAACACACCGGCTCCCTGGGTGCCCTATACGCGCGCGGGCTGCAACTTTGGCTCTACGGCGACGGCGAATACCATCCTGGAGAATATTGGCATCGATGTGCCCACCGTCTTTGGCGCGAACTCGCCAGAAGCTGCTGAGGTGGCATCGAATCCCGGCCAGGCATTTGCCGATTTTGTCGGCATTGGCGTTCACTGCGCGCAGGGCAATGCGCTGTGTTCGGCTGAGCATAATGGTAAAGCCGACAAGTTGCCGAGCGAGCCAGGTGGCTACACTGGCTACATGGGCCTGTTTGGCAACAAGTATGTTGTGCCACAGATTAGCCCAAGTGGCCCGATCACTGATCTGGATGGCAATGTGATTCAGGACTCCAGCGGCCATATCGGCTTCCCAGGTTTTGATGGCATGGAGGCAACGGTCTCGCTGAGCTACGTGGCGGCCATGCAGGAGCATGGCGTGCCGGTGACCTATGCGTATATCTCCGACGCGCATGATAGCCATCCTAACGGCCCGGCGTTTGGCCCCGGCTCGGCTGGCTATGTTGCGGCGCTGGCAGCCTATGACAAGGCGTTTGGTGAGTTCTTTGCCCGGCTGGCGAAGGATGGCATCAACAAGAGCAACACCCAGTTCGTCTTCACGTCGGACGAGGGCGATCATTTTGTTGGTGGCTCCCCCAACCCGGCGAATTGCAATGGCGTGACCGTTGCTTGCAGCTATAGCCAGATTGGCGAGTTGAATGGCAACCTGGCTGGTCTGCTGGCGACGGAGACGAACAATACTACGCCGTTTAAGGTCCACAGCGACTCGGCGCCGAACTTCTATATCACCGGCAATCCTGGTCAGACCAGCCAGACGACGCGCCAACTGGAGCGCGACGTTGGTAAGCTGACGGCGGTGAGTCCGCTAACCGGCAACACGGATAATCTGACGACCTATCTGGCCGATCAGACGGAGATGAATCTGCTGCACATGATCTCGGCAGACCCGGCGCGCAATCCGAACTTCACGATGTTTGCTGACCCCAATTACTTCCTGTTTGCTGGTGCGCAGAACTGCAAGTCGCCGTGTGTGACAGAGCAGGCTGGTTTTGCCTGGAATCATGGCGATGTCGGGACCGACATCAATACGACCTGGCTAGGTCTGGTGGGACCGGGTATCCGGCATCTGGGCGTGACTGATGGGGTCTGGTCTGACCATACAGACATCCGCCCGACCATGCTGAGCCTGCTGCGTCTGAAGGACGATTATACAGATGATGGGCGCGTACTCTTTCAGTTCATTGATGCCTGGGCATTGCCGGAAAGCCTGAAGGCACATACCGAGACACTGCGCAACCTGGCCGAGATTTACAAGGAAATCAACGCGCCGGTGAACCAACTGGGCCTTGATAGCCTGGTGATCTCGACTGCTGCGGAGAAGAGCGGGAGCGCCTCGAACGACAGCACCTATACCAGCCTGGAGAACCAGATCGCGCAGTTCAGGACTCAACGCGACGCGCTGGCTGCCCAGATGATCTCGATGCTGGGAGGCGCGGCTTTTAACGGCCATGCCATCAATGAGACAGCTGCCAAGAATCTCATCAGCCAGGCGCAAAACCTGCTCCAGCAGGTACATGCGCTGGCGGAGAGTGTCTAGACCATTACCTCATCTCGACCACTGCTTGCTGCTCTTGCGGGGCCGGGCATCTCGCCCGGCCTTTCTTTTATCTGATTTGTGCTTGCGCTAGCTGAAGCAGCCGCATGTGATATACTCGTAATGATTGTCCTGTCCTATGCTGCTCTCGCTAAGAGGGCAGCATCGTGTTGATACTTCCTAGAGCATCTATCCGTTTGAAACCTATGAGCCGATCAACACCTGTGACCTTTACCTGTGCCTGTGGCACCAGCTTTCGCGTGCCGGTCTATGAATCGGTGAATGTGACGCTTGAGCCACAGTTGCTCTATACCATGCTGGCGGGGCTGCTGAATGTAGCGACCTGCCCGAATTGCGGACGAAGGGCGGCAGTGGCGCGCCCGTTTTTGTATCATGATGTGGCGCGTGGGCTGTTTGCTTATGTTCACCCGCGCGCTGATCTGTCTGAGGAGCAGCGTGAGCAACTCCTTCAGCAGTTACGCCGGGTCTATACGCTGGCAGTCGAACAGAGTCTGATCATTGGGGAGCAGCAATCTGCCCAGCACCCAGAAACCGGGGCAGTACGTGATGAAGATGCACTGGTGCAGGCAGAAGAACTGCGGGATGAGACGCCTCCACTCCAGGTAATTTTTGGTGTGGATCAGCTTCACGCGCTGGTTAATAGCCTGCTGACGCCGGAGGAGCGATTGGGGAAGTTGGCCTTGAGCAGCAGTAGCTCGCGCCTGGAAGAACAGCAGCGCTTGCTGTCCATTGCTCAGGAGATGGCACGCCAGATGGAGTGTCAGGTCGAAGTGGATGATGAGCCGGGCGAGTACACTGTCTGGCTCTATGGGCCGCGCAAGGCCATTGCGGCGATCATGCGCGAACTGGCTCCCCGACAATAGAAGCAGATGTAAGGAGCGAAGATGCAGACCAGTGAACCGACGCTCATCTCAGCACCGGAGCAGGAGAGCGGATCAGCACTTCCTCGCTGGCGGCGGTGGGCGTCAGATGTGATGCAGGGTCGGGGATGGGTGAGCGTGCTTCCTATGCTTCTTATGGGGACGCTGCTCATGGCTGGCAGTTCGTTCGTGTTTATGCTGCCACATACGGATGTTGCCAAATATCATTGTTATGCCGCTGCCTTCTGGCATGGTGGAGCAAACTATCCTGCTGACCCTTCCTGCGATTTTATCGTTGGGTATGCTTCGCCGCTGCCTTTCCATACACTCCCCAAAGAATATCCTATCCTTTCACTTATTCCTTTCTCGCTGACGTTGCTGTCTCCGGCTGGCTGGGAACAGGTAGCGTTTGGCTTCTGGATGGTATTGGTGGCTGGTGGTCTCTACTGGTATTTGGGGCGCGTCGGGCCGCGTGGGGCGTCGCTGGCATTTGCGCTGTATCTGGTCATCGGTGGGTGGGGCACGGCGGTCAGCCGCTTTGATCTTATTCCGGCGGCGTTCACGCTCTTCTGTCTGGTGGCGGCGGTGCGTGGGCGCTTCTTCTGGGCCTATTTCTTTCTGGCACTTGCTACCATGCTCAAGCTGTATCCCATTCTGCTGCTCTTACCGCTCTTTCTGGCCGAGCAGCGAAGTGATCGTGGGGCGCTCTTTCGCTGGCGGCGCATCGCCGGGGTAGGCGTGTTTGCCGCGACCTGCGCCGGTCTTTTCCTGGTGTCGTTGCTGTCTACGGTCCAGGGTTCGTTTAGCCCGCTGAAATATTTTACTGGCCGGCCTGTGCAGATCGAGTCGCTTCCGGCCAGCATCATGTGGGTAGGTTCTTTCCTTGGCTTCCCCATTTGCAGCGACTTTCAGTTCAGTTCGCTGAATGTGTATGACCGGGTGCATGGCGTTTGCACCGCTACGGCTGGGCAGGCTCCTGGCCCGATGACCAGTCTGCTCTCGCCGCTTTTTCTGGTGCTGATGCTGGCCGGCGTGGCCTGGGTAAGTTGGATGCAGTGGCGTGGCAAGCTGGCGCTCCAGCAGGCGTTTGTCGGCATTTTACTGGTGATCGTTCTGACCGGCAAAGTGTTTAGCCCGCAATACTTTATCTGGTTGGCGCCGCTGGTGGCTTATGTATTAGGCTCTGATGCGCTCTGGCTGATACTGTGGTGTCTGGTGTCTTTCCTGACGACGGCGGTATATCCGTACTTATACGGCGTGAAGCATATTATTACGGACGCGCCCAGTGTTCCGGCCTTTTATCCCACGATAGCGCTCCGCAATCTCCTGCTGGCGCTGGTTTCGCTGGGCTATCTTTTTGATATTGGGCGGCTGCGCAGCCGCGCGAGCGCGAAGGCTGCGCTTGCTCCTGCTACTCCTCACTCACATCTTCGCCCGTGAGCCATTGCAATGCCTCGCGGTAGCGCTGCGAGGTGCCTTCGACCACTTCTGGCGGGAGCTGCGGCGCCGGAGGCTGTTTATTCCAGCCGATACGTTCGAGATAATCGCGCACGAATTGTTTATCAAAGCTTGGCGGCGATTGCCCCGGCGCGTAATCGCCAACCGCCCAGAAGCGCGAGGAATCGGGTGTGAGCAGTTCATCAATCAGGATGAGCTGGTGGTTGAGCAAGCCAAACTCCATCTTGGTGTCGGCGATGATGATGCCCCGGTCCAGCGCCATTTTGGCGGCATGAGTATAGATAGCTAGACTGGTATCAGCCAGCGTCTGCCCTAAGTCTTCGCCCACATGGTTTTTCATCTCTTCCAGGCTGATATTGAGGTCATGGCCTTCTTCTGCTTTGGTCGCCGGGGTAAAAATCGGTTCGGGAAGCTGGTCGGCCTCGCGTAAACCCTTGGGCAGCGAGATGCCGCAGACCAGGCCCGTTTGGGAGTATTCTTTCCAGGCGGACCCGGCCAGATAGCCGCGCACGACACATTCAAAATTGATGCGATGCGCTTTCTTAATCAGCATGGAGCGCCCAGCCAATTGGTTGCGGTGCGCGCGCAATGCTGCTGGATAGCTGTTCAGATCAGCGGTAATCACATGGTTCTGAATGATGTGTGCTGTCTCACGAAACCAGAAGGTGGAGAGCTTGGTTAGCACCTGCCCTTTGTAGGGGATGCCGTTGGGCAGCACGACATCAAACGCTGAAAGACGGTCGGTGGTGACCATCAGCAGTTGATCGCCCAGATCATAGGTATCGCGCACTTTGCCGGTGCCAAAGAGCTTCAGGGGCAGGTGTGTGTTGAGCAAAACGGGTGATTGCATGGTATGGCCTCTCTCAAGCGGTGGGCTGCTAGTGCATTATACCATCGCTGCGAGAAGTTATCCCAGTTATTTCTCTGCCTGCAAACAATGTACTCTTGCATAGCAGCCTCAGGCGTCTAAAATCGTGTTTTCCTGGGCAACAATAGTGTCCGGTCCATAACTAATAACACCCGTTGTCGGCAAAAATCGCCGCCTGCTGCCAAGGCGGTGGAGGATACCAGTTTGCTCAGGCTTGAGTTCAAGTGCTGCCAGCGTTCCATCACGAGTGTCTATCCGCAGATCTTCTACTGTTCCAAGCAATTGCCCGGTATTGCTCAACACGCGCATGCCGAGCAATGCTGAGGCTTTGGGCAAGGTATCGAGCCACGAGGTATCCTGTCCAGCGAGCGCGCCTGGCTCAAATGTGACGGCATCTCTACCAATAGTGGCTTTGGTAGCGGGAACCAGGAGCGGACCATGCAATAGTCCCCCTTTCATAGCGAATGCCTGTATGCTGCGCCGCTGTTGGTCAAGCAGGAGATCATGGACCTCGCCTCTCTTTTTGCCTTGGGTAATGGCTATCAGTGGATGGCCGCGAAGTTGCGAGAAGGTGACCCAATTGGCCTGCGCAGAGATGAACCCCAGCTGTGGAGGAACGGGTTGCGCAAAAGGATCACCCGGCGCTTGGGATAGAGGCTGAAGTGGCTGGGTTGGCAGGCCTGAAGTAGCTGGCGGAGATTGGGTGGGCTGCTGGATCGCCTGCTGCTCTGCGTTGTTAGCTGGCTGTTCAGGAGATGGTTGCATCATTCGACCCCTTTATTCAAGAAACAAGGCTGTGTCAAGTGAATGTCAGGAATCTGGTAAGGGTTTCTCACTGAAAACTCAGCGTGGCAAGATGTATACCGCCGGATGCGTTCGCGGCTCCTGTTCTTCATCTGCTATACTAGCAGCGGGGAGATGGGGTGCGTCCCTTCTGCCTGTTCAGCAGGGATTGTACCCTGATGTGCGCTTAGAAGAAAGCCTTTTGTCTTGTTTTCTGAGAGGAGAAGGCGGCTCCTGGTGCTGAGGGCCGCTTGTACGATGCTCGTGAGGTCGATACAAAGAATGAAACGCTGGAATACCCACTGGCTTCTGGCACCCTTGCTCACCGGACTGCTGCTCTTGAGCGCCTGTGGCAGCGCTCCTACGCCTCAGCCTGAGCGAAAGGCGCAAAGGCAGGCGCCTTCGCCCCCGCCGCTCTCTGGCTTGCCGCTGGATGCGTTGAAGGGCCAAATTACCGGGCTGCTGCCCTTTGATCAGACACTTCAATTGACGATTGGTTTGCAAATGGACCGCCAGGGGCTAACTCAGGTGGCCCAGGCGGTGTATAATCGGGCTTCGCCGCAGTATAGGCACTATCTCACTCCGCAGGAGATCGCCCGCCGCTATGGCGCCTCCAATGAAACTATCCAGCGCGTCAGCAACTGGTTGACGAGCCAGGGCTTTCAGGTTGCCAATGTCAGCCCGCTGCATACGAATCTGGAGGTGCGGGCGAATGTGCTGCAAATTGCGAAGGCGTTTCAAATTGTGTTGCAGCTACGCGCACTGGGTGGTCGGACGTTCTTTGGTCCAGATCAGGCGCCGGTGCTGCCCGCTTCTATTGCCCCGCTGATTACTTCAATTGCCGGGCTGAGTAATTTTGCGGTGTTTCGGCACACGCCTGTGCGTCTGGCTGGCAATCTCAGTGGGACGCTGCCACAGATGAGTCAGCGCTCGCAGTTGGGCGATTGCACGCTCTACGGAGTTGGGCCATTTGGGAACGTGAAGCGCGATAGCATCGCTCAAACCTATGCCTACGATCAGGTGTATAAAAAGGGATTTCGCGGGCAGGGGATGACGATTGGGGTGCTGGAGCTTGGTGAACCGTATAGTCGCAATGATGTTGCAAATTACGCGCTGTGTAACGGCGATCAGCTCCATCTGAGCAATGTTGGGGTAGATGGCGCGCTGGCCCCTGGCGCTGGCATTGGTGAGGCTGCGCTTGACCTGGAACTGATTGCGGGGCTGGCCCCGGAAGCGCAAATTTTAGACTATCAAACGCCCAGGGCGGATGATGGTGGTTTCCTTGATTCGCTGAATAAAGTCGCGGCTGATGATCTGGTTCAGGTGTTGAGCATCAGTTATGGCGCGGGTGAGGATCAGTTTGATGCCGCCTATATGGCGCAACTCAATGATACATTGGAAGTGCTGGCTGTTGAGGGCATCAGTGTCTTTATTGCCAGCGGTGACTGCGCCGCTTTTACTGACGGCGTCTTTGGTCAACTCCAGGTGAGCTTCCCAGCCAGCGCGCCCTGGGCTATCGCTGTAGGCGGAACGAGCATCCAGGGGAGCCAGGAAATTGCCTGGTCTGCGACCACTCCAAACCGAGCGCAATGCGGCAATGGCTGGGGGACTGGAGGCGGTGTGAGCAAAGTCAGCACTTTTACCCGGCCTATCTGGCAAACTGGCCCTGGCGTCCAGAATCAATTTTCTAATGGGAACCGCCAGGTGCCAGATGTGGCAGCTATCGCTGATAATATTTCGATCTATCATCAGGGCTTCTGGCAGCCGGTTGCTGGCACCAGCGCGGCGGCGCCAATCTGGGCAGCGGGTGTGATTCTCATCGATCAGGCGTTGCAAAAAGCTGGAAAGCCGCTGCTTGGAGGCGTACCAACGATCTACCAGCTTGCTAACGCGCATACAAAGTATCAGCCCTTCCATAATATTACCCAGGGCAATAACCTGTATTATAAAGCGGGGCCGGGTTGGAACTATCCGACGGGCTGGGGCACGCCTAATCTGATCGATATTGCTCATCTGCTAGGGGCGATATAGACCGAGCAAACAGGCACAAGGAAGCTTGTCGAGGCAAGAGAGAGGCGATAAGAACGTGGCCGGTGGCTCATTCTTATCGCCCCTCTCTTGTATCTAGAAGCAGGAGCAGATGGCAGCGGCGCGTTGTTCTGCAGTCAGGCAATAATAGACCTGTCGAATCTGCGCTGCTACCGAGCGCCAGCTAAAGCGGATGACCGATGGGCGTGCTGCATCGCGGAGCTGCGCGAGGAGCGCTGCATCGCTGAGGGCTGCATCAATTTTTTCGGCGAAGAGTCCAGCGCAGTGCCAGGGGATAAGAAAGCCATTCTCGCCATCCTCGACGATATATTGCAATCCGCCGACTTTGGTGGCGATGACCGGCGTTCCGCACGCCAGCGCCTCAACAGCAACCAACCCGAAGCTTTCATAATGTGATGGCACGATCATCAAATCAGCCGCGCTATAGTAGCGCGGAAGGTCTTCCTGGGGAACAGCGCCAACAAAGCGCACATCCTCCATCAAGTCCTGTCTCTGTGCCTGGCTTTGCAGCCGCTCAAGTTCGGGGTCACCATCCAGGTCGCCGCCAACCATGATGACGGTAGCCGGCTGATGGAGCAGTTGAGCGGCCTGGAGCAGAAGATCGCCGCCTTTGAGTGGGTCTGGCCGCCCAACAAAGAGGAGTGTTGGTTTGCCATTCAACCCCAGTGAGGCTCTGGCCTGTTGACGATCCTGTGGTTTGAAGTGTTGGAGATTGACACCGCAGGGAACAATCGTCATCCGCTGAGGGGAAATGCCATAGATGCGAGCGATTTGATCGCGCTCATGCGGGGTTGCAACGGCGATCCTGTCTACACTGGCAATGATGCGTCCCTCATATTCGACGCGCAGTGGCGATTCAATTCCCTCAGGGCGCGCCTGCTGCTTCAAGCGTGCCAGGGTGTGAAACATGGTGATATGCGGGATGTCCCAGGCTTCGGCCAGGGCGATTCCGGCCACGCCGGAGAGCCAATAATGACTATGAATGACGTCATAGCTGTGCGGCTCGCGCTCGCTGAATTGCTGCACCCGACGCACAAATTCTGGAATATGCTGGAAAAGGTCGTTCTTGGGGAGCTTGGCGATGGGGCCGGCTTTGATCTGGATAACACGCACATGCTCGCTAAGGGGGAGCATCCAGGGAGCGGTGGGATCGGTCCAACGGGTGAAGATGTCAACGAGGAGACCACGTTTGCCCAGTTCGCGGGCTAGTTCACGGATGTAAACGTTCATGCCCCCGGCATCTGAGGTTTTGCCAAGGGGCGCCAGCGGCGAGGTATGGAAACTGAGCATTGCCACTCTAAAACACATGGCGCACCTCGCTTTGCTGGCCCGGCCAGCGGGGTAGGGCACAGATGCGAGGCCAACGCCCCTCGCTCTCCACCAGCGCGTGCGGCGTCAAGCTGTGCATGCGGCTGGTATCGCTTAATTTCATGCTATTATCCTTCCTGGGGTCTAATACTTCATTCCCTATAGTATTGTACTATACCGCGTCCAAAGGCTTGTAGGACTATCAGCGGGCGGGAAGCAGGCAAGGAGGGTGAGCGATGTTGATGCGCTCACGCGCTCCGCTGGTGATTGGCGCTGGCGCGCTGCGGGTCACCATGATTGCTCTGGGATTTGCTGCCATTGCTTCCATGAGGGTAGCTTTCATCGTACTCTCGGTGCGTATCCTGTTGATTGCTTTCAGGCCGGCGTTCTACCTTCACTTTGGTGATGCGCCGTCCTTTTGTTGAAAGGACGGTCAGCACTACGTCTTGATAGGTGACCTGATCACCGACGCTGGGCACCTTATCAAGCTGCGTGTAGACAAAGCCGCCCAGGGTATCATACTCCTCGTCGGTGAGATGCATATCGAGCAGTTCGTTGAAGTCGTCGATGCTGATCTTGGCGTCAATGATATATTCATGGTCATTGATCTGCTCGAAGAGTGTCTCTTCTTTGTCGTATTCGTCCTGAATATCACCAATGATCTCTTCGACCAGATCCTCAATGGTGACCAGCCCGGCAACGGACCCATATTCATCAACGACAATCGCCATATGCACACGCTGGTGTTGTAGCTCGTGCAGCAGATCGTCCAGCTTTTTGGATTCTGGGACGAAGTAGGCGGGACGTACAAAATCGCGTACCTTCGCCTGGGCATCACCCAGGCGCAGATGCCGCAGCAAGTCTTTGGCGTAGAGGACGCCGATGATGTTATCAATGGTATCCTCGAAGACGGGGATGCGCGATTGCCCACCCTGCGTAATCAGGTTCACTGCCTCTTCTAGTGTATCTTCGCTCTCCAGGGTGACCATATCGATGCGCGGCACCATAATCTCACGCACAGGACGGTCTCCCAACTCGAAGATGCTGTGGATCATCTCGCGCTCTTCTTCCTCAATCACGCCTTCCTCTTCGCCAACATTGACAAGCATGCGCAGTTCTTCTTCGGTGACGAATGGGCCGCGCCGGCGGATATGTCCTCCAAAGAGGCGCACCATACCTGAGGTAATCAGCCCAAGGAACCAGATCACTGGTGTCAGGAGCCAGACGGCTCCCTTGACAGGATTGACCAGCACGCGCGCCCAGCGCTCCGCGTTCTGCACTGCTGCTGTTTTTGGGGTGATCTCGCAGAAGATCAAGACGACCAGCGAAGTGAGGAGCGTTGAGAGCAACTCGCCCCAGGTGGCGGAAATTTCAATTGCCAGGACGGTTGCCAGCGTGGAGGCAACGATGACCGAGACGTTGTTGACCACCAGGATGGTGGTGAGAAATTTATTTGGTTCAGCGAGCAGTCGCTCGATCTTTTTTGCGGCCACATCGCCATCTTCCACCATGTTCTTAATTTTGATGCGGCTGATGGAGGTAAGCGCCGTTTCAGCAGCAGAGGAGAAGGCCGAAAAGATAAGCGCGATGATAATTCCAAAAAGCTGAAGCCATTCAACGGATGTAAATCCTGATGAGGGAGGCTGAGTAGCTTGAAATGCGGAGGAAAAGAGGGCAAAGGATACCAGGCCGGAATGTGTGTTTACAACGGCGCTATGGGCAATAGATGAAGCATGTATCGGCCATAACCAACTACTACTACTGCTTGTGTCCATATAGATTGCTACTCCTCACCTGCCGCACGCTCCGGTGTGCTGGCGGGGTCTGATGGAGTTGCGCTCGTTTCTCCTTTCTTGCTGGTGACGCGACGAATAGGACGTGCTGGCATCCCTACGACCAGGGCGCCAGGCTGAATATCTCGATTGACGACTGCCCCCGCGCCGGTAGCGGCTCCGTCACCCATCTGCACCGGCGCGATAAACAGTGTATCGGAGCCAATAAAGGCATCATTGCCCACTACCGTTTTTTTCTTGATGGGAGTGCCATCATAGTTGCAGGTGATGGTGCCGGCGGCGATGTTCACTCGCTCGCCGATGGTGGCATCTCCTATATAGCTGAAGTGGTGCATCTGGGTGTCAGCGCCCAGGGAGGACTTCTTGACCTCGGCGTAGTTGCCCACATGGACACCGCCGGCGAGATAGGCACCTGGCCGCAGATGGCTCATGGGTCCAACCGAGACGTGGGCTTCCAGTTGGGCTGCTTCCATCCAGGAACCAGTGACGGTACAGGCATCGCCAATGAGGCTGTCGGTGATGACGCTGTGCGGGCCAATGACACAATCGCTGCCGATAGCGGTCTGTCCGCTAATGGTGGTGTAGGGCCGGATGATGGTATCCTGGCCGATCTGCACGCCGGCCTCGATGAAGGTGCTGGCGGGGTCAATGATCGTGACGCCGCTCAGCATCAAGCGATCCAGGATGCGCTGGCGCATCACGGCTTCCGCCTGAGCAAGTTGCACCCGGTCATTGATGCCCATTACCTCTTCTATTGGCACTTCAAGCGTTGGGATGATATGGCCCTGGCCGGCAGCCATCTCGACCAGATCAACCAGATAATATTCACCGCTGACTTCGTTCCGCTTGATTCGTGACAGATGCTCCCAAAGCCAATCGGTGCGAACACAATAGATGGAAGCGTTTACCTCGGTGATCGCGCGCTGCTGCGGTGTGGCATTTTTCTCTTCTATTATTGCCTGGATGTGGCCCTGTGCGTTGCGCAAGACTCTCCCATAGCCGGTTGGTTCTGGCGCCTGCGTGCTTACCAGGGCGAGTGGGCTACTGCTCTGCTGGGCTATGCTGAACAGCGATTGCAACGTTTGGGGTGTCACGAGCGGAGCATCGCCTGGCAGGATAAGCACGTATGTAGGCTGGGATGCAAGAGATTGAAGCAAAGGCTGTGCTGCCAGTACCGCATCGGCGGTTCCAAGTTGTTCGGTCTGAGTAGCGAAGAGGCAGCGGCGCCCTTCAAAAGCATAGTGAATTGCTGTGTTTTCCGGGCTGACGACGACAATAACTGGTAGGCCATCATCTGCTGTGTCACCAGTAGTGCCATCCGAGAGGTCTTGGGAGAGCGCGTCAACGGTGGCTAACAGGTGAGCGAGCATTGGGCGACCAGCAATGGGATGAAGCACTTTCGGCAACCGAGAGCGCATCCGCGTGCCCTTCCCGGCTGCCAGCACCAGGGCAGCAAGTCCTCTCATGATCGCAGCGCGCCTCTTTAGGAGAATTCGCAGAAATAAAAGTGGGCTGGGGTGCCAGGATTCGAACCTGGGATCGCGGATCCAAAGTCCGCTGCCTTACCGCTTGGCCACACCCCAGCGTAATTGACAAGCCTTATTGATAGGCTCTCATGTATAGTACCTTATGTTTTTCGCTGTGTCAAGATCATATGCTTGGTTGGAAACCGTCAGGTTGTCTTTGCAGGTGGGAGAGTGGTTGCACCTGAGTGAGCGTCTCTTGTATAGTTATCGGAGGAACGAGCAAAACGCGCGCGTTCCCGGCTGCTTTGCACGTTGAGGTGCGCAAGCAGCAGTGTTAGTGTGAGGAAGAAGCGTTCTATGGGTGTCGATCAATCATCCTCGCCAGAAACCAGCCTATCGCGTCCTGATTGTGCCTTTTGTCAGCGGCAGAAGTTGAACAATATCCTGACGGAGAGCCAGTCGTTCTTTCTGTTGGCTGACCACGCGCCCTTGATTGAGGGACATATTCTGCTGGTTCCTAAGGCGCACTATAGCTGCTATGGCGCGGTATCCCCAGAATTGGAAGCCGAATTTTTAGAGATGAAGGCCAGGGCAACGAAATTTCTGGTACGCTCTTACCGCCCGCCGGTCTTCTTTGAGCATGGTATTTTTCGCCAGACGGTCTATCACGCGCATCTGCATTGCTTCCCGTTCGGGCCGCTGCGGCTCGACCTCTCGGCATATCATCCACATCCGGTAGAGAATCTGGCGGATGTCCGCGAGTGGTATGAGCAGCGGGGCCAGTATTTTTATTTTGAGCAGGGAACTGGCGAGGGCCAGTTATTTGTTCCTGAAGAGGTGCGCTATTTCTCGGTGTTGGGGGAACTGCGCAAAGAGGCGACGACTCATGGCGCCTGGCATCCTCCCTTAGAGCGGCGGCTGAATGGTCAGCCCAAGGTGCAGTCTTTGGTCCAGAAGTGGCAGGAGTTTGCACGCGATCAGCGTGGATAATCGGTTCAGCCCTCAGAAATCCTGAGGATGATACAGAGGAGATGCCTTCGATGGCGATTGAGATCAAGCGTGTGGGTGTCGTTGGCTGTGGATTGATGGGAAGTGGCATTGCCCAGACTTGTGCCCAGTCGGGCTATGAAACGGTGGTACATGAGGTCAATCAGCAACTACTCGATAAGGGGCTGGCGCGCATTCATGGCGCCTGGGATATGCTGGCCTCAAAGGGGAAGCTGAGCGAGGGTCAGGCGCAAGAGGCGCGTGGGCGGTTGCGTGGCACTCTCAATGTAGAGGATTTCAAAGATTGCGATCTGGTGATCGAGGCGATCATTGAGAATATGGACGAGAAACGCAAATTGCTGCCGCGCCTGGATAGCATTTTGCGCCCGGAGGCGTTGATTGCTAGCAACACCTCGTCTCTGACGATTATTGAGATGGCGGCTGTCACCAATCGCCAGGACAAAGTGGCGGGGCTGCACTTCTTTAATCCAGCGCCAGTGATGAAGCTGGTGGAGGTCGTCCGCACGATTGCGACCAGCGATGAGACGGTGGAAACGCTCAAGAGCTTTGCCCGCTCGCTCGGCAAGACGCCGGTGGTGGCGAAAGACCGCGCCGGCTTTATCGTCAATTTCCTGCTGATCCCCTATATGCTGGAGGCGATCCGCATGTACGAGCAGGGCTTTGCGACAATGGAGGACATCGATACCAGTATGAAGCTGGGCTGCGGCTATCCGATGGGTCCGTTTGAGTTGCTTGATTATGTTGGGCTAGATACAACCCTGTATGCTGCCCAGGCTATCTATGATGACTTTAAGAACCCTACCTATGCGCCGCCGCCTCTGCTGAAGCGGATGGTGCTTGCCGGGCGCTACGGCAAGAAGAATGGCAAGGGGTTTTACAATATGGAGCAGCAATAGGCAACATGACTTGCTTATGTGAACGATAAAAGTGCAGGCGCCTGGGGTTCCAGCAGCGGGCTGGAACCCCAGGCGCTTTTTTTAGAGACGTTTTAAGAGCTGTTGCTTTCCACGCGCCTATTTGCCGTGACAGAGCTTGTATTTTTTGCCGCTGCCACAGTAGCAGGGATCGTTCCGACCAATGCGGCGTGGGTCTACCGGCGCTGTGGGCGCTTTGCCTGCTGGAGCAGTTGCGCCTTTCTGCGCTGGCTGCGGTGTTCGAGCGCCGGCCAGGGCGGGCTGCTGCTTGTGCTTTGGCTGCGCGCCTTGGGTACGTATAGGGGCGGGCTGTTTTCCTCCGTTGCTGAGTGGCGGATGCTTGCCATTCCCATTGCCATTCCCTCCAGGGGTCGGGAGCAGCTTTGGTGCGCGGCCAGGGCCTACCGCGTCTGACTTGGCCTGATGGCTGGCTGCTGCTATTTGCTCTAGATTGGTGCGCATGTTGCGTGGCAGTGCTTTAGGTTTGGCCGGCTCCTCAATCTTCCGTGTAATTTGCACCCGTATCATCTGGTCGGCTACTTCATGTTGAATCGCCAGTTTGAGATCATCAAACATCTGGAAGGCTTCGCGCTGAAATTCGACCTTCGGATCGCGTTGCCCTATTGCGCGCAGGCCGATGCCGCTGCGCAGAATATCAAGCGCATCGATATGGTCCATCCAGAGCCGATCCACTACCTGGAGCATCATCATGCGCTCGACAGAGCGCATAAACTCATCGGCTTTCTCCTCGGTGTCACCATTCTCGGCAAAGAGATGACGGACATTTTCTTCCTTGGCCTCGTAGGTCTGGTGGGCCAGCTCGATCAGGCTATCGATCAAGTCCTGGCGCTTGAGGGTGTTGAGGTTATCAGGAAAAACATCGTCGGGCACCTCAAACCAGGGCTTGAACGTCTGAAGCAGCCCATCCAGATCCCAATCCTCAGGGCGGTTGTTCTGGGTATGCAGCCCTACCTGGCGTGTGATCTCGGCCTCTACCATCTCCAGAATTTTGGAGCGGAGATTGGCATGCTCCAGCACCTGCCGCCGGTCAGCATAGATGGTCTCGCGCTGCTTGGCGATGACATCGTCATAATCGACGACATTTTTGCGGATGTCAAAGTTGATGCCTTCGATCTTGGTCTGGGCCTGCTCAATAAACTTACTTGCTAAACCGCTTTCGATAGGCATGCTATCATCCATGCCTACGGCATCCATCAACCTCGCCACGCGGTCCGTACCAAAGCGGCGCATTAGTTCATCTTGCAGCGAGAGGTAGAAGCGCGAGGAGCCAGGGTCTCCCTGGCGGCCAGCGCGGCCACGCAGCTGATTATCAATGCGCCGGGCCTCGTGTCGCTCGGTGCCAATGATATGTAGCCCGCGCATGGACCATTCTTCCTCATACTGTGCTGATCGGCGCTGGTCTGCCTCTTTCGCAACCGATTTGCGCTGCTCTGGTGTTGCTGTCTCCGGGTCAATGTCCTTTTCCTGAAGGAGTTCGTCTTCCCACCGGCGTAGATATTTTTTATAGCGTTTGCGGGCGTCTTCCTCGGCTTTCTGGCGCTGCTCAGTGCTGGCCTTATCCGGGTCAACCTTCCGCTCAGCGTAAATATCTTGCAGGTGTTGCTCAACCGTCTGGCAGGCGCGCAATTGTGGGATGCGCAGCACCCGCTTGCGATCTTCTTCACAGCGTTTCTTCGCTTCTTCCAAGGCTTCAGCGCGGTCTTCTTCGGTGGCAATGTCCAGATCGATGTCTTGTTCGCGCAGGATGCTATCGACAAATTCGGCGGGGTTGCCGCCAAGCAAGATGTCGGTGCCGCGACCAGCCATGTTGGTAGCGATGGTGACTGCGCCGCTGCGCCCGGCGTTGGCGATGATATGCGCCTCTTTTTCGTGAAACTTTGCATTCAGGACATTATGCTCAACACCCTGGCGGTTAAGCTTCTCTGAGAGGTATTCAGAGAGTTCTACCGAGGTGGTGCCTACCAGTACGGGTTGCCCGGCCTCATGGCGTCGTTTGATCTCGGCCACAACTGCATCAAACTTGCCTTCTTCGCTCTTGTAGATATAGTCAGAGTGGTCAGTACGAATCATGGATCGGTGGGTGGGAATGACGACCACATCCAGCTTATAAATCTTGTTGAACTCTTCGGCTTCGGTCAAAGCTGTGCCAGTCATGCCGGCGAGTTTCTTGTAGAGCCGGAAATAGTTTTGGAAGGTGATCGTGGCAATGGTGCGAGTTTCGTTCTGCACCTTGACACCTTCCTTGGCTTCGATGGCCTGATGCAATCCTTCGCTGTAGCGCCGACCTATCATTAAGCGGCCAGTAAACTCATCAACGATGATGACTTCGCCATCTCTGACGACATAATCTTTATCAAGCTTGAAGATAGCGTGTGCTTTTAAGGCGTTTTCGAGATAGCGAGTCAAGTTCATATCGGCGTAGATGTTTTGAACGCCGAGCATGCGCTCAATCTTTTCAACACCAGGGTCGAGAATAGCGACGGTGCGCCCCTTCAAATCGATGAGATAGTCTTCTTCTTCCTTCAGGCGCGGAACCAGCCGGGCAAATCTGCCGTACATTTCTGCCGATTCTTCGGCCTGGCCGGAGATAATCAGGGGGGTGCGCGCCTCGTCGATGAGGATGCTATCCACCTCGTCAACGATGGCGTAGTTCAATGGGCGCTGGGAGCAATAGGCCAGGTCGGGCGCCATATTGTCGCGCAGATAGTCAAAGCCAAACTCGTTATTCGTGCCATAGGTAATATCGGCCTGATAGGCGGCGCGGCGCTCCGGTCCCTGTGGGTTCTGAGTGGTCAAGATGACATCGACCGTTAGCCCCAGGAATCGATGAATCTGGCCCATCCATTCGGCGTGAAATTTCGCCAGGTAATCGTTCACCGTGACCACATGAACCCCCCGGCCTGGAAGCGCGTTGAGATACGAGGGGAGCGTGGCAACCAGCGTTTTGCCTTCGCCGGTGCGCATCTCAGCGATCTTGCCCTGATGCAAGATGATGCCACCGATCAACTGCACATCATAATGGCGCTGGCCGATGGTGCGCCTGCCTGCTTCGCGCACGACTGCGAATGCTTCAGGGAGGATTTCATCTAGCGCCTCATTGGTACGCTTGAGCTTGCCCTCTTCGTCGTCCGCATCTTCCAGGGCAATATCGATCATCTGGCGGAACTCAGCGGTTTTGCCACGCAGATCCTCGTCGCTGAGCTTTTCAATCTCTGGCTCTAGATCGTTGATCCTGGAGACGATAGCGCGGATTTTTTTGAGTTCGCGCTCGTTCGGATCACCCATAATCTTTGTGAGAATGCTCATGAGTGGCAATCACCCCTTTATTTCATGCCTCAGTGCGACCATTTGGCTTTTCGCTCGTTGTCTGTTATAGAGGGAAGAAGCGCTGTTCTCATAGCAGGAGCTTTTTTCTAAAGTTTCCTGCTTCTGCTCTATCGACGAATGGCGATGAGCAGTTGTTGCAGCCAGTCCCCGTCAATTCTCAGTCATTATAGCACACAAGAGGCTTCAGGCGGCCTGGTTGACCAGGGCAGCATGGTACAAAATAATGGTGAGAAGCGCTGTTTTTGGGGCTAGCTTTTTGCTGCACGCTGCGCTATACTAAGCGGGCTTGCGAGAAAGCTGTTGGCCGGGAGCCATCGAAAAGGTTCTATCGCGGGCAGTCAGAAAGGTGAGATGTGGGGCTGTATTTACTACGGGCAATTTGGAGGGTGTTATGATAAGGCAGCTTTGTAGGAATATTGCGCGGATTTTTGGCGGCCAGGGCGGAGTACGCAATCTTGGAGCTATCTTCATTGTTATTGCTGGTCTTCTGCTTTCTTGCTGTCTGCTTTCGGTTGCGCTGGCGAATGGCGGAACGCCGAACCGTCCGGTTGCGTTTGGGACCGAGACGCCTTCTGCAACACCCAGCGTTGGTCCAAGCGCTTCACCAACGAATACCCCCGTTTCACCCCCGCCGACAACGACGGTGACAACAACCCCGACGGGAGTGACAGCAACCGCAACGGCCACACCGCCAGGAGCGACAACGACACCAACGCCGCCGAACACACAGCCGACTGCAACAGTCACCCCACCAGCGACTCCGCCGACGGCGACTGTTACGCCGACAGCAACGACTCCGCCGCCGACGGCGACCGTCACCCCAACGTCAACGGCTCCAACGACGGTGACAGCGACAGCGACGTGTACGCCGAATAAAAGCGTACCGTGTGGCGCGCCGGGAACGGGCGGCGGTCCTGGCAGCGGCCCACAGAATGGGGTGCAGAGCGGCGGGATGCTGGCACTGGCGCTGGTCGGCCTGCTGACGGTTGTTTTGCTAGCCGTCGGGCTGGTAGCAGCGCGGCGCATTCGGCGGGCGCGTGGCGCGTAGTGCGTGTTGCTCCAACAAGATAGTGATGCAAGGGTAGGTAGCTTGCTGAAGCGCTGGGATGAGCGTAAGGAGGCTTTCAAGATGAGGGAGAGAGATCCGTTTTTGCGGCCACGCCGGCGAGGCATCAGTTGGAAGACGCGGCTGGCGCTCTATCTGATTGCAGCCATTGCATTGCTGTGCGCCGGCTTATGGCTGGCGGAGTATGTCTACAGCGCGTTGTTCTGGTTACAGTTCGCGCTGGTTGGAGTCATTGTTCTGGCAGCATTGGTTGGGCTTGCCTGGCTTCTACTGAGAACACGCAGACCCCGCCGCCGCTGGTAAGCGAGTAGGGGAGCAGCAAGATGTCTGGCTGCTCCCCTTACACGAGGCTGCTGCCTACCGGGTCCAGAAGCCTTGCGGGTCGCATTCGCGGATGATGCGCAGCTCCTCAGCGCTCGGAGGAGGAGTGGGCACAAGCTGAGGCGAGAGAAGCAGCGGCCAGCCGGTATTTGCCTGGACGTTTTCCAGGCTGGTGAACGGGTGATACGATCTCAACACCGCCTCACCGGTTTCAGGATCGAAGCCCAGCACGCCCAGCGTGGTAATCACGGCGCTGGGGCCACCACGCGGCAGGCCAACCTGCTTGCGCCACTGGCTGCCCTCGCCGTAGCCAGGGCTGGTGATAAAATCGACGCGCTCGCGGAAGCGCCGTTTATCATGGGCCAGAATGACAGCCAGCCTACCGGCCAGCGAGGCGATGTCGGCGCCCCCTCCGCTGCCTGGCAGCTTAACTGTTGGCTGATTCCAATCACCAATGCGCGAGGTATTCAGATTGCCATAGCGATCAATCTCTGCTCCGCCAATAAAGCCCAGATTCGCCCGGCCCTGCGACAACAGCCCCATGACGTTGAGCATGCGTGTGGCCCATTGGGCGCCCAGGATATTTGGTGTGTCGCCCATTGTATAGAGCAGTTCAGATGAGGGGGTGTCACGCAGCAGGCCATTCTCAAACAACCCGATAGCGCTCGGCGCGTGTGTGCGCTTCGCCAGCGCGAACGCCAGCAGCGGCAGGCGCATGCCAACGAATACGACTTCGCCATCATGAATTTCGCGCGCCGCGCAGACGACCATCAACTCCTGGGGAGTATACTGAATGTTCATTGAAACCACACCATCTCTTCTTGCATATTCTTGACGATTCTTGTCTTGCTTCCTCTAGCTTCCTGTGCTATACTGCTAGCCGTGTTGAAGCACCTTCCCAACCAAATAGTGTTTGCGGGTTCCGTCGTAAATCGTTCCGACGGGTAAAAGCACTAGCGTACCCAAGCGGTGCTGGATCACTCGCAAGTGCCGATGACCTCTGGTGTTCAGTGTGAAAAGCACGCCGATAGCGGTTAAACCTGTTCCAGGTACTATAGCGCGGCAAGCAGGTGGGGCCAGAGCGAGGTAAACATGCTAGCGAGTATGCAAACCACAACACAAGTAGTCCCTGACGCTTCCGCTGTGAGAAGCAGGGGGATAGAGGCCCTCGTAGTTGGGCCAGTATGGGCGATGGCTTCATGGTAAGTCCAGTCACGGGCACTGGCTGAAACATCAAACGTACCAACCAATCACTAGTTCACCAGCGATTGGAAACTATAGGCAGAAATGTCCACAGACATGGGCGCTCTCCTGTTTATTCTTCTTTGCCTCCCGAGCCGCTTGCCAGAGCCACTGTTCTAATAGCCGTAATCTACCGGGGCGGCGTAGTGGTGAGTTTTTACAGCCAGTTCCTGCCAGCGCTCTGCGCCAAGCCGCGCCAGATAGTCCTGTCGGTCGGCAACACCCCTCACCCACTCTGAAAGCCACTGCTCGAAGCCTTCTGGAGTGCGCGTCTG
Source organism: uncultured Ktedonobacterales bacterium (assembly GCA_964522745.1). GTDB lineage: Bacteria > Chloroflexota > Ktedonobacteria > Ktedonobacterales > DATBGS01 > DATBHW01. Next base: position 24,258 of record CAZFWN010000006.1, read on the forward strand.
CTGGTGATACTCGTGAAATGAGGCGTGGTCGCGGTTGTAGTAGCCTTGCACGGGCGCGGGATGCGCGCCCCCTGGCTCGTGAACGACTGCCAGCACCTTGAATGCTGGCGCGATGATGCGGTTAGGGTCGCTCAGCAGTGTCTCGCGTGGTGCGATCTCTTCAGCGATAATGATGACACCCTGGGCAGCCATCGCCGCTTCTTCGCAAATGCCTAAGCTTCCCCAGGCATGGGCGTTGCCCTCGACATCGGCCCGCTGCACATGCAGGATGGTCACATCTGGACGGATGGCCGGCACCAGCAGGAGTGGCTCGCCGGTCCAGGGGTCGGTTCCCTGCCGAAAGGTCGGATTCTGGCGTGGAATATCGCTGCCCAGCAATGATTTCGTTGGCAGATAGGGTGCGCCCAGTCCCGCAGCCAGCAGGCTTAGCGCGATACTGAAATTACTGTGTTCTTCAATCGCAATAGGATGAGGGATGCCTTGCTCGGCGGCGCGCCGGTAGTTGTGCGCCAGCCCCTCGCTCACATTGCCGACCCAGGCTGCCTGTAACTTGCGCACACAGCCGGCGCCGATCATCTGATCGAACAACATATCAGAGATTGGGCCAATCAAGGTCAGATCGCGCCGCTGCTGGCGGATCAGTTCATGGCCGGCAGCAAATGGGATCGACGCCTCCAGCGCCAGCCCTAGCGCGACTGAAGAGCCATCGGGGACAAATCGCTCAATAGCCTGGCGCATGGTCATCAGTTTACTACCGGGCATCGCTTCCTCCCTGATCGTTTGGGGATATACGTGGTTCAGGAGTATGCGCCTGCATCACTTCTTTCCAGATGGGAGGGCGCTTTTCAAGAAAGGCATGTAACCCCTCGACGGCGTCGGGCGTCATCATTAACTCCTGCAAGTAGAGTTTGCCGATCTCCTCTAACGCTGTATCGGGGGTGGTAGGATGGGCGTGCCCCAGCAGAAAAGCCTGTTTTGCCAGGGCCAGTGAGGTGGCACTTTGCTTCTTGAGCAACGCAAGAATGCGATCACGTTCTGCTGGCAACTGCTCTGCTGGTGCTAGCCAGGTCACCAGACCCTGGCGATAGGCTCGATGCGCGCTCAGGCGTTCCGCAATTGCGCCAGTAGTTCCCAGGCGTGCTGTGGGTGCCCGATAGGCGAGCAGCGCGCCGCTCTCACGCACAAAGACCGTATCCTGGGCGGCAAGCAGCAGATCGCAGCAGGAGAGCAAGGCGCAGCCCACTGGGGGGACTATCCCGGCGGCCACGCCAAGTATGGGCGCGCGGATACGGGATAGTGTTGACAGGGCGCGTTCCTGGGCCACCGTCAGCGCTCGTTCGCGCACGCGCCCCTGGCGGCTTTCCAGATGCGGCTTTCCAGCACCGTTCTCAGCGCCAGGAAGAGTGGAGATACTGGCGCAGGGAGTCAGGTCTAAGACCAGCGCTTTGAGCGGAGTTGGTGTCTGCCAGGTATCGAGCGTGTGGGTTAGCTCTGCCAGGGTTGCGGCGTCTAAAGGGAGGCTGATATGCAAGGAAGCGAAAGGCCCTTCTGTATGCACGGCGACCCGATGCGTTGTTAGTGACGATGCTGATTGTGTGCCCTGAGCTGGGGGACTTGATTCAGAAGGCGTGTTCATAACGCTCGCTTCTTTACTTATTCACCATAGTACAGTTTGGAGAGCAAGGCGCCTCCAGGCATCCACTGCTCAATGACACCGCAGACCTGATAGCCTAACGTTTCATAGAGATGCTGCCCCTCTGGCGTGGCGGTCAAGACGGCCAATGTGGCGCCCTGGTCACGGGCTTCCAGCAATCCCTGGACAATCATACGCGCGGCGATGCCGCGATGACGATATTCGTTCAAGGTGGCAACATGATACAGTCCAGCTACCTCACCATCGGGCATGAGCGCCATTGCTGATGCTGGCTTTCCCTCGATTTCTGCCAGATAGATGCGAAAGCATGGGTTGAGGCTGCACCAGTGGGCCATTGAACTGCGCGGAACGCCAAAGACCCGGCAGATGACCTCCAGGGCGCGCTGGCGCCCCTCCTCATCGTTCATTGGCACATTGCGCACGCTGACCTTTTGGTGCTGTTGAACCCGCGAGGGTGGCTCCCAGCCATCAAGGGATAACGCCATCGCGGTTGCATTGCCCCAGGGGTACATGCCAAGCTTGCGCAATTCACTGACCAGACCCGGTGGATTGCCGTGCGGCGTGAGCCACCACTGGAACGGCAGATGATAGCGTCGATAGGGCGCGATGGCGCGCTCAACGCTTTCAGCCGTGACAGGTTCCCTGGGCTGGAAGCGCAAAATATTGTTCAGCAGCAAATCGGGTCCATCAGGTGTGACAATGCGCACCCACTCATCGCTGTCTTCCACCTGCGAGCGCGGCGGCTCATCGATGCTGCCAAGCGCCATCCAGGCCGCGCACCAATTGGCCTCTACAGCATCAAGCTGCTGTTTTTTGTCCATTCTGCTTGCTCTGGATGTCCTTTTATCCCTGCTCGCGCAGCTTGTAGCGCTGAATCTTGCCGGTTGCTGTCTTAGGTAGCTCGGCGACGCATTCAATCCAGCGTGGATACTTGAAAGTTGCCAGCCGACCTTTGACAAAGCTTTTGAGTTCCTCAACCAGCGCGTCGCTGGGAGTGTGCCCTGCCTGCAAGACGACAAACGCCTTGGGTTTTATGAGATCATCGGTGTCGGGCAGCCCGACGACAGCGGCCTCCAGGACAGCGGGGTGCATAATCAGCGCTGCTTCCACCTCGACTGGCGAGACCCACTGCCCGCCCACCTTCAGCATATCATCTGATCGCCCACAATACCAGAAGAAGCCATCCTCATCCTGATAGTATTTATCGCCGGTTTGAATCCATTCTCCCTGGATGGTTTGTTTGGTTTTCTCGTGTTTATTCCAGTAGAAGGCGCAGATGCTATCGCCTTTTATCGCCAGATTTCCAATCTCGCCTTGCGCGACTGGTTGGCCGTGTTCGTCGAGCAGCCGCGCTTCATAGCCCGGCACTACTTTGCCGGTGCTTCCGGGTCGCACCTCACCCTGGCGATTGGAAATGAAGATATGGCAGATTTCCGTGCTGCCGATGCCGTCAAGAATATCCACGCCAAAACGCTCTTTCCAGCGCCGGTACAATTCGGCTGGCAGCGGCTCGCCGGCGGAAACGCAGACGCGTAACGAAGAGCAATCAAAACGCTTCTCTGCGTCTGGAATCGCCAGGATCGAGGCATACTGCGTGGGAACGGCATAGAAGATGGTGGGATGATAGCGCGCGATGACTTTCAGCAAATCCTCGCCAAGAGGCCGCCCCGGATAATAGACGGCGGCTGCCCCTTCAGCAAAGGGAAAATAGAGATTGTTTCCCAGGCCGTAGGCAAAGAAGAGCTTGGCGCCAGAGAAGGTAATATCATCCTGGCTTATCTGCAAGAAGGGCCGGGCATAGAGTTCTGTGCAGACAAGCATATCATGCTGAAGATGGACACAGCCCTTGGGGAAGCCGGTGCTGCCAGAACTGTAGAGCCAGAATGCCGCGTCATCTTTGCTGGTGACAGCGGCGGTCAGTTGCTCTGAGGCGCTGGCGATCCACTGCGTAAAATCGAGCAGCCCGGTCTGGTCTCCGCCGGCTTCCAGCGTGTCGCGCCCGACCACGACTATCTGCCGCAGAGAGTGCAACTGGCCGCGAACGGGGGCAATTTGCGGCCAGAGCGCGGCATGGATCAGCAATACTTTGGCCCGGCTGTCGTTGAGAATATAGACATAATCAGCCGGGCGCAAGGAAGTATTGATGGGGATAGGGACAGCACCCAGCTTGATGGCCCCGAAAAAGGCGCCGACGAATTGAGGCGAATCGAGCAGGAGCAAGGCCACGCGCTGCTCCTGCTCGACTCCTAATGCGCGCAGAGCGTTGCCGGTCTGGTTTGCCATCGTTTGAAGCTGGCGATACGTCCAGCGCTCATCTTCATAATACACCGCCACGCGCTCGCCGCGCCCTTCCTCGATGTTGCGATCTAGAAAGGTGGAGGCGGCGTTGTAGGTATCTGGAAGTACAACCTGCGCGATGTTGGTTGAAACAGCCATTGTTTAGTACCTCCCTTGGTAAGACCGGCGTACAAATTGGTGGGGACGTACTGAAGTATAAGTCAGTCGGGCAGCGTTGGTCAAGAGGAAAGCTTTTGCGTCAGCCATATGCTACTATGAGGCGGGAGGATAAGCGATGCCTTCGGGGAAGAAAGAACGGCTCGATCAGTTGTTGGTGAAGCGCGGGCTGGCGCCCAGCAGGGAGCGCGCGCGGGCATTGATTATGGCTGGTCTGGTGACGGTTGATGGGCGGTTGGTCGATAAAGCGGGCGCGCAGGTGTCTGAGGAGGCGCTGTGTGAACTGCGCGAGAGCCGGGCTGAGTTGCGCTATGCCAGCCGAGGGGGTCTCAAACTGGAAGCTGCACTGGATGCCTTTGGGTTGAGTCCGGCAAATCTGGCCTGCCTGGATGTTGGTGCTTCAACCGGCGGGTTTACCGATGTCTTGCTCCAGCGGGGGGCGCGGGTGGTCTATGCCGTTGATGTAGGTCAAGGGCAGCTTGCCTGGGCGCTGCGTCAGGACTCGCGTGTGGTGGTGATGGAGCGCACGAATATTCGCCATCTAGAACACTTGCTTGAGCCAGCACAGTGCGCGGTGATTGATGTTTCGTTCATCTCGCTGCGACTGGTGCTGCCACGTGTGGCGGCGCTGACGAGTCCCGATGCGTGGATAGTGGCGCTGGTCAAGCCGCAGTTCGAGGCTGGCAAGGCCGAGGCTGATCGCGGGGCGGGAGTGATCAGTGATCTTGCTGTACGGCGGAGAGTGCTTCAGGAATTGATCGCCTGGGCACCAGAGCCACCCCACACTCTCTACCCTCATGGGTTGATTGCTTCGCCTATCACCGGGCGCGAAGGGAACCGCGAATATCTGCTCTTGCTTGGAAAACAGCCGGGGAGAGGGCGTGCAGTAGATGAAACAATGGTTGAGCGGGCGCTGCGGGATGAGTTGTAGCGCTGCTCGCCTGGGACCCCTCCTGGCCCTGGCTGGTGCTTGCGTTGCCTGGCGTGCCCTGTGAAAGATGAATCAGCCCAATAATGTGGCTATAGTTGGCGAGCGGCGCCAGGAGCGCAATGGCTGCTGTGTGAATGTCCATTGCGTATATGCCACCGTCGGCGTAGAGAACCAGGGTATGGTTATCGAGCCAGCTTCCCAATTCTACCAGCCGGGCGCTAAAGTTGGCTACAACTTGTGGAGTCATGGTCCCCTGAGAGGTGATATAGAGGGTGTTGTGCCGGTCATACGGACCATTATCATCGGCAGAGAATTGTATATAGGCCAGCGTTTGGCTATCTGGTGAAAAGACGGGTGTGGTAATCCAGTGATAGTCAGAGAATGTATGGACATTGCTCTGCTGCGGCACGATAGTGATCTGAGTACCCAGGCTGTCACCATTCCAGGTGGTAATAGTGATGCTGTTCCCATAGGGTTGATTGGCAATCTGTGCCGGTACACTGCTATCGGTTGGTTCTGGCACTTCGCCAGTTGTAGGGGCGTAGACCATCTGTGTGCGATCTGGCGAGAGTGCGAGCGGAGCCTGACCCGCACCAGTGGCGAGGAGTTCTGATCCGATCTGTAATTGTGCGGGGTCGAAGTTCCAAAGGCCAGTACCCTGAGCAGCAGGAGTCCCCAGGTCATCGGTCAGAAGCAGAGGGGGAAGTTCTGTTGATGTGGCTGGCCCCAGCCCAAAGATCGTGTAGCATGGGCACACACTAGCCTGCTGGCTATAGAGCAGAATTGGTTGGCTTGCGCCGGTGTCAGTGAGAGATGCCTCATAGAGCATGGTTGTGCCATTGCCTGTATGCGGTTCGACGGTCCAGAAGACCTCTTTGCCGTCTGGGCTGATGGTGGTTGAGGCAATAACCTGCGTTGTTTGATTGATGCTGGTGATCTGAAGCGGCATTGCTCCTGTTGGCTGAAGGAGATCGAGCAGATACAAGCCATCGCCGCTATAAAGTAATCGTCCATCGTCGGTTAAGAGCGGCGGCACAAGTGGATCGTAGCCTGGCGTATTGAGTTTTTCAGGTTCAGCAGCATCAGTAGTGAGCAGGTAAATGCCGGTATAGTCATTATAGATGATGGCTTGATTCTCTGGTAGGCGAGGGGGAGCGGCCTTGCTAGGGGGGCCACTAATAGGAAGAGGTGGAATGTGCGCAAACGTCGAGCCTGACGGAAGATTCACCTGTGATGGCGATGGTGAGGGCACAAAAACAGGAGGCCCAAGGGCAGACTGATACTGTGGCAGCCTCTGCATTTGCAGGCTGGTGAAAATAGCTCCAGATGTGATTGCCAGGATCGCTGCTAATAAAAGCACTGCGACTACAATCCACCCCCGGCGCCGAAAGCGCCGGGGTCGTGGGATATGATGCACTATTTTGCCCCCACAAACGAAATGTCAACAGGTGCCTGGATGGAAAGCACTCCAGGCACCTCAATTTCCTCAATGTAAGAGTATATGCCCTTTCCGCCGGACTGGCAAGCCCACTGGTTGTTGCCCGCTTGCCCTCTCTATCTTCACGTTTTCGCCCGCGAGAAGGTTTCAATGGGAGGTGTGCTTGACCTGAAGTTATGAGTAGCGCGCGTCGATTCCCGGCTCTGCCAATAACAACTCATGTTCTCTGAGCGATAGCTTGCTGTTTTGTACTGCCCCGTTGCCAGGGAGAAAGGTCTCCATTGCCCGAATGAAGTTTTGGTAGACCTGCTGCTGCTCATGAATAATGCCTGCCGGTCCTAATGCCCACCATTCGCGTGGTGTGAAATAGGTAGAAACCTCGGCATCAGCGCCGCTGCGTTCAAACCATTGAATCATGTGTAGATGATCTGATTGCTCCAGCCAGAGCGCCAGGTCCAGCAGATCAGGCTGTTGGGTCAGTCGGGCCAGGCTGTGTGCTTGCAGCATCAGTTGGAAAAGCGCCTGCTGTGCCTGGTTCCCTAAAAAGAATTCCATACCACCACTGCCCGCCCAGGTGCTGGGAAAGCCAGGAAGGGGAAGGTGAAAGGACGATTCACCCAGCAGCGAGATGATCTCGCCAGGCGTGCGGGTTTGTGCGCCGCGCACCTGCAATTCATCGGGGAGATGTTCCAGAAACTCAAAGATGCCCGTTTCGCGGCGGTGGTGTGCGCCAAACGTTTCATAATCCCAGCCGATGAAGGCGACATCTCCCCGGACATCGCGCAGCCATTGGGCGTAAGTGCTGGCAAGCAGAGGCCATTGGCTCCAGGAGCGATTTGAGAAGCGATAGCCAACATCATCGCTCAACTCAGGATGGCGTGGCAGAAGCTTGAGGGCGCCTGTATGATGATAAACATGGGTTGGTTCACGCCAATCCATTATCCAGCGGCGCCCATCGATAAATCCGCCGGCGAATCCAGCCTGTTCCAGCGCGGCAGCAATGGTCGGCGACATACACAATTCAGTGGTATCAGTGACTCTGGGGCGTTTGCCAAAGATGCGCTCAATCTCGCTTCGCATCCAGCGCATGCGCTGGATGAAAAGGGGAATATCAAAGAGAAAGACAAAGCTATGGTACGGTTCAACACCAATCAGCTCCACGTTTGGCTCAGCCACCAGCGCTTTGAAGTGGTCAAGCAATGGTGGCTCCCAGCGCTCTGTCTGACGAAGCAATGAGAGAGAAAAGCCGATACTGAGTTTGAGTCCCTCCTGGCGCACCAGTTGGAGGAAGTGCGCGGTTGCCGGATAATAGCAGTGTGTGGCAACCTCATGAAAATAGCGCTCGTTCATTGCCTCATCAAACAGACAATGGCTGATCTCCTCAATTGAAGCGCCCGCTGGGATGGGTTGAGCGGGAAGCTTGAGCCGGCGTGGCTGATGCGCCACGACATACAGCACAATGTTGCAGGCCATCCGCGTTTCCTTCCTGGTCTCTCAACTACCTGATGCTTGCACTCTCTTGACCAGGCGTTGAGACGATGTGGCTGAGGTAAAGTGCTACACTGTACGAAAGCACCGGCATCAGTGCCGCACAAACTATGCCTCTTCACTGATGCCGGTGCCCCAACAGTTTAATTTCTGATAGTTCCCTGTAGTTCTCTGGCTGCTACTCCAGCACCAGGCTTTGCTTGCGTGCCAGATACCCAAGTTTGCCAATCAAATTCTCAATGGCCTCTTCCCAGATGAATTCGCGGGCGGTGGCGTGGCCGGCCTGGCGAATTTTCTCCAATTCATCGCGGTGCTGTTGCAGGTAGAGCAGATAGCCCACGATTTCTTCTGGGTCTTCGGTTTCCAGCGAGATGGCGTTCTCGAAGGAGACGACGTAATCCTCGCCTGTTGAGCCGGTGAAGGCAATGCCACAAGCTGCCATCACTTCCAGGCCGACCAGCCCAAATGGTTCGTGACCGCTGTTTGCCAACACGGCGTCCGCGCCGCGATAGCAGATACGCACAAACTCTTCGGGCACAAAGAAGCGCAGATTATAGATGTCGGCCTCGCCACTCTGCTCGATGAGTTTGAAACAATCATCAAGCGATGGGCGTGAGGCGCCAATATCGCGCACGACCAGCCCCAGATGGCGGGCGCGATTGAGTACCTCGCCGCCATGTGGTTCGATGCCCCCACGTATAATCATGGTAACCGGGTGGCCGCTATATTTTAACCGCGCGGCAGCTTCGATTGCCATCATCCAGCGTTTATCAGGATCAAAGCGGCCAATCTTAAAGAGAACCAGCCGCTCCGAGTTACCCTGCTGCGCAATGTGCCGCAAGTGCTGATAGTGTTCCTCCTTGACAGGCTCCAGGAAGCGGCGCGGAATGCCATTGGGCACCACCAGGGGGTTGACGCCCCAATTCCAGAGCCGGTGTTTCATATAGCGGCTGACCGTCAGAATGGTGGCGCTATAGTTCAACCGGCCCCAATTGATGCGGTGCAGGGACATCAAGCTGTTGATGTTCCAGACCATCAAGACCCGATGGCGCAGGTTGTGCCAGTGCAAGAGATCAGAGATACGGCTCATGACTTCAGCCGTGTGCCAATCTTCGCCCATAATGACGACGATTTTGCCCTGATTCACTGCTGGCTCAACGATGTCTTGATAGACATGGGGAGGAACGCTCTCGTTGTAGTCATACATTTTGGCTTCTTCGCCGTCATAGACGCCGCTGAGATAGTATTTGCTGATCCACTGGCTCCAGCGTTTAAGGATCAGCTTGCCGCCCACACGCTCCTCAATTGCCGGCTTGGTTGGGTCGCCAACGAAAATTAAATGGGTCGTATAGCCAAGTTCCGCCAGCGTCTCGGTCAGTTCGGTCACACGGGTGCCAAGACCACCGGCGGTAGCATAGACATCTGGGCCTTCAAAGCAAAGAGAAACAAAGATGGTATTCTCTGGAGAGATCGCCAATCCATACCGTCCATCGCTCATTGTTGTGTAGCAATTCCTCTCTTTTCATGAAGCTTTCACGAATGAATATAATACCAGGCTCGCCTGTATAGGCTGTAGAGATCGCTGCAACTCACATCGGGTCTGTGGTTTTATCGGGGCACAGTGAGTGATACAACTGCGCCGCTGCCTGGCTCGGCGCGAATGGACAAGATGGCGTCCACCAGGGCAGCGCGCTCGCGCATATTGAGTAATCCCCAGCTGCCACGCTGCGCGTAGTCTTGTTGGATCGCCTGAACGTCAAATCCCACCCCGTCATCGCGCACCGTGATCAGCAGCGCTCGCGGCTCCTCGCGCAGTTCGATCCAACAGTTGCGCGCTTTGGCGTGCTTGAGTACGTTATTGACGGCCTCCTGCGTAATAGCAAATACGGTTGCCTCTGTATGATAGGGCAGACGCTCGTGGTATTCGCCAAACAGGTGCATTTTCGGTCCCCCCAGCGATTTGAAGCGCTCCAGGAATCGTTCCAGCGCTACGGCCAGCCCTTCAGATTCCAGTACGAGTGGGCGCAGATCAAATAACATATCACGCACATCGCGTGTCACCCGCGTGACCTGTTCGCCGATGCCACGTAATTCTTCATCGACCTTTTCTGGCTCATGGATGAGCAGCTTACGCGAAAAGTCGAGGCGCATGGCAATAGATGCCAGCACCTGGGCAGGTCCGTCGTGCAAGTCGCGCGCCAGGTGTTTGCGCAGGTCTTCCTGCAAGCTGATCACATGGTCGCGCTCTGCCCGTAAGCCCTGATAGAGCCGGGCGTTGGCGACGGCAGTTGCCGCCTGAGCAGCAAGGGTGCGGAGAAAATCCAGGTCACGCGCGTCGAAACCGCCATCATGCGTGGTATGGGCTGTTTCCAGAACACCAATCACACGGCCCTTAAACACCAGTGGCACGCAGGCCAGTGCTGTTGGCGTAGTTCCCAGTATCTCGGCATCAATGGCACTCTGCTCTGGAGGGAAACGAGAATCATCTCCCATCTGGTTGACGATGACTGGCACGGCGTTTGCCGCGACCCAGCCCGCGACCCCTTGCCCCATCACGAGTGTTTTGCGTCCCTGTGGATGAGTGTCTGGAGTGGTTGCTCGCCTTTTCTGCTCCTCGATGCGCTCCAGGACTTCTACGTTGAGTGATTCGGTTGTTGGGTCAAGCAGCAGCAAGGCGCTGGCGGTTGAGACCGCCAGGCGCAGTGCCGCCTCGGCCACCTGTCGGAGCAGTCGCGGCAGGTCAAGTTCTGCATTCAGGGCATTAGCAATGCTTTGGAGTACAAGCAGGGCACGCATCTGCTCACGGAGTAATTCATTGCTTCGCTGAAGGCGGTTGCACTCACTGAGCAGATAATCTTCTGTTTCGGAGGGCTGGGAAGCCGCAAAAGGATCATTTCTCTCATCCATCGTCCTATCCCCTGAGTGTCTTAATAACTACTGCTCTCTGTTTTGGCCTGGAGCCTTTTTACGCTTAGAATCCGTCAAGGGCCGTGTTTTGATCTTTTCTGGTGGGAGCATGGCTGTCTGCTCTGGCGGGAGAGGCTTCACATACCGTACTGCGCTCAGCACCAGAATTGACAGGCCAAAGAAAACCAGGGCATGCTTCAAATGATACGCCTTGGGGTTGCCGCTGATACTAAAAATCAGGATATGGTCGATACCAGGAATGAGGTAATAGACGCCAATGCCGGCGCAGGCGATAGCCAGCAAGATTACGACTACAAACATGCCAACACTTCGCATGGAGCCTCCCTTTTTCTGTCTGGTGCCGTCTATCCTTGTTTGTTATGTCCCATCTTTTTTATGCTGCGCGCCAGAAAAAGAGAACGAGCGCCAACGCACCAGCGCCCCAGCAATAGAAAGCGAAGGGGTCGAGCCGGCCAAGCTGGAAATAACGTATCAGGAAGCGCGCGCTAAAATAAGCAGCGAGACCGGAGACGCCGCCACCTGCCAAAGCGATGCCGAGTCCTTGCAGATTATCAAAGAGTTTGGGCACCTCTAACACACCCGCTGCCAGGATCAAGGGGGTAGCAAGAAGAAGGGCGAAGCGCGCAGCCGCCTTATGAGTAAGCCTGGTGCTGAGACCAGCCACCATTGTTATGCCTGAGCGTGAGATGCCCGGAATCAGCGCCCATGCTTGCATGGCGCCGATAAAGAGCGCCTCTTTCCAGGTTAATTGATCAAGGTCACGAAAGATCATTTCCTGTTTGCTGCGATCCATTTTCTTCGGCTCCTCCCGCCTGCGCAGGAGTTCGCCGAGAAAGAGGATCGAGCCGTTCAAGATTAAACCACCCGCCGCTAGCTCAGGAACTGAGTATAAACTTGTCAGCGGCTTCTCTAACACCACACCGATCAGCCCTGCTGGAAGAGTTCCCAGGATGATCAGCCACGAGAGGCGTTCGTGGGGATCGTTGCTGATGGTGCGTCGCGCCAGTGTGCGAATAAACCCCTGGGCCAGAGCGCGCCAATCGCGCCAGAAGAAGAGAAGCATCCCGCCAGCAGTGCCAAGGTGCAGCATCACCAGCAACGGCAAAAATTGTTTGCTATCTAGCAAATCGCCCCACCCCAGGGCACCAGGAATGACCACACTGTGGCCCAGGCTGCTCACGGGGAACAGCTCAGTCACACCTTGCAAAAAGGCAAGAATGAGTGCCCTGATCCAATCCATACATACTCCGCTATCTCAGCGACTTTCGTAATTAGCCGCCGTTATTTTTGATATTTTGCAGCTGCTCTGCGTAGGTTTGGGCATAGAGGATCTTCCCGTCTTTGGTCCCATAAAAGTAGAAATAGGGCGTGTTTGGCGGGTTCATGGTTGCCAGCACAGCGCGCAAGCTTGGGCTACAGATGGGGCCTGGGGGCAAGCCATCGGTAAGATAGGTGCTGTACGGGCCTGCATCGGTGTAGTTTGCGCCGGCGTCTTGTAGCTCCGGCCAGGGATTATCTGCTGTGCCAATGGCGTAAGAAACGGTGGGATCAGATTGCAGCTTGTTCCCTACATCATGCTGGCCGGTATATTCACCTGTGCTGACTCTGTAGCGTTTGTAGTAAACGGCAGCGATGCCCTGGAAATCACTTGCGGCAAACGCCTCGCGCTGAACAATGGATGCCAATGTCAGGACATGGAAGAGCTTATCGGCCATATCCTTACTATCAGTAGTGCCGTAGTTGCTGTTGATCAGATCGAAGATGCTCTTATTGGTGCCTGGGTCGAGCGCACCGTGTGCTACGCATGCCTGTTCATTGTTGAGATACACATCAGGCTGCCCGCTGGGTCCGGGGCAGAGCCTTTCGCCCAGGTCGTTTAGCATGAGCTTGATAACATCGGCAGCAGCGGTGTCCGGTGCTACGAAATAGCTATCTGGGAAGAGAAAGCCTTCCAGTGCAAATTTTGTTGGCGACCCCGCCTGCTGTTGATGGTTGAGGAACCAGTATTGCGAGGCCAGCGAGACGGTTTTCCCCGATGCGTCGGTGTAGGATCCTGTTTGCGCGATCTGAATAAACTCATCAGGCTTAAACTTGATGAGTTCTGTTTTAGCTGAGAACCTTTTGGCGATCTGCCAGATGCGCAGTCCGTCAGGCACTGCCACCAGGAACTCATCAGGCGAAGCGGTGAGAAGTCTATCCACAATATCAGGGATGGTCATGGACGCTTTGAGTTGATACACGCCGGCCTGGAGTTGGCGATCCAGGTTTTTATAGCGTGCCCACAGCTTGAATGCCAATGAATTGCGGATAAGCCCTTGCGCTTGCAAGGCATCGCCGATTTGGGCAGCGTTTTCGTTGTCTTTAATGACGAAGTTCACGGTTGGTGAGCCTGGCGGGCCAGCCGACTGGAAGACATTTGCCACGACGCTCCAGGCGCCAAATCCACCGGCGCCGCAGCACAGCGCCACAAAAAGGATGAACACAATCACCAGTCGCTGCCGTTTTCTCATGCCAGGATCACCTACTCTTCTGTGTCCGCCTCCGTTTCATCCAGGGCGCTGTCGGGCGCCTGAAAACGTTGGGCGTCGAGATAGCTTTGTAAAATAATGGCAGCCGCGACGGCATCAATCATGGTCCGCCGCCGTTCGCGTTTGGCGCCAGCCGCACGCATTTCACGCTCGGCTGCCACTGTTGAGAGCCGTTCATCCCAAAGATGAACAGGAACAGATACGTGCTTGCGCAGTAATTCGGCGAACACTTGCACCAGGGCGGCCTGACTATGTAGCTCGCCGCTCAGGCTGCGTGGGAGGCCAACAATAATAGCCTCTGCCTCTTCCTCCTCTACCAGTTGCGCAATGGCCTTGAGCGCTTGCGCCTCTGGCCGTCTGGAGAGAACCTCCCGCGCAGAGGCAAGTATCCCGGTGGGGTCGCTGACTGCAACTCCAATACGTACTTCGCCAATATCAAGTCCAATGAGCCGCATGAATTCCTCAGCTCTCCAGGTTGATTCTAATCCTTGTCGAGAAAATTGGCAAGCGGTTGAGCCTTTTGGGTGGAACAACGCTCATTCCTCGAACCAGTCGAGGGGGGATTCCCGCCCGCGCTCTTGGAGCAATTCATCGATACTACGCATAGGGCGCAGCCGCCCTGCTGTGGACTGGGTAGGGCTGGCTGACTCAAATGGCATTGAGCGAGAATCCTGCAAAGAAAATGGCTCCGATACAGAATGTGGCACAGTGCTTGTTGTATCATCTGCCGAGTCTATTTCTGAAGCCTCAGCGGCAGGGGCGCTGCCAGTTGGCGCGTCAGGCGTAGTATGCGTCTCTCTGGTCGGAATGGGTGGACTGGCTGAAGAAGTTGGAGTGCCAGGCGCGCTGGTCTTTCGGATTCTGGCAGTAATACGGGCCTCATGGTCCTCTGCCGCTTGCTGTGCCTGAGATGGGCGCGTGTCATCGGCAATTTCATAATGGAGGCGCGGCGCTTCTTCTCCAGCAGTTCGCTCCTCTTCTTCATCCAGTCCTGGTGTGGCCGCAGGATTGGGCAGATAGCCATCAACCAGGATGGCATCAAGGTTAGCGCTGGGCTTGCCACTCGTTCCCCGCGAGTGTGATCCCTGGCTCCCTGTTAGCGGTTGCCTCTTCTGCTGGCCTGAGGTCTCTTCTGCCTGTCTACGCTGCTGTTGCGCATCTCCAGGCGGAAGGTCTAGCGAGAGGGATACAGCTTTTTCTGGTTGCTCTTGCTGAGGTGCTGTTTGCGCCTTGTCTGTATGGCGCCGGGCGCGCGATGCAAACCAGAGCATCTTGCGGCCACGCCAGGCGCGTTTTGTCAGGGAGGGAACGCGCCCTGGGGCCAGGCCATCATGTTCATCCAGCGTGGCGGCGACGGTGCATCCCATTCGCTCAGCCAGTACGCGCACCAGCCGGTCCTCGCTGACGATGCTGAGTTGCTTCCCCTGCAAAGCGATAGAACGACGGACTAGCCTCAGCAGCATACTCAGTCGCAGTTGGTCCAGGGAGAGCGGCAGAACCAGGATCAGATGCTGGGCGGTGCTTTGTTGGACCTGATCCAGCATCGCCCAGATTTCTTCATCGCTGTGGAGAAAAATCACCTGTTCCATCTCTTTTTGACTCAAGAGGTCAAGCCAGGGTGCCCTAAATGCTCTTGTACAATAGCTGCAACGGCTTTCAACGTCTCAGGCAATTTTCCCAAGTCCTTTCCGCCACCTTGTGCCGACTCTGGACGCCCGCCGCCTTTACCGCCCAGCCGTTCGCCGACCTCCGCCGCGATTTTGCCCGCGTTCAGAGCCTTTTTCGTCAGGTCGGGGGTGACGCCCACGATAAACGCCACCCGGTTCTCCAGTGGTGCGGCCAGTACCACTACGCCCGAACCCAGCCGGGAGCGAATTTGATCGCCCATTTCGCGCAGGGTCTTGTCGTCCGAAGCCGGCACTTGCGCCGCTACCACGCGGATGCCGGAGACCATTGTTGGCGCCGAAGCCAACCTCAGAGCCTCTTCCCTGGCCGCCTCGCGCTGGAACTGAGCGAGTTGTTTGCGCGCCGCCGCCAAATCCTGGCTGAGCTGATCCACGCGCGTCTCCAGAGCGTCTGGGCTGGTTTGCAGCTTTGCCGCCAGCGCGTCCACGATCTGCTTCCGGCTGATAAGGTGTTCCTCCGCTGCGCGTCCGGTCAGGGCCTCGATACGCCGAATTCCTGCCGCGATGCTGGTCTCCTGCGTCGTCACGTACAGGCCGATCTGCCCCGTAGCGTGGCAGTGGGTTCCGCCGCACAGTTCCTTGCTGCGGCCCATCGTCACGACGCGGACCTGATCCCCGTACTTTTCCCCGAACAGGTGCATCGCCCCGGTTGTCAGCGCCTGCTGGAGCGGCAGAATGTTGGTTTCCACGTGGTGGTCGTTGCGAATCCATTCGTTCACCAGCCTGTCGATCTGGGTGAGTTGGTCGTCGCTCAGCGCGCGCGGGTAGTTGAAATCGAACCTCAGACGCTCCGGCTCCACGAGGCTGCCCTTTTGCTGGACCTGCTCGCCCAGAATCTCTTTCAGGGCGCGATGCAGCAGATGAGTGGCGCTGTGGTTGCGCATCGTGTCCTCGCGCCGAGAAGCGTTCACTTCCGCTCGCACTTCGCTGCCCACGCGCAGGTGCCCTTCGACCATTCTGCCAAAATGGACGATCAGGTTCGCCACTGGTCGGCGTGTGTCCAGCACCTCGAACGTCCCGGTTGGGCTGCTCAGCGTTCCTCGGTCGCCGATCTGGCCGCCGCTCTCCGCGTAAAAGGGTGTCTTCTCCAGAACTATCGCCGCGATCTGCGGCGCGCTGATTGCGTCCTGAAGGTCGTTTTCGGCCATCAGGCCCACGATCCGGCTGGCTCCCATGATCCCGCCGTAGCCGGTGAATTCGGTCGGCGGAATCCGCGCCGCCAGTTGCGCCCATGTCTCCTCCTCGCGCTCCCGCGCAAAGACTTCTGGTTGTTTACTACGTTCCTGCTGGCGCTGCATGGCGCCCTCGAATCCGGTGATGTCTACGAGCATGCCCCGCTCCGCCGCGACCTCCTGCGTCAGCTCCAACGGGAAGCCATGTGTGTCATAGAGTTTGAATGCCTCTTCGCCCGGCAGCACCTTTTCGCCTCGCTCCTGGAGGTCATCTAAGACCTCATTGAGCAGTTGCAGACCCAGGCTCAAGGTTTGGCTAAATTTGCGTTCTTCGTGGCTGAGTACCTCAACAATCTGGTCACGCCGCTGGGCCAGATCGCCGTAGTGACCTTTCATCAGGTTGATAACCGTATCTGCCGCGTCTGCCAGAAAGGGTTTATCCAGACCAAGCAGCTTGCCATGCCGCACGGCCCGCCGCAGAATGCGGCGGAAGATGTAGCCGCGCCCCTCATTGCTCGGCAAGACACCGTCCGCTGCCAGGAAAACCAGGGCGCGCCCGTGATCGGCAATCACCCGCAGCGAGCTATCGACCCTGGAATCACGCCCGTATTTGGTGCCCAGCAGTTCAGCAAAGCGATCAATAATCACGCGAAAGAGGTCGGTATCGAAGACCGACTCTTTGCCTTGCAGCACCATTGAGAGGCGCTCCAACCCCATGCCGGTATCGATGTTCTTCTTTTCAAGCGGCACGCGGTTGCCTTCTATATCCTGGTAATACTGCATGAAAACCAGATTCCAGATTTCCAGGAAGCGCTCGCAGTCGCAGCCAGGTCTGCAATCGGCCTTGCCGCAGCCATGTTCAGGGCCGCGATCATAATAGATTTCCGAATCCGGTCCGCATGGCCCGGAGGCTCCTGGTGGCCCCCACCAGTTGTCCTCTAGTCGGGTGATAGCCTCGTCAGGATAGCCGGCGACCTCGTGCCAGTAGACCGGAGCCTCGTCGTCGTTGGGGTGAACGGTTGGATACAGCCGCTCTGGTGGCAGGCCGTAGACCTGGGTGAGCAGTTCCCAGGCGAAGGTAATCGCCTCGCGTTTGAAATAGTCGCCGACGGAGAAGTTGCCCAGCATCTCAAAGAAGGTCAGCGAGCGCTCGTTGCCCACCTTATCAATATCGGTGGTGCGGAAGCATTTTTGTGATGAGGTCAGGCGAATGGCCGGAGGCGTTTCGCGCCCCAGGAAGTAGGGAATCATTTGCTGCATGCCCGCTGTCGTCAAGAGAACGGTGGGGTCGTTGTGCGGGATGAGCGATGAACTGGGCGCCTTCAGATGCCCGTTGCTGGCAAAATACTCGAGAAAGGTGGCGCGGATTTCCGCGCTGGTCCAGGTGCGTCCCACAGGGTGAACTCCTTGCCATGTCATGCAAGTTGCGGTGTGTGCCGGCCCACGTGCGTGCCGGTTAAAATCAGGCGCAAATTAGTTGCGAATAGAAAGGGCGAGCCAGGCGATCAGAGCGAGGCCCGATTGGTCTGGATAGCCCGTAAAAGCGCTGGAATGTGGCGTGGGGGAAAGCCAAGGCTCCAGAGTACAATCCGATGCTCGCGTCCTCCAGCGATAAAGACCAAGCGCAGGCTCCCATAGCGCAGGCGTTGAATATCTACCAGCGCCCAGAGTGGGTAACGATGCTGCCAGGAGAAATGAATCAACTGTCCCAGCCAGGGCCAGATGGCAACCTCAGTTGAGGTGACTTCTACTGAGACGTCGATGCACAGCAGCAGGCTGTAGAGTATCAGTGCCAGTGGGAGCAGCCACCAGATCGCTATACCTGCTACTGCAACCCGCAGACCACAAAGGGCTGTCGCAGCAATGACGACCAGCCCTTGAATGGTGATAGTGCGCACCTGTGGCGGGTGCAAACGAATAATGCTGCCATCTCTGGCGCCCTGGTTGTGCTGTGGTAATCGTTCATTCATTGTGCGGCAGCATCCTCCATACATCAAGCATAGCACACAAGCGCATTACACCGCTATCAAGCTGAGTCAGCCCTTCCTACTCTACCAATGCGCGCGTCAACTGGATCAGCGTGACAAAGGTACGGAAGAGTGTTAGGGTATCGGTTCCCGCGAAGGTGACAGTACGTGTCTGGCCCTCGACAGGTTCGACGCCGCGCAACCAGGCAGCCGATTCGGCCATATCGGCTGTTAAAAATGTTACCTCGATCTGCACTGGTGATGCAAACTGTGGTGCCCGCTGCTTTGTTTGTCCCTGAATAGCACGTATCGCCCCTTCGCGGAGCCGCTCGCAGGCGACCTGTGGATGGAGATTGGCCGCTGCCGTGCGCGTGATTGATTCCTTGACAACAACGCACTCAACATCAGGCAGCGCCTCGCGTGCTTCCCTGGCAGTCACTTGATCGCCAGTGACCAGCGTGATTGGCACGCCATAATGTGTGGCCACCAGCGCGTTGAGGGCCGTTTCGCCGACGACGCGCCCGTTGATCTTTACTTCCCAGAGAGCGCGTGGGTTATAGCTATGGCTCAGCACGGCGTGGCTGGCGCCGATGGACCCATGATACCCGACAAAGAAGATGGCGTCAAATGAACTATCCAGCCCCTCCATCATATAGAGCGGTTTGTGCTTGCCCGAAATATAGGTGGCGCGCCCGTGCAGCTCCGCTGGGGGAATATTGCGCATGACGGAGTGAGAGTCATTGACGACAAATTCGGTGGCCCCGGCCTCCATCGCGCCGTCGATGACCGCGTTGGTCTCGTCGAGCAGGAGCCGGCGCCCCAGATCGTAATCACGTCCATTGAGCAGAATTTGATCCCAATCGACGATCCCTGAGACGCCCTCAAAGTCCGTCGAAATAAAGATCTTCATGGCGTTTTTACCTCATGCTGGTTTGCGTTCTGGACGTCCGATGGGGCGTTCGCGCTCGTCACGTGGGAGCTTGTTCTTTCCTGCTTTGGCCGGGCGGTAGACCAGGCGCTCGACGGGCTTTCCGCCCACCAGATGCTCCTCAAAGATTTCCTCTGCATCTGCTAGCGTTACGCCCCAATACCAGACGTTTTCTGGATAGATCACCATCATCGGCCCATTGCCACATTGATCGAGACAGCCGGAGTGGTTGATGCGGATGTGTTCAGTCAGACCAGCCTCGGCTACGCACTTTTTCAGATAGGCATGCACCGCCAGCGAATTGCCATCCTTGGTGGGACACCATTTGCCAGAGGTGCAGATAAAAACATGCTTTTCAAATTGCCCCATGCTGTGATAGCCTTTATAGATGATAGCTCAGGGATGATGCGCTTACTCTCTTCGAGCGCCAGGGGACCAGCCTGAGAAGTCAGACAGTGAGCAGCGTGGATTTCTTTTATTGTAGCACACTGGTGTTCATTTCTTCTTTTCCTGAAAGAAGGCGGCTATGCCTGCGTTTTCCTCCTATCGTTTCCTTGATACTGGCGTACAGGGCGCCGCGCTGAATATGGCGATTGATGAGGCTATTTTGACGTTTCATCTGCGCGGTGAGACGCCTCCAACGCTGCGCGCCTTTGCCTGGGAGCGTCCGGCGATCTCGCTGGGGCGCTTTCAAGATGTGGAGCGTGAGATTCTGGTGGAGCGCTGCGCCGACCAGGGAATTGCTCTGGTGCGACGTCCAACTGGAGGCCGGGCGGTGCTGCATGTTGATGAGTTTACGTATAGCATCACGATCTCGACAGAGTATGGTGTGCCAGGCGGCGTAGTGCCGGCCTATGCCTGGCTGGCGCAGGGCATTATCAACGCTTTGGAGCCATTTGGCATTCATTCTGAGGTCAGCACCAACCGGATGAGCAAGCAACAAACGGCAGCCTGCTTTGCCTACTCAACGCAGGCTGATCTGACGAGCAATGGGCGCAAGCTGGTGGGCAGCGCGCAGGTCTGGAAAGAAAATACGGTGTTGCAGCAGGGGACGGTCCCGTTAGAGGAGCGAGGAGCGCTGCTCTTCTCGCTGCTGAACTATCCAACAGAGGAAGGGCGACAGGGGGCACTGGCAGCCTATCAGGAGGCTGCCTCCAGTGTGCGAACCTTTGCTCCGGGTGTGACCTGGCCGCAGATGCGTGCTGCGTTTCTCCAGGGATTCAGCGGCGCGCTTGGTGTGCCCTTCGAGTTGGGAACACTGAGCGCGGGCGAGTGGGATCTGGCGCGCCGATTGGCTGAAACAAAATACGCCTTTCTCGATTGGAAAGGGTTGCCGGAGAGTGTGCTGGCCGGCCTCCAGAGCAAAGCTTCATAGGGCTGCTATGAGGCCAGGCATGTTTCAACAAGGCCGTTGCCCGCCTGTCACTGGTGTGCTATACTCCCGATAGCGGGTTTTCCTGACAGCAAATTTTTAAAATTTCTTGGCTTACTCAGGTTTTCCTATGCGCTCGCAGCATTGGACTTGAAGCTGAGAAGAGGTTTGGGGGGTCTACCTATGCCGACACGCATTATTATCGCGGATGATGAACCTATCATCCGTATCGATCTGAAAGAAGAATTGACCCGCCAGGGTTATCTGGTCGTGGGTGAGGCGGTTGATGGGGTCAGCGCAGTCAATCTGGCGCGGGAATTGCGACCCGATCTGGTGGTGATGGATATTCGCATGCCGGAACTGGATGGCATTACGGCGGCTGAGACACTGACGCATGAGAAGATCGCGCCGGTGGTGCTGGTCACCGCCTTTAATGATCAGGAGTTGGTTGATCGCGCCAAGTCCGCCGGGGTGGTCAACTATATTGTCAAGCCCTGGCGTCAAAGCGACATCCGACCAGCCATTGAGATTGCCCTGGCGCGCTTTGCTGAGTTCCGCGCCATTGAGCAGCAGGCGAAGGATTTGCAGGAGCAATTGGCGACCCGCAAGGTGGTCGAGCGCGCGAAGGGCTTGCTGATGGAAAAACACGGGCTGGCCGAGCAGGAGGCGTTTCGCCGCATCCAGAAACTGAGCATGAATAACCGCAAATCGATGCGGGAGGTTGCCGAGGCGATCCTGCTGACCAATGAGATTTCCTAAGGAGCGGCAACATGGTAATGGTTGTCGGCGTGCGTTTCCGGCCTGCTGGCCGCGTCTACTACTTTGATCCCGCTGGCAAAGAGCTAAAGAAAAGCGATTTCGTCATTGTTGAGACAGCGCGTGGCATTGAAGCGGGACGAGTGGTGGTTGCTCCCAGGCAGGTCGTAGATACAGAAGTAACCGATCCGCTGAAGCCTATCCTGCGGCTGGCGACTGAGGATGATTTACGCCAGTTGTTAGCCTTTAAAAGCAAAGAAAAAAACGCCCTAGTCAAGTGCGCTCAACGGGTAGGCTTTCATAAACTGCCGATGAAGCTGGTGGAGGCCGAGTACACCTATGACGGGAGCCGGCTGACCTTTTACTTTACGGCGGAGGAACGGGTCGATTTTCGCGTCCTGGTGCGTGATCTGGCGGCGCAGTTCCGCACTCGCATTGAATTGCGCCAGATCGGCGCGCGCGATCAGGCAAAGCTGCTGGGTGGGGTAGGCCCGTGTGGCAAGACCCTCTGTTGTAGCTCCTGGCTGACCGAGTTTGGGGTCGTCTCAATCAAGATGGCAAAAGAGCAAGGTCTGCCGCTGAACCCCTCGAAGATTTCCGGTGTGTGCGGGCGGCTGATGTGCTGTCTGGCCTATGAGAATGACCAGTATATCGAGGCCAGGCAGGGTCTTCCTTCGGTTGGGGCTTTTGTGACGACGCCAAGCGGGTTGGGCAAAGTGGTCAATATCAACGTTATCAAGCAAACACTGGAAGTAATGCTGGAGAGCGGCGCGACCATTCAGATACCTGTCAATGAGGTAGAGGCGCCCAAACGCTCTGGCGGTGTTGAGTGCAGTGTTGGCAGCGGTAATTGCTGTAAAACAAAGCGTCCAGCGAGCGAAAGTGAGAAAGGTGGCCCGACTTCTGCAAGTAGAGAAAACAGGCTGAATTAGTTGCTTGTAGAGCGTCTAGGGAGTGGTGAAGAAGCCATTTCGGATATGCTCCAGGATTCAATTCTGGTGGGGCTTGGTAAGCCAGGAGCCGATATGCTGGGTGATTCCGATCAGGACTTCCTTGACCTGGATGGAAATAAAGAAGACGAGCAGCTTCCAGATTCTTCTCAAGAATTACAGCGCTTGCGTATGGCAGAAATTCGGCGGCGGCTTACTCAGAATCGGAAGCTGTCTCCCCCGCAGGATGAGGACGCTGAGTTTGTGCCAGATGAAGATGTCTCGGCTGATCTGCCAGTATCTTCCTTGCCTCCCTATCCAACGCCTCACGCCACGCCAGTATCCCGTCCGGCAGAGATGCCAACGGCTCAGCTACCCAGGCCGCTTCCCTTGCCAGAAATGCGTCCATCAATGGACGATCCTGGCATGACCGAGTTGGTTTCACCCCCAACCCTGCGGCGGCGGAGAGCTACGCAGCCCTTTTCTTCATCACCTTCAGAACCTTCTGCGAACGGTCCACCTGAGCAAGTGTCTGTTCGCTCAGGCGGCTCTTCACTTCCCGGTTGGCGAAACTTCAGGCACCACTCTCCCTGGCTTGTTCCCTTGGTGTTTGTGATGTTCTTCTTCTTATTGGTGCTGGCGAATAAGCACACTCTTGCCGGGCCGATGCTCTTTATCTTCGCTGCTATTGGGCTGCTTCAGGCAGCCGTATTGCTCTACGCTACATCGGATGTATTCTGGCTAATCAGCGTGATTAGCGGCTTCATCATCATGACGGCTGTGACCTTCTTTGTGTTCTTTGTCCCGCTTTTTGCAATCATCTTGAGCCTCTTGCTGGTGGCATTGGGAGTAGTGGCGTTGCGCGAGCGCTACCAGCCTGTCAAAGACGGTACTGTGGCTGTAATGGGCCTCTTTCAGAAATATCATCGCACGCTTCAACCCGGATTCAATCTGCGCATCCCTGGGGAGAAACTTCTGGGGGTGGTAGAGACGCACCAGATACGCTATGATCTGCGCGCGCTGGCGCTTACGCTGTTGTCTGGCGAACAGGTGGTGTTGGATATCGCGCTGATGTATCAGGTGGTGCCTGGTCAAGAGTATCTAGCAGTCCGTAATACGGGGAGTTGGCGTTTGCCTATTCAAGAGCAATTAGTAGCTGCTGTGCAGGATGTGGTTAGCACGCTCTCTGCCGATGATTTCCGCCCATACCCTGCGAGTAGTGCCTCACAGAAGAAGGCATCTGCTGGCCTGATGGGTGAGGAACATGAGCAGGCTCCCTTGATGCGGGTAAATGATCTGTTGACCAGCGCCATGCGAGAGTTGGTTGCTGATCGTGGTGTGGCTATTCATACGGTAAAGATAGGTCTCCAGGAAGGGCCGCATTTGCCGGGTCAGCCACGTTCCCCCCGCGCATCCCCGACAGTATCACATCCGACGACCATTCTTCCAACAAGCTGGCAGGGTGCGGGGTCACCTCTTGAGAACACAGCACAGCGGAGCATGCCTGCAACGCAACCAGCGACGCAGCTTCCTATCGCGGGCGCGGGCGCGCAACCCCCAGCAGGAACAATCCCTTCGCTTGTTTTGCCTGGGCAGTTGCTTCCATCTGCGCCGCGAGTAACGCCGATTGCTCCTCCCCCGCGCGGGGGGGCCGTTCCGCCGGAGCCGGCTCCGGCGGTGGCGCCGTCGATTATCTCGCCTCAAGCGCTGGCCGAAACGTATGATGCAGTGCTGCGGCGACGTATTACCGATCTGGCAACCATCCGTCGCATCGTTGCCCAATTCGAGGCCGTCGCCAATGATCCCAAGCTCAGCGAGCAAGTTCCGTTTGATGCAGCGGCTGGGGCGCGCAATTTGCTCCACCATCTCTATCAACTAGAGACGCAAGGCGCCTCGCATCTCTCTCAGCCGCCAGCAGGAAATGCTGCTCCATCAGAGTCTCCAGTTCCAGAAGACCAGTGATGCCGAACCCCTATCATAATGGCGGTGTCTGGTGAAGTGTGGTGGCAAGATCGGCCAGAGCATGAGTGAAACATTCCCTGGGTGGTTCGACAATACCAGCGCCTACCTGGCCGACACCAGGCAGATGATGAGCAATACCCGTATTGATGATGGGGAGGAGATTCAGGTGGACGACCTTGCGCAGATCAATGCCGGCAGGTACACCGCGAAAATCGAGCGATGGGAGTGCCAGCGAGCCATCTTCTGCCAGGGTGATGTCATACATATCGAGCGTATAGCGCAGCGCATCAGCGGGCGTGCCCCCGACAAACTGAACAATAGCCGGGGCTGCTGCCATCGCAAAGGCTCCAATGCCCACCGTTTCAGAGATGGTGCTGTCGCCAATGTCGGGGTTGGCATCGGCCTCGCTGAAGCCGCTGAAATAGAGTCCGCGTACTTTCTGTGCCGGACCCGTATACCAGCGCTCGCCGAGTCCACTGACGCGGATGCCAAAGTCGGTGCCGTTGCGAGCCATAGTGGTGATCAGGCTGCTATATGGCTCACCGGCTGCTGCATCGGCAGCGGCTTTGCAGCAGGCCATCGAGATATTGAGGTAGAAATGCTGGTTGTCGCCCATAAATCGTAGTACGCTCGCTGTCTCCTGAGACGATTGGCTGGTCTCTACCAGGAAGGGGGCGAGGGTACGAATGAGGATGGAACTGGCCGCCCGGTTGCGGTTATGGCATTCGTCGCCCATCTGTAACGCTTGAGCCGTAAGTTGCTTGATGTCGAGGCCGCCGGCGGCGCGAATAGCCCGGCTGAGAGCCGGCCCCAGGACATCGCGCATCCAGCGTAGCCGGTCAAGCACCTCCTGATCGTTTGCCCCATAGCGTAAGACCTTGCCTAATCCCTCGTTCAGCGTCGAGTAGGCCCGGTTGCCATGCACCGGATTTTCCAGCACATACACTGGCATCGAGGCTGAGAGAACGCCGGCCATTGGTCCCACTGCCTGATGGTGATGGCAGGGGGAGAATTCAATCTGGCCCTGTTCAATCAGCTTCACAGCGTCTTGTTCATTCTGCGCCAGGTCTTCGTACAGGAGGGCGCCGATGACCGCGCCCCGCAATGGACCGCACATGCGCTCCCAGGTGATGGGTGGCCCGGCATGAAAGATGGCGTGAGCGTGCATGCCGGGCACCACCTCCTGGGCGGGAAGGACATCCACCACTCTGGGCCTGGCTTCCAGCATGCGCCGCACGGCGCGCTCGTTGGCAGCCTCGATGCGTGGTTCGGCCAGGGTAGCCCAGAGTTCATCGCCCATGCCTCCAGCCGGCGGTTGCCACGCCATTCGCACGGGTTCGGCTCCCTGGGCAGCCAGAGCCTCCGCAAACATTTCCAGACCGATGTTTACCACGCGCAGCTCGCTCCCGAAAAGCCCTTGCTCAGCCATGCTTTCTGTCCTCTCTGTTCCTGGTTTTTCTGCTGGTCATGTCTTATACCTGCTGCGTCCTGGCAATCTCGGCGGCGGCCTGGGCCGCTACGGCGTTCTCGGTAAAGACGAGCGCGCCGGCCTGGCGAAGCTGGTCTCGTTGAAAAGAGAGTCCCTGGATGTCTTGTTCGGTTCCACAGAGCGAGACGATACACACCAGCGTGCGCCCGTTGGCGGCGGCGCTGGCCCTGGCGCGCTCAATGGCTGGGGCGAACTCGCTGGCTGGGTCGGCATGAGCGCTGTAGCCTAAGACTATGTCAAGCAGGATGACCGCCGTTTTCGGATCGCGGGCCTCCTGCTCCAGACGCCGCAGCCGAAGACCAGCATCGATCATGGGGTGTGGGCGGCCTATCGTAAATTCGTCGCTGCCGAAGTCAATAGCCGTATGCTCTCGGCTGATACTGGCGTTCCCTAGCTTCCAGTCCGGGTGCAGGGGAATATTGGAGTAAATGGGGCCAAGCTGGGCGCTGAGGAGCATCATCGCTTCATCGCAGAGCGTCCCCCCTGAAAAGAGACCTCGGACGTAGCGCTGCTCAGGATGGAGCGCAGCCCTGGCGGTTTGGATAGCCACTTGTGCCTCATCGGATAGGATGATGCCTGGTGATGGCGCCTGGCCTCCTGCCAAACGCACCGCTATTCGAGCTGCATCGCTCAAGGTGTTGGCTGCGTGCAAAGAGGGTCGGGAGAGAGAAGCCAGGTGGGTCAAATCGGCCCCTAGAAACGCGATGACCGTTGGTTTTGTTCCCTGAGCGGTGGCCTCGATTACTCTCCTGGCGACAGCAGGGGCGGGTGGTTTAGAGATCAGCACAATTACCTGCGTTTCCTCATTCTGTTGGAGCAATTCAAGGCCCGCCAGCATGGTGCGCCCACCGACAGCTTCTGAGAGATCACGTCCACCAGTGCCAATGCCCTGAGAGACCCCAGACCCATAGCCGGCAATGAGGCAGGATACCTGCTGAAGTCCGGTGCCAGAGGCACTCACGATCCCAATTGGGCCAGGTGGCACCGTGTTGGCAAAGCCGAGACCTATCCCACCAAGAAGAGCGGTGCCGCAATCTGGTCCCATCAAGAGCAGGCCGCGTTGGGCTGCCAGCGTCTTGAGGATGATCTCTTGCTCCAGGCTGACGTTGTCACTAAAGAGCAACACATGCAATCCAGCTAGCAGCGCCGCGCGCGCTTCAACAGCGGCGTAGGTGCCGGGAACAGAAATCAAAGCCAGGTTGGGAGGCGTTGGTTGGAGCAATGCCTGCGCTATCGTGCGTGGCTGCGGTGTTTGCATGTTCGTGACGCTGCGCTGAGAAGCGCCCAGCCCATGTTCTGCCTCTCGCAGTGCGGCTTCGGCTGCCTCGCTCGATGCAGCGCGCACGACGATCAGTACATCGTTCGGCCCGCCATTATCCAGGCTCTCGCTCTGATCGTCTAGCAAGCCTGCTTCCTTGAGGAGTGTTTGATTCATCTCGGTTGCCATGACGGCGGCGGCATCCTCAACTCCTGGTAGCGTTGCAAGCACGCGAGAAAGGGTCATCAGCGCTACCGAGTCGCTGTAGAAATTCCGCCGGACCAGTCTTTTTGTCACCATTCCTGTCCTCAATCCCTCTGCTGAAGAAGAGGTATCTTTCTGTGCTGGTATCGGTTAGATTGTATTCATAGCAAAGGCAGAGGGGAGTTGTCTACGGAGAATTATGACGAGCGCCTCTAGCCTCCTTTGGGCATTTTTGAGGATTTTAGGTGTCTCGTTTTGCTGCTGAGCCAGTCTACAATTGTCGTGCTTTGCGGATACGCAGAGCAAATTGCAGAGTAAATCGGTGGTGCGCATTATCGACAAAAGGCCCGATGAGTTCTTCGATTTTCTGGAGGCGATAGCGCAGGCTGTTGTAATGCAGATAGAGCCGGCGGGCGGCGACGGAGATATTCAGGTTGCAGTCCAAGAGGACATCCAGCGTATCAACGAGATCTGTGTTGCGCTTGCGATCATAGTCGATGAGCTTGCCAAGCGCTTCCTCCGCGAAGGTATCCAACTCGGCTTTATCAGCGTGATGATGCAGAATACGATAAACGCCCAGGTCATCAAAATGCGTCACTGCCCCACTTCCCCAGACCTTTGCGCCGATAGTCAGCGCCTGGCGAGCCTCTTCATAGCTGAGGTGCAGCTTGAGAGCATCGCTAGAGGGCCGACCAATGCCGATGGTAGAACAGCTTTCCCCACCGGCGATCTGTAGTTGCTCACGAATCTGCTGAGCAATGTGTATGCTGGTCTTGCGCACCTGTGCAGGCTGGCTCAGATGGGCACAAGGTTCACTCAGCAAAGCCACGAGGCTATCTGAGCGCTCCCATAAGATTGCAGAGCGATCTAGCTTTTGAAGCGATGTCCGTGCCACATCAATCAGCCGGGTGCCATCGCGGCGGAAAGAACTGTGGTTGCGCCAGCGCTGGGCAGGATCCTGGCCTGCGCGATGAAAGGCAATCACCATGACCAGAGCCGGGCGCTCCAGGTTCCAAGCCAGGGCATTGGCACGTGCCAGGAGAATCTCTCGTGATTGAATGCGCCCGGAAAGTAAATCATCAAGGAAGTCGCCTTGAAAACGACGCTCCACATTGAGGACTGCCTGCTGTTTCATCATATCAAGCGCTGCAACAGTGGCCGCGTGATCGATAGCAATACCAACCCCATCATGGAGTTCCTGAGTAGTGAGTACGACAATAATCGAACCATACATGGTGCTTCCAACGCGGATAGGACGTACAGCGCAGGGAATAGCTTCCCCACCTGCGTGGAAAACACGCCTGTTTGTTGATACGGCCTTGCTGGATTTTGCCCCATCAGCAAATTCCTCGATCTCAAGTTGTTGATGGTCACCTTGCTTTGTAATAAGGCGGGCCAACATTCCACTACCATTCTGTTCAGCAGAGGCCAGTACCCGCCGGTCCTGGGCCACGATGAGTACCGTACTCTGCAACAGGGCAGCCAGGTTCTCGGCTATCTCTGAGAGACCGCCGCCTGCCAGGACGATCTCTGTGAAGCGTTGATGTACATCTTGGGAATGTCGTAGCTTGCTAGCTTGCGTGTTTAAGATTTCAGCGAGAAGAGAATTGATAATGTCGTTAAACGATACGTCGGCCTGAAGCTCTAACAGGGGAAGGCGTTCGTGTTCGGCAGCTTCGATCATCTCATCAGGAATGGTGTCTACATAGCGCCCGATCTTAATAGCGATTCCTGCCAGGCTGCGTCGAGAGAGTTCACGAATCAATTCGCTGGGTGAGATGGTCATGTCGCGCATAGGGTAGAGAGTAGTCAGTAAAAGTTCCTCCTGTCTGACCCACTTGAGAATGTCGGGCACTTCCATGACGTTGACATAGGAGAGTGCGCGGTTGAGTCCATTCGTCCCAGCCAGCACGCGGGCGCAGCGTAAGGGACCGACTTTCAGGGCATCATTGACCGTGAATGTCATTGTGTTTACTCCCTCGCTTGCTATAAAGGGGCTATCAGACAACGACCACCAAGAATAATTCCTGCCAGGAGGTCTCCACCAGAGGTGGCGCCGCTACTGAGTACCTCCAACGCGACGTTTTCCAGAACGAAAGTTGTATCAAGCACCAGGGCTTGAAAGAGCCGCCCCAAGTGTTCAGCGACCTCACCACGTCCGGCATATTCCATCCAGGTGAGGCTCAACTTGTTGGTGCGGCTAGAGGCGATGGCGAACACTTCGGCGCTGAAGCGTTGATACAGAGCAGTGCTTTGTCCAAGAGCCTCACTGAGAAGCAGTGTGGCTGCTATAAATCCAATCAGCACATCATCTCCCGATGGTGTCAGGCCAGGCCCCAATCCAATAAGGGTGGCAGCGCTTTGGCGTAGGAGCGGTAGGTGCTGTTGGATGGCCCCCTCTAGGAGACCTTGTGCTGCTTCTGAGCCTATCCGCAGCAGTGATCTGTTGCTGCGCATTTCCGATGTCTCGCGTACCTGGCTCGCTAGCGCTGCCAGCCCATCAGGCGGCGCTTTTGCAGCCAGGATAGCCTCAAGTCGTGTCAGGTTGTCCTGCAAGCGTTCTGTTGGGCAAGAGGCGGGTGCGAGTGGGGGACGAGGAGACCAGGGGTGGCTCTGCTGGAGACTTAGACGTACATTGAGAGCAGGGAAAGAGATGACGCCGCGCTCAACGAAAAACGGCATCCTGGCCTGGAAGCCGGCGAGTGGTTTCTGGTTCGCTTGCACCGCCAGCACTATCCCATTGGGCGCACAAGGGGTCTCGCGTGCATGTAGCGTTAGCAACTGCCCTCCTAACAAGAGATTTGCTGCGCGAGGAAAGACGCTCTGGATAGTTCCTCGCGTGGCAGGAATATCTAGCAGAGATTCGATGGCAGTGCTATGGGAGAGTACACGGAGGCTAAGCGTGATCATGCCCTTCGCCTTCCTGTTCTTCCTGGCTGCTTTGTCCTCATGGTAGCAGATAGTTGCTTGGGCGTCAAGCTGAAGCGACAGCCCGTTTTATAGCTCAGGATACTTCCCAATAAGCGATGCCCACCTTCTAGCTAGAAAGAAGCTCTCCTAGAAGGTGGGCATCGCTTATTGACGCGCTTGAACATTGGATGGAGCAGCGGGCCAGATCACCTCCGAGCAGCAGTAGCATTCTTGCTGCCGCTCAAATAGGCATAAATACCGACCGCGAGAAGAATGACGCCAAGGACGAGCAAGCCTGCGCCAACCTTATGCTGACCGAGCGAGAGGATGGTAAACTTCAGCGCAACGTAGGTAATGGCGCCAGCAATTGCCAGGATGACCCCGATAACCATACCAATGAGACCGTTTGTTTTGGTGAGCATGCTGTACTGCCTTCCTTTTTGTATTCAAACATACTCGGTTGCGGTGAATATCTCCGCACATCGCAGGGAGATCGCTCCCTGTATGGCCCTAGCCGGGCAAGGGACCGGACGGTTCCGAATCACAGTCCCAACAGATTTAACCGGGTGTGAACGCACCCGCAGGAGATTTCTCCTGTTGCGGCTCTTTCAGCCTGCGTTTTAAGAATCCACGACTTTGGTTGCGGCTATCCAGTTAGCCGACTTACTCAGGAGTGCGCTACGGTCCTGAATGTGTTCAGCATGAACACATAAGATGCTATTTGCCTACGAAAACAATAGCTATCTAACACCTCCTCTACTTTCAGAAGATGGTGGAACCCGTCGGTCCACCCCGACGCAGAGGATACTCCCTTGTGGGCCAAGAGTCAAGGGGTATTCTTCTTGTTTTACGTTTGCTTGGTAGAATCTGAGCGAAGCAATGCTTATCAGGTCTCAAATGGGCAGAGAAGTAAGCGCGTATAGCGCGGGCCTGCGCGCAGCAACTCGCTTTTCATGACGCTCAGGTGTTGCACCGGGATAGCTGCTGTATCTGCCTCTGATGGGGAGGAGGTGTGGTGCTTTGTATGAGAAGAAGAGGTTGCCGGGATGAATCGCCGCAATGTACTAAGTTCCTGATCGCTCAGCGCATCTTTGATACGTGCCAGCGTCAGGTGTGGCGAATAGGGGCGCTCGTCTGGTGGAAAGCCTTTGGCTGCCAAACTGGCTGCCAGATGTGCCTGGAGATCGAACAGGCGTTGAAGATGACCATCCACACCTGCCCAAATGACACGCGGGCTGTGGGCTGGGCCGAACGTGCCGAACTTTCCGATAGTCAGGGTAAATGGTCTCGTCTTTTGGGCGACTTCAAGAGCTATCTGGGAAGCCGTTGCAAGCTGAAGGTCGTCTAGCTCATCCAGAAAGGCAAGGGTCAGATGCAGGCTCGCTGGGTCTACCCAGCGCAGACGGGGCAATGCCTGGGCAAGCCGACGAATCTCTCTGCTGAGGTGAGTGCGAGCTTCTTCACTCAGCTCAATAGCAATAAATGTGCGTGTCATGCCGCTCCCCGAAGAAAGGATCGAGTGGGCGCTTCAGCCTGGTGCGCCCACTCTTTCTATCCATCTTATGCTCTCTTCGATTGTTGCCAGGCTGGCCTGGTGCTGCGCCCTTTGCCAACCAATAGAATGCTAGCCCTTATTGCGCCAGGGCATCCTGGGTAAAGACATCCAATGTAATCGGTGGAATCTGCTGATCGAGTTCTTCATGCGGTCGGTCTAGAAGCAACCGATCTAGCTCATCACCATCAATGGTCTCTACCTCAATCAGATGCTCTGAGATGGTTATCAGCTTCTCTTTCCGCTCGGTGAGAACAGCTATCGCGGTCTGATAGGCTTGATCGACCAGGCAGCTGATCTCGGTATCTACCCGTGCAGCGGTCTGTGGGCTGAGTATGCCGCCTTCCTCTGCCGGTTTGAATTGGATATGCCCCAGAGGACTCATACCAAACTCACAGACCATCTTGCGCGCAATAGTCGTCACGCGCTCAATATCGTTAGAGGCACCAGTGGTGATGTCGCCAAAGATAAGCTCTTCGGCGGCGCGGCCTCCCATCAGGCCGGCCATCTTTGCCAATAACTCGGAGCGACGCATGAGATAGCGGTCTTCGGAAGGCGCCGAAACGGTGATACCCAATGCCATGCCGCGTGCAATGGCGGAGACCTTCTGCACCGGGTCAGAGCCGGGCAGCGAGCGCATCACAATGGCGTGCCCAACCTCGTGATAGGCGATGATCGCCTTCTCCGATTCGGTAATCACGCGGCTTTTGCGCTCAGGGCCAGCCACGACGCGCAGGATGGATTCTTCAAGATCAGCTACGACGATCTCCGTGCGGTCATGTCGCGCGGCCAGAAGCGCGGCTTCGTTCATAAGATTGGCAAGGTCTGCCCCAGAGAACCCGGCAGTCTGGCGAGCTAGACGGTTCATATCGACTTCCCGCGCCACTGGCTTGTCCTTGGCATGGACAGACAAGATCTGACGCCGGCCATTAATATCGGGTTTCTCAAGCGTCACGGTACGATCAAAGCGGCCTGGCCGCAGCAGGGCTGGATCAAGCACATCAGGCCGATTCGTGGCAGCGATGACGATCACATTCGTGTTTTTATCGAAGCCATCCATTTCGACCAACAACTGATTGAGCGTTTGCTCGCGCTCGTCGTTGCCGGTAGTGGGCATCGCGCCACGTTGTCGCCCTACCGCATCAATTTCATCGATGAAGACGATACACGGCGCATTTTCCTTCGCTGCCGCGAAGAGGTCGCGCACGCGCGAGGCGCCCACGCCAACGAACATCTCTACAAACTCTGAGCCGCTGACGCTGAAGAAGGCTACCCCGGCCTCACCAGCCACCGCCCGGCTAATCAACGTCTTCCCTGTTCCTGGCGGGCCAACGAGCAATACCCCCTTGGGAATACGCGCGCCCATTGAGACGAACTTTTCAGGATGCTTGAGGAACAGAACGATCTCTTCAAGTTCCTGTTTTGCTTCTTCCACCCCGGCGACATCTTGGAACAGGATAGAGGGGTGCGACTCGCTGAAGCGTTTCGCCTTGCTACGTCCAAAGGGAACAGCCTGGCCGCCATTCATGGAGTTCCGGCGCACCAGTGCCACGACGAAGCCCACAATCAGGAGCAAAATGACCACGTTGATGGCAACCTGTGACCACTGGCTGAACCCACCAGAGGCCGGGTTCACTGTGACCTGGACACCATCCTGAGTCAGCCGGTCAGTAACGGCTTGCTGGCTTTCTTTGGTTGCCGCATATTTCTTGCCATCCCTGGCAAGAATTTGTAGTTGATCGCCATCGATAGTAGCCTGAGCAA
This sequence comes from uncultured Ktedonobacterales bacterium, assembly GCA_964522745.1. Lineage (GTDB taxonomy): Bacteria > Chloroflexota > Ktedonobacteria > Ktedonobacterales > DATBGS01 > DATBHW01. Next base: position 57,627 of record CAZFWN010000006.1, read on the forward strand.
CCTGATGCTTATCAGCCATTGTCAATATCTGGCTAATAGGAATTTGTTGGTAATTATCGGTGGTATGACTGGCGGCAGCGAACCAGATAAGCAGGCCCAGGCCAAGGACGAAGAGTGTAACGATGGTCACCGCCAGACGAACGGACACCTGAAAGGGGCCTTTAGGCTCAGGGCCAGATGGGCCAGGTGAATGCGATGAGCGGTGAGATGGGGTAGATTGGTTCTTGTGTGATTTGAATAGCCTATTCATGCGCTTGCGAGATCCTTCCTCAACCCAGCGACAACCTTCTAGCCCAACGGTGGCAGATGGGATAGTTACAACATCATGGGACGGCAGGAAAGAGAGCTAGAGGGGACACATTACGCGCAAAACTTCTCTTACACCCGCAGATGGGGGAGGAGAACACCGCGCCTATTATAAGCTCTAGAGAGTTCTAAGTCCAGCCCTCAAGGGACTCTCTTGTCAGAGTAGGAAAGAAGTACCGCTGAGCAGGAGCGCCGAGGCTTGAGCGTGGTGTATTTTTCTCGAGAAAAACGAGGAGGCGTAATCAGTGAGTTGGAAGCGTGGCATAAAGTTTGCTAGCGGGCAACATGGGAGTTTTTGAACTAGATATTGCATTCTCTCCCTGGTTTTATGGTATAGTCTTTAAGGAAGCAACTGGATTTTTTAGGTGCCTATTGGGTCTACCATATCAGGACGGAGAGGAGACCCCAGTGCAAAATTCTGATGCTCTTGCACAATCGGCAAGCGATCCTCTTGTTGCTGGATACCGCGATATGCAAGATTTGCTCGCCCCTCCGGTGGCGCCTGTGCCGGCTCCCCCGTTTCATCCGGCGCGGGCTGTGCGCGTCCCATCTTCTACCGATCAAGCGATGCTGCTGCCGCCTGGTCAGCCGACACCCGCCCTTTCTGCTGTGGAGCAGTTTCGTTTGCTCCGCCAGGCCGGGCGAGCCTTTGTTGAGGCAACAAGCCAGCGCGAGGTCTGGCGGACACTGCTCAGCACGCTGAAGGAGGTCTGTCATTTTGCAGCCTGCTCAGTGTTGTTGGTAGATGACGCTGGCAACTATGAGCTTGTAGTTATGGCACGTCATCCGCTTGGTCAGCACTTCTTACAGCAGAATGTTGAGCGGCTTGCATTTGAAGTCTTGCGTGCCGGTTTGCCACCAGTCAAGTTGCCTCAGGTTGCTGTGCGACAAATCCTTGATGCCCCCGATGAACTGAGGGATGAAGCGCTCAATCAGACATTGGCGGAGCGGATCGAGGCATTTATTGCCCATCCGTTGGTCTGCAAGGGACGGATGATTGGCCTGCTGGGGCTGGCCGATGAGTCCTGGGGGATTTTCAGCAGGGAGCATGAGGAATTTCTGGCGGCTCTTGCTGATTACGCGGCAATGGCGTTGGAGAATATGCGGCTATGCCAGGCAGAGCAGGGTCTCTGGGAAGAGGCGCATCTTGAGCATCAGCGGCTGGCACGCATTGTAGCGACAATGGCCGAAGGGCTGCTCATTGTAGACGAAGATGGTTTTGTCCATCCGATGAACCCAATGGCGCGCACGTTGCTCTCGCGTGCTGGGGTCGATTTGGGCAAGGGCGCTTCGTCGCTCTCCGATGTGCTGCACGCCCCAGATGAACCCTGGTTAGTGGAGTTGGGACAGCTCCTGACGCAGGCATGTCGCCGGCAGGAACCTGTTCAGGCGGAACTCATTGCCGGAGGCGCGTCTGAGTCCATACCCTTGACGCTCAATATCAGTGCTTCCCCGTATCATGACGCTGAAGGGCGGCTGGTAGGCGCTATTGCCATACTCAACGATGTCACTGACCGGAAGCAGATTGAAAAATGGAAGGATGAATTTCTTTCCAGTGTCTCGCATGAACTCAGGACACCCTTAACCCCCATCAAGGGCTATACTCAGCACCTGCTGCGGCGGGCTGAGCGTAGGATGGCTGAGGCCATTCAAGAATCGGCAGAAGGACAGGTGCATCAATCGGCGCCCGAAAGTTATGAGCATCGCTGCCTGGGAATCATTCAAAGCGAAGCAGAGCATCTGGAGCGACTGGTCAACAATCTGCTCGATTTTTCGCTGCTTCAGCGTGGCACAATCCAATTACATCCGACGGATTTTGATCTGGCTGACCTGGTCAGGACGGTTGTTCAATCGATTCAAATTTCTGCTGAGCAGCATCGGCTGACTCTGAACGTCTGGGCATCTGATACGCATATCTTTGCGGATCGTGAGCGAGTTCGCTCTATTACGGGCAATTTGATCGACAACGCGATTAAATATTCTCCCAGCGGTGGGCCGGTGACAGTCAATGTCTTGGGAGATGAGCAAGAGTTGGTGGTCACGCTGAGCGATAAAGGCATTGGGGTCGCTCCTGAAGATTTCGATCATCTCTTTGACCGTTTTCATCATCCCAGCGCATTGGGTTCTCATCAATATGAGGGGATAGGGGTCAGCCTTTATCTGGCGCACGCCATTATCAAGCTGCATGGTGGACGTATCTGGGCTGAAAGCAATCGCAATCAGAGCGAGACAGGCACAACTTTTGCCTTTGCGCTGCCACGTGCGAGAGATGGGGAATAAAGGAGAGCAAGCCAGGCACTAGCATATGCTCCTTTGGGAGAAGATCACACGCGCCAGCGGCGCAGGAACATTACTCGAGCAAAGAGTAATGTTCCTGCGCCGGCTCTTTGTTCGGGGTGATCCAGGGACGCGCTGGAGCGCTTCTTCCATCGTACCGAGGCTCACAGCAGAAAGGTGAATTACTTTACAGCTATTTCCGCATCGAAAGGGTATCCTGAGAATATAAGAGTACAGGGATGAGGATGCCGGAGAGATACACAAAGAGGGTCTGTAACCTTGACGATCATCATTCGTAATTGAGAGTGAGAAGACTGTGGTGCCCCTTCTTCTCTTCCTTTTTTCAGAGAAGAGCGCACACAGAGACCCGATCAACGGGTAAAGAGGTGTTACGATGCTTTCAGCGGAATCCATCATCACACAGCGTGAAGAAATACAACACCTTCAGGAGCAAGGGTTCTCCCAGGAACAAATCGACCTTCTCCTGCGTTATCAAAATAATTATGAGAATGGAACCTATCGGGATGAACCTCCAGAATACCGGCGGCTGGATTTTATCCGCTGGCTATATACCAATGGCAAAATTGATGAGTAGCCGAGCGCTCTGAGGAAGGCTTTTCGCCCTTCTTTTCTTGCTAGCGGGCCGGAATGACACTATCAGTCATTCCGGCCCGCTGGGTGTTTCTCTCCGATGCTTTCACCCTCCTCTTTACTCATCCCCTCTCAAAGAGTCTGAATAGCCAGAGGTACTTATCTGCGTACAGGTGTTTCCTGGCGGAGCCATTGGATGACTTTCTGGTTAAACAGATTCGGCTGCTCTTCTTGAGGGAGCATGGAACTTCCCTCAAGAATTTCTAGCTGCGCGCGTGGGTTGAGGCGCTGGAAAGTACGCGCGTCCTCAACGGGCGTGACTTTGGCTTCCTTTCCCCAAAGAATAAGTGTTGGGTGCGTTAGCCGGGAAACGGTCTCTTCAATGTTGAGATTGAGATAGCCGGTGATAAAGCTGATCGGCGCATATTTTGCGCCGGGCTGGTGAGCGGTGTTGTAATAGTAATCGACGAGATCGTCGGTGATGGCCTCTGGACGGGCATAAGCTTGCCGCGTGAGATAGGAGCGAATACTTGCACGCGAGACGATAGCATTGTAGATGCTCGTCCCGATGATTGGCGCTCGTAGCACCTGATGAAACGCGCGCTGTGCCAGGTTTGGCTCCTCATTCAATTCATAGACACCAGTTGGCTCGATGAGTACCAGCCGCTCAAAGAGCTTGGGTCGCTGGAAGGCCGCCTGGATCAGATGTGCTGCGCTAAGTGAGCTGGCAATGACATGAACAGGATGTTCCGCTCCGCCAGCCGCCTCGCGCACGAAATCAATGAGCAACTGGACATAGGTTTGAGCGACATAGTCGAGCGGGGGGCGGCTCGAAAGGCCATAGCCTAGCAGATCAGGCGCGTAGACTCGGAAGTGGTCTGAGAGGACATCGAAGTTTTTGCGCCACTCGAAAGCCGATGCGCCTGCATAGATACCATGTAGCAGCACCAGCGGCTCGCCTTGCCCTTTAACCTTATAGAACACATCACCCTCGGTCCAGGGATAGCGGCGGGATTCGCCGCTCAGGACGCTAAAGGTATCGTGCGTGTTTCTAGCAATAAGTTGGTTCACTGCCGCCAGCGCTCCTACTCCCCCAGCCAGGCCAATGAGAGTGGCTGCTCCGGCCCCGATCCGCGAGCGAGAGGTTGTCGATTTTCCAGGCATACGTTGCTCCTTCACTGTTCATTTTACCTGCCGGCGCGCACGTTCGCCCGGCGTCAAAGAACATCTCAAGCTGCAAAAAGCATGCCTGTTCTCTGATTACTGGCCGGGCGCTTTCCCATGCTCGCTGATCTCTCCTGACAGGAGGCCAATAGCGTGCGGCAGTGCTGGCAGGATGGCCTGTAAACATTCGCGCACGCCTTTCGGACTTCCAGGAAGGTTGATAATAAGCGTGCTGCCGCGTGTCCCAGCGACGGCGCGCGAGAGCATGCCGAATGGGGTGTGTTTCATGCTTTCCAGTCGCATCGCTTCGGCAATTCCCGGCGCCTGGCGTTCAATGACGGCCAGGGTCGCCTCAGGCGTGAGATCAGAGGGACCAAGGCCGGTGCCGCCAGTTGTTAAAATAAGAGGGAGCTTGTGTTCATCGGCCCATTGTCTGAGCCGGGCCTCAATCATGGTGCGATCATCAGGGACGATTTCATAGGTCGTGACCTGACCGCCAATCTCTGGTGCGCTGATGAGTTCGCGGATGACGACGCCACTGGTATCTTCGCGCTCGCCCCGCGCACCTTTGGTGCTGATAGTCAAAATGCCAACGTGAAACATACGCTCTCCTTATCAAGCGCTCAAGGGCGCCATAGCGGCTTATGGCAGTATCCTTCTCACCGGGTTGTTCGTTAATACAGGTGTTGTAGCTTGTGGAGAGCGGTTTTGGCAAGTTGCACGTCATGTCTGTTTCCCTCATCGTGCTGGTGTGTTTTTATCGATGGAGCCTTAGCGTCTTGTCCAGCGCCTGTCAATGAGCCATAATACATAGTAGTTGCAAGGCCATTGGCCGATGTGCAGGCAGCCAGGAAAGGGAATCACCCCTGCTAGGCAGAGGTTTCTGGTCTCTACTTGTTACCTCTAGGTAGCCGCTGAATCTGGGAGGAAATGTTATGGAGACAGCAGAGCAGCGTGGACGAAAGGAATATCAACCTTCTCAGAAGCGTTCGTCAGTAGCCCTTGCGCGATCTGCTCCACCGAGCGCGTCGATTCAAACAAAGGCGATGCAGAACGCTGCTGAGAGGTCGCAGACCTCGGCCAGTATGGCAAATCTGCCGCCGGCACCTGATCGAACCGGGGTCACTCATGGGCTGAGCCTTCTTTTTGGTGGCCCATTGATGCCACTTCGTTTTTTCTGGATTATTTCCCGCTGGCTCTGGCTGGGAGTGGGTCTCTTAGTGATAGGTGCTGCCGCGATTGATTATATTGGCAAGCTATTTACTGGAAACCTACCGAGCCTGACTGAGGCATTTTTCAGCAGTCCAGTGCTAGAGTTACCTGCCCGACACCCGTTGTGGTCTATGGCGGTGATGGGGCTGGTGCTGGTGGTGACCGTTCTTGCTTGGGGCGCAGCTCATGAGCGTCGTCGCAGACTCAATGAGCGGGCTGAGCGTGTGCGGCAGGGCATTCGTTCAGGCATCTCGGTTGCGCGACTTGATGAGGAAATGCGTGCCGCGTTGGTCGTCGCAGATTCCTTTGGAACGTTTCAACTGGCGACGCAGTTCCACGATAAAAACAGCCAGCTTGACGCTTTAGGACTCTATCAACTGATCTTGCAGAAGGAACCAAAACATTTTGGGGCGAATTATAATCTTGGCCTCATCTGCGCTGAGTTAGAACAATTCGAGACTGCCGAAGGCTATTGCCGGGCGGCAGTTCACCTGAATGCTGACAGTGCCGAAGCGCAGGGGTTGATTGCTTATGTTCTCTACCGACTAGGTTCTGTAGAGGAAGCGCAGCGCAGCGCGCGCCGGGCAGTCCGGCTAGGGTTTTCTTCGCAGATGCTCGAATCGCTGATCTTGCCGGGTTTGGGGGTCAGCGGTGCATTGCCGTCGGTTGGGTCTCCCGTCAATAAAAGATAGCTGATTGTCCGTGTCTACGCTTCGATACAATAGGTTCCCAGGATGCTCTCGACTTCGGCTGCGATGATACAGGACTGCACCTGCTTACGGGTAATGATGGCTCCATCGGTAGTCTGGAGATCACCTGCTGCAAGGAGCGCGCATGCCTGATCGAGTGTGCCACGTTCTTCCAGAAAACGATGATAGCTGGCGCTATCGAGCGAAAAGACCGAACACACTGGCACAATGAAAATACGTTGCATGCCAGGGTTCTTGCTGCCCGCCTGCGCAGGCGTTCTTACCTCCCAACTCACCCCTGTGCTTGTTGAGTCGTTGTCTTCGCCAGCCATCTCCTGTACGAAAACCAGGGTGTGTTCACTTACCTTCATAAGCATCTTGCACGGCGGGGATCCATTCCTTTCACGGAATCGAGAGGAGCCGCGCTCTCCTTTCACTCGTTGGGTTTCTGCCCCCTTGCGGGGGCCGGTTTTGAGAGAACCGGCAAACTCCTCACCGTAGAGTTGCCCCCTTGGTGGTTAGGTGATCCCCGCCCCAGTTATGCATCGGTACTTTCCCAGACGCACGGGGTAGACCCTGTTTCCCTACAGCGACCTCATTATTCCTTGCTGCCATCCTCCCAGACCCTGCGATGGAGCCAAAGTGCGTCCCATCAGAGACGAAGAGAAGATGCTGCGTGGAGAGGCTCTGATTGGGTAGAGAAGAGGTGGAGTTCCTCTTCCTACTTCCAGAGAAAGTCTCCAATCGATGCAACGAGAAAGCGTTTTTGCGGTAACAGAAAGAGTGCATTGCCGACATCTTTCCCTCTCTGGCTTGATGGTCTTTGATGCCTGGATGCCAGGGTGTGGATGTCTTGCGCTCTCATCTCTAGTATGCTATACTCACAATGACTAGGTGTGCTTGAGCGCAGGAAGAATGCTTGATTCAAGCTTGCGCTGATGTACTTACCAAGCCTATACCTAAGGGAGGAATGCGGATGGCGCTCCGTAGCGATGAGTTGCATTATAACTTGAAGCATCTGAACGGCATGCTGACGACCCGTGAGGCTGCCGAGCAGCTTCGTATGAGCTATTGGCATTTTATGCATCTGGTTGAGTCTGGGCGCATTCCAGGGGTGCGTATTGTAGATCGTTGGCTTTTTTCTCCGACAGATCTTGATGAATACCGACGCCGTAAGTATGGTGAGTTAGAAGATATGGCACGGTTGGCGCTGGAAAGCACAGAGGTCGAGCTTACTGAGAAACAAGAGCATATTTGCCGCCTGTTACTGAGCGGCCAGCGTCCCTCAGATATTGCCAGAGCGCTTCAACAATCCCGTCAGGCTGTGCATTCACAGATCTCTTTAATCCGAGAAAAAGTTTCCCGCCTTCATCTTTCCCCAACTGATTCCGATCTCCAAGATGATTCCCGCTGAGGTGTTTTTCGCCAAGGGGCACCTACGAGAGTGGGGAATCAACGAAGCTTCCCCTGGACTTCCTCTTCTCAACATATAGCTTTTTTCTTTGCGCTGTGTACTGGATACCCCTCTGGTTTGATCCCCAGTCTGGCTGGTATACTGGCTGCCTGATATGTACCCCAAGTGCGAGGGACGTGACTTGAAAGCTGCCAGGATATGCACAACCCCCTTATGGTAATCGCCTTGAAGAACAAAAGTAAGACAAATTTTAGTCTTATATCCCCAAAAAGTACCAAATTGAAACTGTTTAGCGGACAAAGGGCGTGACAAAAGCTGAACTGTTTGGTACAATAGAATTGTCGGGTTTCCCTTCATCCTCTCAGCCAGCGATCTCTTCTTAAAAGAGCGGATTACTCCTAAGTCGGACGTGCTTCTACCGACTCAATGATGGCACGGAACTTGTAAGTCATCCGTGCCTCGATGGAGGTTCTGAGCTTTTGCGGAGAGGCGCCGGAGTATCCAGCCGGTGGCTTTGCACCTGTGTGGAGCGTGTGTAGACACCGATGGGCAGGGAGGCCATGAGGGAACGGGGGCCGGCAGGCGGTTCTGCGCGCCAAGCTTGGGCCATCCAGCGGAACCAAGAAAGCGCAATTTCAGCATGACAATTAAAGGAGGGTCGCAATGGTGACGGAACGGAAAGGTCGGGGGCGTGGATTCGCTTCTATGGACCCCGATAAGCAGCGTGAGATCGCCAGCAAAGGTGGTCGGGCTGCTCATGTTCAGGGTACTGCTCACGAGTGGTCGAGCGATGAGGCTCGCGCCGCTGGACGTAAGGGGGGTGCGGCAAGCCGTCGTCGTTCGGTAATGTCGTAGCCTCGATTGCGCTCATAAGCGAGCAGTTCCCAGGGGTGCCTGGGGTCTGAAGGCCAGGTCGTCTTTGCTCTGCGCTTCGCCCAAAGCGTATCACAGAGCAAGACGGCCCGGCCTTCAACTTTCCAAAACATGGTTGATGGCAACGGCGAAATCTGGGCGCTGATCGGCAAAGGCACGCAGCAAGCCAAAGCAGCCAGCAAGCATCATAGCTCCATGCGGAACGGCTTCATAGGGCTGCAAGGCTGATCCCCGCAGCATTTCGCGGCGTGGCCCGGTGACCGCCAGGAAGGGAAAGCTACCGCTCCGGTTGTCCCGCTCCTGCAATAGCAGGGCGCCATGCCCGCTGTCGTCAAAAACCTCCTCGTTGGTCAGGGTGCCTGCCACGAGCTTTCCCAACAAACCTTCTAATTTCTCCTGGTCTAACAAGCCGGTGTGGTGTTCAAAGATACCGGCAATCTGGCTGTCAATCAGATGAAATGCCAGGGTGTGAAAATTACCAATATTGACCAGCACTGCCTCGCGCTCACCGCGCACACGCGGGTCGTCTAGGGTTCCCAGCACCGCTGCGGAGCCGGTATCCATAAGAAGCAGGGGAAGCGCCTCATCTGTGGCAGGATGAGCGAAGGGCAGCGAAGCGCGCTTCGCTGCTGTTGCAAGGCGCTGGTAATGGGCTGCGCTGTTTGCCACCGCCTGGAGCCGGGTGAGATCGGCTGGGAGTGTTTTGTCGAGATAGGCAAAGGCCGCAGGCGCTGGCCGGTTGCGCACGGTTTCGGCAATATAGGTGAAGCGAAAGAGCCGATCACTCACGCCAGGTGGCGCTGCGCCGTGATCGAAGGCGGCAATTGCCAATCCATCTACCGCTGGTTCAACATCAAACGCCCGCAGCGCGCTGATAATAGCTGCCGCGTCGAAGTCCTTCATCTCTAGATGAACGGTATCAGCTTGTTGGGCAAGCGTCGCCGCCTCTTCTTCGCTGACGAGCTGCACGCCCATCTGCTCGACCATTGCCAGGTCATCATCGAAGGTACGGGCAGCATCAGGGGTGGCAAAGGTCGGAAAGCCTGCCTGGGCATGATCGCGGGCGGCCCAGGCGCACGGTCCACCGCCCATCGTACAGCCGGTGAGTACCAGCCCTTTGCCTAATGTAGTCGCGCGTTTGATGCGCTCGGCGAGAATGACGGTAGGCGAGGGCATGATCAGTTGAAAGCAGTTTTCAATGGTTTTGTCGCTTTCAAAAAGTAAGATGTCCTGTGTGCCGGTGCCGACATCAACGGTGAGAATGCGGATCGGTTTACTCATCAGTGACCTCCGCCTGGGAAGGATATGTGTGGACAGTGGTGAATAGGATGCCCTCTTCTCTTGCATGTAATCGCTTATCGTGGTGGGGGATGTCAAGGAAAGCGCTGCTTGTCACGTGATATAATGGCCCTGATCTTGCGGTCTGTATTCCCTGGCGCCAGTTGGATGCCGGGCGAAGAGGGATTCAGCGACCAAAAGGACAGTGAGCAGCGCACCGGGTTTTTATTGGAGAGAAAGGAGAGGCGCGGCCAAAGCAGAGGTGCAGGCCGCGTGCCAGAGAATGGAAGATATCCGCTTTGACCGGCAGTTCCGCACCCCCTATTCGGAAAGCTACTCAATTATGCAGGGCAATAGCCGTGTAGGTGCCGTAGATATTCATTTTACGACTTCGACGGTGCATGGAACCTTGATTCTGGAGCGTGAGCTAGAAGAATCAGACGTAGCAAAATTAATTGAGCAGATTGATGAGGATCTCGTCTGGTCTGCCGATATGCCCCGCGAGGATTTTCTGATCAGCGTCTATGTTGGAAAAGACATCGGCTTTTACAGCGATGACTATTTCGATGAGGACGAAGATGAGGATGATGAGTTCGACCTGGAGCTAGAGGACGAAGAATCTGGCAACGGGAAACATTAGCCTACGAGCAGCTACCCCTATAGCGTGCTTTTATTCTTCCAACAGACCGCGCCGCATGGCATACTTGACCAGTTCGGCGCGGCTGTGGAGGTTGAGCTTGTCCATGATATGCGTGCGATGTGTATCCACCGTCTTTGGGCTGATGAAGAGCCGCTCTGCAATCTGGTTGTTAGTCAGCCCTTCCGCCACTAATTTCAGGATTTCCCGCTCGCGCTCGGTGAGTCCGCTGTAACTATCCTTTTCTTCTCCCGTGCGAACGCGCTGCAAGTAATCGCCCACCATCATGGTTTGTGCTGAAGGGGAAAGGTAAAAGCGCCCAGATTGCACCGTGCGGATCGCGGTGATAAGCTCAGTATCAGCGGCTTCTTTGAGGATATAGCCGGCAGCCCCAGCGCGCAGCACCTGGAAGAGGTACTCTTCGTTTTCGTGCATAGTCAGCACCAGCACGCGCACATCAGGGCGTTGGCGGCGGACATGGCGCGTGGCTTCAATGCCGTTCATTTCAGGCATGGTGATGTCCATCAAGATGACATCAGGCTGAAGGCGCTGCGCCTCGGCAATGGCCTGATAGCCATCGCTTGCTTCGCCAACTACTTCCATATCTGGCTGGGCGTGCAAGAGCATTTTCAACCCCTGGCGCAAGATGGTATGGTCATCCACCAACAGCACCCGGATTTTCACACCAAGTTCTCGATTGGGTTCTCGTTTTGTGGGCAGTTCTTTTTCTGGCAACATGAGTATCTCTTTAGCCGTTCTTCTTGAAGATTTCAGGCAGGCGAACCCTGCGAAGGATGCTCAACTGGGTTTGGCGCTGATTCCCCGCGTGCTATTGTTCTGCCAGGTTGAGAAGCCTCTTTCGCATTTGCCTGCCTGGTGAGTGGGATGGTCACATCAATAGTGGTGCCGCATCCTGGCTCGGTATTGATGAGTAATGCGCCATCCAGCAATGCAGCGCGCTCGTGCATCCCAGCCAGTCCCAATCCCCGCTCTTGCCAGGGGAGCTTGAGTAACGTTTGCGCGTCGAACCCCTGACCGTTATCGGTTACGACGGCGCGCACCCCCACTTCGCTCTCTGCCACACTGACCCGCACTTTTGAGGCTTGCGCGTATTTGGCGGTATTCGTCAGCGCCTCCTGTATGATCCGGTAGATCGTTGTCTCGATCTCCGCTGGAAGGCGCTCTTTGAAGGTGTGAGCGGAAAATTCAACTTCTACCTTACATTTTTGCTGGTATTCTTTGAGATACCAGCGAAGCGCTGGCACCAGGCCCAGGTCATCCAGCGCGCTGGGGCGCAGATCAATGCTCAGGTTGCGTATAGCCCTCAGCGTTTGATGGACCAATGAGCGGGTCTCCTCGACTTGCTGGCGTCCTGTTTGGCTGGAGATCGTCTCCTCAAGTATTTTCAGGCTAATCAGTAATGAGGTCAGCACCTGGCTGGTCTCGTCATGCAGTTCGCGGGCGATGCGTTTGCGTTCTTGCTCCTGCGCTGCCAGAATCTGGGTGGCGCGCGTGCGAGCCGATTCGGCCAGCGTCTCGAGCATCGTGTTAAACGCCTCGGCCAGTTGATCGACCTCAGGATCCTGGCCGGAGAGCGGCGCCCGTAGATCTGTATTGCCTGCCTGCACGCGCTTCATCGTCTCGCGCAGTTGGGTGAGCGGATGGAAGGTGTATTTCAGCAAGATAAAGTTGATCAGGACGCTGATGAGCCAGCCGGTGGTAATAAAGATGATCAAGATGGCTGGGCCGTTCGGCTGATAGATACGGGTTGCCAGATACGTTCCTAGTGTTGCGCCAACGAGAATGACAGCGCTATTGGCAATCAGCACCTTAAAGAGTACCGGCAACGCCAGAAGCTTCCGCCGGTTTCGTGCCTTCGGTGGAGACGTGGGCTTTCTCTGCTCAAGATGAAGGGAGTTGCTGCTTTGCATGATGCTGAGATTGTTTCTGGCGGGATGGTGCCCGCAGTCTGATGATTGAGGCACTTCAGCATGTGAGATCAGCCAGGAATTGGCATCGCTTGTCGCTTGGATTGTACCCTCTTGGACGGCGAATGTCAAATATTTTCCGAGGGGGTTCTGTTGATGGCAGGAGAGGACGTCAGGTGTATACCTGAACTGAAAAATCAGGTGTGTACCTGATGGTGTGCGCTTCCAGGTTGGGTACACTCTTATCCAGAGGGAATAGCTGGCGGCAATGCTCTTGTAGCCCTTTGCTGCCTGGTTGAATGCTTTGCAACCAGGAGTGCCGCGCTTCCCGCATTGCAGCCCCGCCAGGTGGTTTGATATAATAGGCGCACAACTTGAGCCAGGCTTCTATCTAGACATGCAGCACTGACGCAGCCAACTTCGGCATCTGCATTTGCTCTGTAATTGTCTGGTCATCCCTATCTCTAGGAGGCAACGTGAGCGCGACAAATCGCGGTTTGCTGGATACCCTCTCAACGAAGGTGTTTGAGAGCCAGCTATGGCGGTCCGTCTTCCGCCATGGGTATCCTGATACCCCGCTCAATCAATCGCTGGTCATGATGGGCAATGTGTTTCTGCACTTACATCCAGTCAAGGTATCCCGCCAGGCGATGCGGGTGACCTATACCTGGTGCCTGGGCGGACTCTCATTCTTCCTCTTTCTCGTCCTGACCATCACTGGCGTCTTTTTGATGTTCTATTACGTCCCTTCTACCCAAGACGCCTACAAAGACATCCAGAATATCAATACCATCGTGACTTTTGGCACCTTTGTGCGCAACATGCACCGTTGGGCCGCCCACTTGATGGTGATCACTGTAACCCTGCATATGATCCGCGTCTTTTATCATGGCGCCTATAAGCCGCCGCGTGAGTTTAACTGGGTGGTTGGGGTTACGCTCTTCTTCTTGACGCTTTTCCTGAGCTTTTCTGGGTATCTGCTCCCCTGGGATCAAATTGCCTACTGGGCTGTGACAGTCGGCACGAATCTGGCGAACTACGCGCCGTTCCTGGGCACGCAGGTCCATACGGCGTTGGTTGGTGGTGTAGATGTTGGCCAGAACGGTCTGATCCGCTTTTATGTTATCCATGTGATTGCGTTCCCGTTGATCGCGGCCATCATGATGGCTGTCCACTTCTGGCGCATTCGTAAAGATGGCGGCGCTGCCGGGCCACCACCACCATCGCGCCGCGAGGTGGAAGAGTCCGAAGAGCCGGCGCTGGAAGCAGCACTCCGATAGGAGAGGACAGGGTTCTGAAGTAGGCACCTTTCACTTTCTGGAGGATTCGAGAGATGGCAACTGTTCAAGAGCCACCAATTAAACAGATTCAGCAGAAGCGCTATCGCACGCTTGCAACGGTGAAGCAAGAAGCGGTCACTCGTATTGAGAAGCAGCTCGAAGACTCGGTCTTTGTCTGGCCGCATTTGCTGGTGCGCGAGTTTATGGCGGCGGTGTTTATGACGGTGGTGCTGACGATCCTGTCATTGCAGATCAACGCGCCGCTGCGTGACCACGCGAACCCGAATTTCACGCCAAACCCGGCCAAGGCACCCTGGTACTTTCTGGGCCTGCAAGAGCTGCTGCATTACTTCCCACCAACCATTGCGGGAGTCTTGATCCCAGGGTTGACCCTGGTTGGTCTGGCCGCTATCCCCTATGTGGATCGCAATCCCAGTCGCGCCTATGCGGATCGCAAGCTGTCTATTACGTTGTTTTCCATTTTTGCAGTTTTCTACGCCATTATCACGTTGGCAGGCAGCTTCTTTCGTGGCCCTGGATGGTTGTGGACCTGGCCCTGGCAGGGACTCTACTTCGATCTATAGCCCGTGCAACGCACTCGTGGAGGTCCACTAAATTATGAGTATCGAGACACCGAAGAAGCCAACGCTGCCTCAGGAATATGAGGTCATGTCTGGCGGCGGTGCTGAAGCAGCCGAGATGGCCCGTCGGGGTCTCTCGCGGCGTCAAGTGCTGCGTCGGGCTGTTGGCGGCGTGTTGGGCCTGGTAGGCGCAGAGGCCATTGCCGGATCGCTGGCGATGTTCTATCCCAACCTGGCCGGGCAGTTTGGCTCGCCGATTGATGTTGGCCCCAAGACGCAGTTTAAGGCATCGCTGCCGCATGAGGCGTCAATTGATTCGCAAGGCATCTTTTATGTTGCCAGCGCAAAAGCCTATATCATGCACCTCTCCGCTGACACGTCCTTTAGCCTGAGCGGCTCCCCGCTGACAAACCAATTGGATGCGGAATCCTGGGTCAAGGACAGTGACGGAACCTATTGGGTGGCGCTGTATCAAAAGTGTGTGCATCTGGGGTGCAAGGTGCCATTCCGCGACGATTGCCACAGCTTTAAGTGTCCCTGTCATGGGTCGCACTATAACGTTGATGGTGAGTATCTGGATGGCCCGGCGCCGCGCAGCCTGGATCGGTTTGTTATCACCTTCACCAGCGCCGGGACGCTGGTTGTCAACACTGGTCAAATCAATAACGCGGTAGAGCGCCCTGATAGCCAGACGCGGCTGATTTCAACAGACGGCACCGATTGCAGCGCGTAAGGGCCGAGAGAAAGAAGAAACCTGTATGGAGATAAGTAGTCGTAACGCGGGACTGCTGGCGGCAGGCACCATCACTGCTACGGTAGTGGTGATGGTGGCCCTGGCGGTGCTTGGGGTCGCCTCGTGGGGGGTGGCCGCCGGCCTGATTGCCGCCGTTGTCTTTAGCCTGGCGCTGCTCTATATTTTCTTTGGGCGGCTGAACAACGTCCAGAAAACAGGCTATGCCTCGTTGCTAGGCGTGGTCTTGTTGGCGCTGTTTATCCCACTCTTCTGGCTGGGCCAGAACAATGCGCAGGCCAATGCCCAGTCCGATAACTATAATTTGACGCTCAAGCGTGGCGCCACCCTTTACGGCACCTACTGCCTGACCTGTCACGGTTCCACCGGCCAGGGCTATGCTGCTCCCAAGCTGAATGGCAGTCCAATTATCAGCAAACTCACCGATGATGATCTCACACGTATCATCTCGGCAGGAGTGCCATTAAGCACCGATCCCGCTGCATTGGGAAATCAAGGTCTGGCAATGCCTGCCTGGAGCGAACTCTACGGTGGTCCGCTTACGGCTGATGATATTAGCTATCTGGTGGCACTCATTCGCTCTACAGATCCGACGTACCTCAAGAATAACCACATTAGCGACATGACCAATGGCTTCACCTATGTCTATGGGGAACTGACGACCCAGGCGCAGATCGATAATTACAACAAGTACAAAGGTGCGCCTTCCAATTATGGTCCCCAGGTGGACATGACGAACACCGCGCATGTTCAGATGAAGATCGTCAATACCACCGCGAACCCGTCAGGCTGGGATTTCGGAAATACGAATATTAAGATCAAGGCAGGAACGACGGTCACCTGGACTAATGTTTCAACGGCTCCTCATACGGTTGTCAGTGGTCAATCACCGACACCTGATGGGAAGTTTGACTCAACAAAGACGCTGCCAATTCTGCAACCTAATAATCAGGGATCGGCAAGTGTCTTTAGCTTTACCTTTACCACGCCTGGTACATATACCTATTTCTGCTCGTTGCACCCATCGATGGTTGCCGAGATCACCGTTGTGGCGTAATAGGGCGGAAGGAGGCGTTCCTGGCAGTTTTGTGACCGATCCTGGGTGGCAGGATTCGCGGGGAAACCGCAACCTGCCGTCCCAGGTTCTCGCACGCTTCCAGGCGACTCTACCGGCCATCGGGGGCCGCAGCACACGCTGGAAAGGGATTGCGATCCATGCAGCAAATATCAACACGGGAGCAGCCGGAGCAGCGCATGTCCTGGGTCCGGGCCATTATCCTGGCGGCTGGTCTCTTCTTTATCACGATGATTCTCACTAGCCAGCTTCCTGGGTACGTGTATACCGTCACCACCGGAGCTCGTCTGGTGCATTTGGAAGATGGGATGCTCGACATCGCGCTGGTGTCGCTGGGGCTGGCCGTCCTGTTGATGGTGGTCCTCTTCCTCTTTGACCCAAAACCCATTGTCCCACCATTTCTGGTTGCGGCATTTGGGCTGATTCTTTTCGCTATCGGTCTGGGCGGGCTGATCTACGTGTATGCCTCCGGCCATCAATTCTTGCCAGATAGCCCCGATTTTCCGGCGGGCACAGGGGGAACGCTCTTTGGCTCCATCTGGCTTCAGGCGAAAAGCATTGACCTGGAAGCAATCAGCATGATTGTCCTGGGCACTGGCTTTGGCACACTGCTCTATGGGCTGATTGCTCTGGCAAGTTCGTCTGGGCAAAGGTTCATTGCCGGGTGGGCAATCAGAGTTTTTATAGGATTGCTAGTCGTCTTTAGCGTCCTCTTTGACATCGTGAGCGCCATTCTGGGCCTGAGCAGCAGCGTGGCCTTTATTGTAAATACTGTGCTGCTGGGCCTGGCGCTGCTGCTGCTCTTTGCGTGGCTCGTGCTGGCATCCTTCAGCCAGGGGGTGAATAGCCCGGCGCGCGCTGTTCTGGCCTGGGGCGCTGCCATCGTCTCTGCCATTTTGACCGCTCTCTACGTCGTACTCTATACCTTCCAGGGAGATGATATTCTTGGGCTTTCCCATGAGGCGGCCCTGATTACTGGCAATCTGATGATGGGCATTGCGCTGCTGCTGGCGTTTGCAGCAGTGCAGATCTGGTTTCTGCCGGTAATGATCGCTGACCGCCGGCGCTATATGTCTGCTGCTTATCTGCTTGTGGCTTTTGGTTTGCTCCCACTGTTCGCTATCTTCCTGGTTCTCTTTCTCGCGGCCTATCCATTGGTCTACTGGGTGCATCAGTGGGACATCACCAACTTCTGGTCGGTCTGTGCTGTCAAGACCGACGTGCCCGCAACGTGTACCTATACGCAGTACACGGGCTATATCGTCGCTACCGTTGTCAACGGGCAGTTCTTTGTTGCCGGCCTGGCAGCTATCCGCTGGTGGCATAAAAACCGCCCGGCAGTAATTCTGAGCATGGTAGTGAGCTTCCTGCTCTGTGCCTTTGCAGCGATAGTGATCCATACTGATACGCAGATGCGCGTGGCGCTCTTTATCGGCACGGCAGTTCTCCTGCTGGCAATGATCTGGACGTACTCGACCCGTCATGAGTTTGCTTCTGTGGCCCAAGTGCAGTTGGGGTGCGCGGGACAATGGCTGGTGCTTGGAACGGTGATCCTGGTCTATCTGGCCGGGTTTGCCTTCTTCTCATTCCAGCAGTTCTTTGAAACGGAGGCGCTGGGCATCGGCTATACTGGAGGCCCCAACCAGCTGCACGACGCCTTCTGGTCGTTTCTGGTTTTGGCTGGTCTGGCGGCTATCCAGTTTGTCGTGCTGGCGCGGCGTTACACCCTCAGCGGGATGCGCAAGTTCTCGCTCTGGATCGTTTCGCTGGGCATCACCTTGTTAGTCGTCAGCGGTGTGCAGTTTAGCCTGGAGTTTGGCAACGGCGTAAAGGGGCGCTTGCTGATTTCAGGCGTGACGCTCTATCTGGCTGGATTGCTCTTTGTGGTGGTTGGCTCGGCGTTTGAGATTTTCGACGCGCTCTGGCTGGGCCGGCGCTTTTGGGGCATGCTCAGTTTTGCCTGTCTGGGCATATTCCTGCTGCTCTCGATCAACCCGCTGACCACAATCATCAAGGATGCCACTGCGCCCAACGGCATCCCCTACACACTTGCCGCAGATCAGGAATTGATGAGTGCCTGGGTTTCAACGCTTGTCTTTACCATGCTGGCTGGCTCTGGCGCCCTGCTCTCCAGCGTCGTTGGCCGTATGCGCCGCTCGCGCACAGCCGCTGCCACCAATGGCGCTGCTGGCGTGGCAACCGCGATGGGTGATTAGCAGGGTCTTCTTATCACGCTGGAGAAACGCTGAAGCAGAGGCGCCGGGAGCTATGCCCCGGCGCCTCTGCTTTTTTTAAGACTCATGCTCTAGCTGATATATTGATGGCTTGCCATTCTCTTTTCTAAAAGCCTGCTACAACTTCAACGTCACTCGGCGTTGTTTTTCCTCACGCAAGAAGGTGAGGGTGAGCGTCTGGCTGGCCTGATGGCGCGAGATGATGCGTTGTAGGTCTTTGGGTTCTAACACTGGTTCGTCATCAGCCGCAATAATGATGTCCAGCATGCGCAGTCCCCCCTGAGCCGCTGGGCCGCCTGGTCGCACCTCTAGCAGCACCATCCCGCTGGGCTGATTCAGGTGGAGTTGTGTCCGCAGGCGCTGCTCTATCTCGGTCTTCATGCCACCAACGCCAATGGAGACGCCCTGGCGCGGCTCGCGTCCCTTACGGATGCGTGCCAGAAAATCATAAATGGTCTCAAGCGAGATAGAGAAGCCAAGACCCTGGCCGAAAGGCACCATTGCCGTTGTGATCCCGACTACGCGGCTCTGGCTATCCACCAGTGGGCCACCGGAGTTACCAGGATTAATGGGGGTGTCGCTCTGAATCAGCTTTTTGAGCTTATGGTTGCCAGGGGTTGGCAGTTCGCGGTCCAGCGCGCTGACCACACCGGCTGTGACCGTCCAGCCAAGGCCGTAGGGATTGCCGATAGCGACGACCAACTGGCCGACGCGCAAGGAGCCGTGTCCAAGTTCAGCTACCGGCAGATGCTGCGCGCCGATGCGCAGCACAGCCAGATCATGCTCTGGCTCAATACCAAGTAGCCCAGCGGTGAATTTTCTCCCGTCGGCCAGCATCACCTGAATGTGCTGTGCCCCTTCGACCACATGCGCGTTGGTGAGAATCTGCCCATCTGAGGCGAAAATGACGCCTGAGCCAATCCCACTCCCACCCTCAGGGTGTGGGGGGAAGCCTCGCACGCGGGGGCGCCCTCGATCTGTATCAATACGGACTACCGCTGGTCCCACGCGCTCGGCGGCAGTAGTTACTGACCGCGAGTAGGCGTCGAGCGCGTCGGCGTCGGTGTCTTTGTTATTCATGGTTTGCACCTGATGCTCTCTTTCTTACTGTGTCGCGCGCTCCAGCGTGCCAGGAGCCACGTTACCGAGCGGGCGATCAGGCGATGTTGGCGTTGGCGTACCATTTATTGCCAGTATAACAGAAGCTCTGAGCGTAGAACGCTCATACTTTCCGTATAAATGTATTATAAGCATGAATGCTCAGGTTCTGCAAGGCTCTTCACGTCCATCTCGCCGACAGCAGGCTAGGAGTCGCTTTCTGGTTCTTGCCCCCAGTTGCGGATGTACCAGATCACGACTGCGACGAGTCCGGCTCCCATCAGGATCAGCAAGGTGATCTTTAACCAGCCAGGAATAGTTGTATCGCTCGTTCC
>CAZFWN010000007.1:0-71849 GCA_964522745.1 uncultured Ktedonobacterales bacterium
GATGAGGTGCGCGAGGTGGGCCGTGAGCTTGGGCTGCCTGAGGAGTGGGTCTGGCGGCATCCTTTCCCTGGCCCTGGTCTGGCGATCCGGGTGATTGGTGAAGTGACCGAGGAACGGCTGAGAACGCTGCGCCGGGCCGATGCGATTGTGCTAGAGGAGGTTCGGCGTGCTGGATTGTACCGCGCGCTTGGGCAGGTCTTCGCGGTGCTGACGCCGCTCCAGAGTGTTGGCGTGATGGGCGATGATCGCACCTACGCGCATGTGGTGGCAGTGCGCGCGGTCACAACCGGAGATTTTATGACGGCTGATTGGGCACGATTACCGCATGAGGTATTGGCGTCTCTTGCCAACCGTATCGTCAATGAGGTCGCTGGAGTAAATCGGGTGGTCTATGACATTACGAGTAAGCCGCCTGCAACGATTGAATGGGAATGAAGCTGCCTGAGGCAGAGGGCAGCGATCAGCACGCTTAGTGCTTGCGCTGGCGTGGGGTCATCTTGCGAATGAGCGCTTCGGCCTGACGCAAGATATGGCTATCGCTTTCATAGGTGAGGCGTTGGTAGGCTTCGTTGAGAGGAAACCAGCGCACCTCATCATATTCGGTATCATGCAGGGAGATGTCGCCACCAACCGGCTCCATCAAGAAATATCGGACCTCTTTGTCATAGCGCAGGTTGTTACGAACAAAGGAGTAGTGGATGCTGCCAATATTTCCGAGGATGCGCGTTTGGAGGCCGGTTTCTTCCTGAACCTCGCGTGATGCTACCTGCTCGACGGTCTCTCCCTTGCGAGGCGTGCCTTTGGGAAGTGCCCAGATGCCTGAGGGGCTTCTGCCCACCAGCACAACCTCAATGGCCTCTGTTCTGGTTGCTAAGAGCGAGGGTATCTGTGGGAGGGTATCGGACGGCGCAGCATGACCTTGCCGGAAGACGACGCCACCGGCTGAGAAGGCCCGCTGAGTCCGGTTTCTTTGCATGGGTTACTTCGTGTCCCTTGAGATCGCTGCGAGCGATGATGGAAACGATGCTGCCTGGTGGTCAATCAACTAGACTGCTGCTACCCGTTTCTCGCGGTTGACCCGCAGAATCTTGAGCAAGTATTGTTCAGAGTTCAGATAGTAGGGATTGCGCTTGATGAATTTTCCTACGACGGCGATAGGATGGAGTTTGAGCATCTCAACAACCAGGCCGCCTGGTAGCTTGGAGTAATCATAGTGCATCAGCGCAATGATGGGGGCATTTTGGAAGGTAAATACGGCATCGGAAGCGGCTTCGTACTTCAGGATTTGCTCTGGGGTAGCGACATCGCGTGTCAGCCAGGTCATATCAATCGAGATACGTACTGCCTGCCAGCCTTCGCGCAGAGCCTGAGCAATGAGTGTCTGATGAGTAGAAAGGAGATGGTACGGATCGAAGCGCTTCCCGACTAAAAAAGCATCGCGCTCGTTGGTAAGAGTAAGCTGGCCGCTCGCAGTAGCAGTTTCGATATTTACTCCCAGCTTGCTCAATGCCTCTTCTATATCGCGCACGGTGTTTGGCGCCCCGGCGAACAGGCATTTCTCTGAGGCAGAGAGACCACCCTGGATCATCCGGGAGGTGACGCCAGCTATCTCCCCGGCTTTATTATAGAGTTGGCAGATGTGCGAGCCAGGGGGGATGCGCTCAGATTTTCCCTCAACGCTCAAATCCATCATAGACATCTTAGCGGTGGACTCCCTTTCCCTTTCAGGGGAATAGGAGGAAGCCGCCCCTCCCTTCGCTTGCTCAATGTGCGCCCCTTGCGGGGGCCGGTTTTTGAGAGGAACCAGCCAACCTCATCCGCTTGCGCGGGGTAAGGTTCTCCTCTGCATAACGTCTCCCTGCCGCAAGGCAGGGAAGCGGGTAAACTTCGGCGTTGAGCGAAACAGCCGCTCAACGCTCAATCCCTTCCGGGATAGGGTAGCTTACGACTTTGGGAATACTGGCTGGGTGAAGCCTCTCTATTTGGATAGCTCCTACCAGAGAGGTATCCCCGCTAGCGCTTCCAACCAGTATATAACCGGCGATCGGGTGGCGTTGCCTCCCGTGACCGGGCGCTACATACTGGTCGATATCGAACGTTTGGTGGTCAAAGGCCGCTGTAAAGCGTCTTTTAGAGTATAATCAAACTGTGCCCTGATGTCAAGCCGAATGAAGGCTGTAGGACACAAAATAGCAGCGCCTGCCCTCAATTGACAGACGTTTAGACGAAGCTTCTTGATTCTTTACTTTCACCGTAATTTATCAACAGCATAAGCTGTGCCAGATCGGTGAGCGGTTTGGCGTTCAGATGGCAACTCTGCCGAAACGGATCTCTCAGGCAGTAATTGGTGATTGACAGAGGAGCGATGAATAATCTCTTCATGGGGCATCTTTTGTTGGGATTGCTTGCAGTGGTCGGCCTTGTGGTCAGTATGCTTCTGCTACGACAGGTGCGACACCTGCCATCTGGCGCGCTTGCTTTTCGCGTGGCGTTACGCTGGCTGCCAATCATCGTATTGGTCATTGTCGCTGGGGGAGCCGCGTTGGCAGAGAGCAGCCTGCTCACTGTTCAGGATGGGCAGGGGGTAGATGGGTTAAATGGCTTTGTTGTTGGGACATGCCTGGTTATCTTTGCTGATCTCTGCGCAGTGCTTGCCTGCATTTCTCTGAAAGAAGCACTGAAGACCGCTCGATCTGCTGATGATCTTGGTGTGTTGCTCTCGTCTCTCCCATCTTATGAGAACACTCCCATTATGCCGAGTGAGGAAGAGTAGCATCCTTCTCAGAAGAAGGTTTACCAGGAAAGGATAGTGATTGCATGGCATCGTTACCGCCCGAAGGAGTGAGTCAGAGGGCAGCCGTTACTGCGCCAGAGGATGAGGGAGGGGTTGCAGAAGTAATGCCAGGTCTCTGGCGGATCACTATGCCGATGCCCTTTGCGTTACGTTGGGCTAATGCGTATTTGCTCCAGGGCGATGGTGAGTGGTGCCTGGTGGATGCTGGCCTGGCAACGCCGGAAGCCGAGGCGGTGATGCTGCACGGATTGGCTGCGGCAGGAATCAAACCAGAAGCGCTTTCGACGATCTTGTTGACTCACGCACACCCAGATCATATTGGTCTGGCTGGAAAATTTCAGCGGGCCTCAGGCGCCCCGGTGTTGATGCTTGAGGCAGAGGGAGCGCGAATGCTCTCTATCTGGTCAGGGAATGATGTCCAAGCGACGGAGGCAGTCAGCGCCTATTATATCCGGCATGGGATGCCAGCAGAAGAAAGTTTGCTGGAGCGGGCTGCGATAGCGGCGACGCGCCGTTTGGTGACCATGCCTCAGCAGATTACGTCGCTTGTGGAGGGGCAGGAGGTGCGTCTGGCCGGAGCATCCTACCAGGTTATTTGGACGCCAGGTCATGCCGATGGGCACATTTGCCTCTTGCGCGAAAGCGATGGTGTCTTTCTCATCGCGGATCATGTCTTACCCCGTATTTCCCCAAATATTGGCCTCTATCCTCATTCACGGCCCAACCCGCTGGGAGATTACCTGGAATCGCTGCTGAAGGTTCGTAATCTGCCGGTGCGGCTGGCCCTGCCGGGGCATGGATTACCATTTAGCGGGCTGGCAGCGCGAGTAGATGAATTGATTGCTCACCATCGTGAGCGGATAGAAGAAACACTTCATAGTGTCGCTGAGATGCAGGGAAGAAGCGGCGTTAGCGCTTACGCGGTTGCCGGTCGCCTCTTTGCCGGTCGCTTCAATTCCATGCAGAACCGGCGCTTTGCGCTTGGCGAGACGCTGGCGCATCTCGAATACCTGCGCTTTGCCGGTCGGTTGATGCAGCGTGAGGATGAGGACGAACGACTCCTCTATCGAATTGCCGAATAAGGGGCAGAAAGAGCGACTTTTTGGAATAACAGCCTCCGCTGATATAGTACGTTTGTGCTACTGCCCGCGTTGATTTTTGTCAAATATCTACAAATCTTTTTAGACCTGATAATACCTGGGTTATTGCTGATGAGCTTTTATTGATGTCGCTTGTGGAGCGGCCCGGAACTTAAATGCCTGCTTAGATGTTGCTGCTCGCTTTGAGACCGCCTGCCATCTGAGGCGGACCCGCACGCTTGTGTTCAGCCCTGATGTGTGCTATACTCTTTTCTGGTGCCAGGACTGAAGCGGCTCCCTCTGTTGGTTGGTGGCTTCAGCCGTGTGTTGGCAACAGGTACGTATTACCAAAGAGTTGGAAAAGGAGGCTCGTTCCTTATGGGAGCAATTGGCAAGACCGAGTTGATTCGGCGGGTGGCAACGAATTCCGGCAAGAGCGTGAAGGAGACCTCTGATCTGGTCAACGCAACGCTGGATGAAATCCGCGATTCGCTCAAGAAGGGCGAAGAGGTTCGCCTGGTGGGCTTTGGATCCTTCTCGGTCAAGACGACGGCGGCTCGCACCGGGGTGAATCCCCAGACACGCGCGAAGATTCAGGTTCCCTCAAAGAAGCGCGTGCGTTTTTCCCCTGGCAAAGAGTTGAACGACGCAGTCACAGAGTAACCGATCCTCATATGTTGGGGACGGTGTTCCCAAAGAGACAGGGTAGGGCCGGAGAGGGGTTATCTCTCTTCGCCCTACCCTGTCTCTTTCTGGCGCGGTTTTTGGTAGAGTCAACCAATAGATCGAGTTTTCTATGCTACTATAAGGCGTACAGTGTAGAGAAGGACGTACTCCTTCTCGGTTCTCATTCTCCCTCTCATAACAGAAAGTGAGCGAGCCGTGAGTGAGCAGATAGTAAGCGCTGGAATTTCCGGCGGGCCATTAGTCATCGGGGTTGATCTGGGTGGCACCCAGGTGCGAGCAGCGTTGGTGCGGGATGGCAAGTTGCTCTCGCGGATAGGGTATCTCACCCAGGATGAAGATGGCTTTGAGGCAGTCATGCGCCGGATTAAAGACGCCATTCGTGATGCGGCCCGGCAGGGGGGGGCCTCGTTAGAGCAGGTGGCTGCTATTGGGATTGGCGCGCCTGGACCGCTAGATAGCCGCACCGGGATTCTGTTTGCCCCGCCCAATCTGAAGGGTTGGAAGAACGTGCCGCTGCGCCAGATTCTCTATGATGAGTTTAGCTTGCCGGTCTATTTAGGGAACGATGCGAATCTGGCCGGTCTCGGCGAACACACCTATGGGGCTGGGCGCGGCGTGCCTGATATGGTCTATGTTACGGTTAGCACCGGCATTGGCGGCGGGGTGCTGATTGGCGGGCGTATTCTGGAAGGGGTGAGTGGGACTGCTGGCGAGATTGGGCATATGACCATTGATATTCATGGGCCGCGCTGCAACTGTGGCAATACGGGCTGTCTTGAAGTGCTGGCTTCGGGGACGGCTATTGCGCGGCGTGCTGCTGAGGCAATTGAGGAAGGGCTTGGCGAGGGGATGCTGGCGGTGGCGCGCGAGATGACCGCGCAGAAAAATCCATTGGCGGACCTGGCTGGCTCTAGCCGTCTTTCTCCCCAGGCGGAGGTGGCCCCGCTGCCGGAGGAAGTGCAGATAGATGCTGCAATGGTCGTTGAGGCCGCGCGTCGGGGCGATCAGGTTGCCGCTGGTATTATGCACCGCGCTGCCGAGAATGTTGGCGTGGGGATGGTGAATCTGATCCATCTCTTTAATCCGGCGTTGATTGTGATTGGCGGTGGGGTGTCTAAAGCTGGGCCGTTGCTATTTGAGCCGGTGGAGCGCGTGGTGCGCGAGCGGGCGATGGAAGTGCCGCGTCAGGCGGTGCGTATTGTGCGTGCTGAGCTTGGAGAGAACGTGGGCCTGATCGGTGCCGCCGCGCATGCTTTGCAGCAGCGAGCCGAGATCGTGGCAGAGTCGTGGTAAGGAGCGGTATGCAGCGTATTATCCTTGATTGCGATCCAGGGCATGATGATGCTCTCGCTATTTTGTTAGCTGCCCACGCGCCTGGGATTCAATTAGAGGCGATTACCACTGTGGCCGGGAACCAGACATTGGAAAAGACCACGCGCAATGCGTTGAAGGTTTGCACGGTGGCTGGGATTCGTCATGTGCCCATTGCGGCAGGGATGGATCGCCCGCTGGTGCGCGAGCTGCGCGTGGCTGCCGATATTCATGGGGCGTCGGGTCTGGATGGTCCCTCGCTGCCAGAACCAGGCATACAGCCTGCCCCGATACACGCGGTTGATTTGCTGATTGAGAAACTGCTTGCCTCCAATGGCGATTTGACGATTGTTGCCACTGGGCCGTTGACCAATCTCGCGGCGGCGATGCGGCGCGAACCCAGGATTGTGAGCCACATTCAACAGATCGTCCTGATGGGTGGAGCGCTTGGGCTGGGCAATGTGACCCCTGCGGCAGAGTTTAATATCTTTGTGGACCCAGAGGCTGCGCATCTGGTGTTCACCTGTGGGCGGCCCATCACCATGATCGGGTTGGAGGTGACACATCAGGCGCAGGCAACTCCAGCCGTGCGCGAGCGCATCCGGGCGCTGGGCAGTCCGGTGGCGCGGCTGGTTGATGATCTGCTGGGCTTCTTTGCCGAGACGTATCATCAGGTGTTTGGCTTTCCGGCGCCGCCTGTGCATGATCCCTGCGCGGTGGCGTGGGTGTTGGATCCAACGCTGATACGAAGCCGCCCAATGCACGTGGATGTGGAGCTACATGGCGAATGGACGGCGGGGCGCACCGTTTGTGATGTCTACGGGGTGACAGGCAAACCGGCGAACGCGGAAGTTGGCCTGGGACTCGATGCGCCGCGCTTTTGGGACGTGCTGATCGAAACACTTGCGAGCTATTAGCGTTGTGGCACGGGCTGGGGCAGCTGGTCTCGCGCAATCTCTTCAATACGGGGAAAAATAAACCAGGCGCTGCTTAGTCCAAACAAAAAGCCGGTAATGGTACGTAAGAGGAGATCACTTTCGCGCCAGCCAAGCAGTTGGGTGCCTCCATCCAGCGCCATTGGCAGGATGAGGAGGAGCCAGAGCCGCCAATCCAGCGGGCGCGCGCTCTGCCGCAGGCGTGGCAGCACGGCCAGCAGCACACCGGCGAGCAAGAAGGTGCTATAGATTGCCAGGCAGCGCTCGCACAGGCAGACCTGATGCCCAAACAGGTAGTACGAGTGTGAGGGCACTTGATCGCACACGCCATGATAGGCGTGGATGAGTGAGGAAGCGGCCTGGTTCTCTCCGAAGTAGGCGAGAATGGGACTGAGGAAGGCGCCGCCAATGAACACCCCAAGGACGCTGTTAATGATGGCTATCCAGTGGTGACCGATGAACTGGGCGCACGTTTCAGTGATATGCACCACCTGCCGGCTAAACGCCTGTCGGCGCGATGAAAGCCCCTCGATATGCTGGTCCAGCGGTAGTGCCGGGCTGGATACCGGGTCTGGCTGGCTCTGTTTGTGTTCCTGCTTCTGCTCGTGCATCGTGCTATCACTGTTCCTGTTGTGTGCTAAAGGCGCGCTGCAATTCTGCTAGACTGATACGCCCCTCAACCGTTGTCTTGCCGTCAATGATGATGACGGGGATGCGATAGCGATACTCCTCAAAGAGCGTAAGGTCGGTGCGGATGTCTGTCTCGGTCAACTCAAAAGGCGCCTCTGCTGCCAGGTCTTCCAGCAATTCCCGCGCCTCGTCACAGAGGTGGCACCCCGCTTTTGTGTAGAATAGCACCTGATGCGGCGTTTGACGTTCGTTTGTTGGTGTCATCTTTTTCCAGCAAGCCTCTCACATAGTTGCACTTATGCTATGATAGCACGGCTCATGAGCGCCGGCAAACATTGTGCTGAATTGTGCGGCGCTTTACCACTAGCGTGTGGTTTCAGAGAAAGAAGCTGTTGACAAAAACAATCACGCTTGTTTATACTTAGTCAGTCTAATACATTGGATACTTAAACAATTTACGTACCCGTGTGCATACGACAAACGTTAGCCGAAAAACGCACCACTGCACCCCTTGACAGGATGCTAGAAATAAGATATATCTTGTTATATCGAGATAGTGTGTCATGTCAGGATTTCGTAGTTACCACTCGTCAGAGGTCAGCGTCTATCGCTCGGACTGGAATGGAGATGACAAAGCATGATTAAATTGCTACGGTTCATGAAGCCGTATCGAATGGCGCTGGTGCTGGTACTGGTGCTTGCCTTTGCACAATCGATGGCAAACCTCTATCTGCCGACGTTGATGGCAGATATTGTGGATAACGGGATTGTCAAAAAGGATACTGGCTATATCTGGGGCGTCGGTGGCCTGATGCTGCTGGTGACCATTGGCGGCACCATCGCTGCGATCATCGGCAGCTTCTATTCCGCCAGAACAGCAACCGGCTTTGGCAAAATCATTCGCGGTGAAATATTCAACCATGTAGAACGATTTTCGCTGCACGAGTTTGACAAAGTAAGCACCGCCTCGTTGATTACTCGCACGACCAATGATACAACCCAGATTCAGCAGGTACTCATCGTCACCCTGGGCTTCATGGTCACAGCGCCTATGATGTTGATTGGGGGCATTATTCTGGCTGTCAATCAGGATGCCACGCTTTCCTGGATTCTGGTGGTCATCATTCCGATTCTGGTCGGGGTGATCATTCTCCTGATGACTAAAGCCATCCCGCTCTTCCGCGTCATGCAGCTCAAACTGGATAAACTGAATCTCATTCTGGATGAGGGCTTGACCGGCGTGCGTGTCGTGCGGGCGTTTGACCGCGTGAAGTATGAGGAGGAGCGCTTTGATGGGGCTAACCTTGATCTGACCAATGTTGCCATCAGGGTCAACCGGCTGATTGCGTCGCTCATGCCAGTGATGATGCTTGTGGTGAACGTCTCCAGCGTGGCGATTCTCTGGTTCGGCAGCATCCGTATCAACAATGGAGATATGCAAGTTGGCGCGCTTATCGCTTTTCTGCAATATGCGATGCAGATTCTCTTCGCGCTGCTGATGGTCTCGATGCTGTTTATTATGCTTCCACGCTCCTTTGCCTCCGCAGACCGAATCAACGAAGTGTTGGCAATTCGACCTGAGATCAGGGATGCCGATCAGGTGAGCCGTGCCGATTCACAGAAAGGCTATGTGGAGTTTCAGGACGTGACCTTCAGCTATCCCGGCGCGGAAGAGCCAGCGCTCTCCAATATTTCTTTTCGAGCCAGACCGGGCGAGGTGACGGCGATCATTGGTGGCACCGGAGCGGGCAAATCAACATTGGTCAACCTGATTCCGCGCTTTTACGACGTGGACAGCGGACATATCCTGGTGGATGGTGTGGATGTGCGCAAGATAGCGCAGGAGCATTTGCGCGCAAAGATTGGTTTTGTGCCACAAAAGGCCGTCCTGTTCACTGGGACAGTTGCCCAGAATATCCGCTATGGCAAAGAGGATGCTTCGGATGAGGAGATACAGCACGCGGCTGAGGTTGCGCAGGCCACCGAATTCATCTCGGAGATGAAAGACGGCTTTCATTCGGTGATTGCTCAGGGTGGGACGAACGTGTCGGGTGGACAAAAACAACGGCTTTCGATTGCCCGTGCGCTGGTGCGCAAGCCGGAAATCTATGTGTTTGACGATACGTTTTCGGCGCTGGATTTTAAGACGGACGCGAAGCTGCGCGCTGCGCTCAAAGAAGAAACCATTGATGCAACGGTGCTTATTGTCGCGCAGCGCGTCAGCACTGTAATGGACGCTGATCAGATTATTGTGCTAGATGAAGGGCGCGTTGCTGGCATTGGCAGGCATCGGGAACTGATGGAGACCTGCGAGGTCTATCGTGAGATCGTGTCCTCCCAGCTTTCACTGGAAGAGATAGCGGAGAAAATTGCATGAGTCAAGAGCAGCGTAGACCACAACAACCCGGTGGCATGCAGGGTGGTCCGATGGGCCGAGGGGGCTGGGGCGCGATGGGCATGCCGGTGCAAAAAGCGAAGGATTTCAAGGGAACAGCCAGGAGGCTGCTTACCTATTTCAAGCCCCAGAAATATCTCTTGCTGGTTGTACTTGCGACGGCCATCCTGGGCACGGTGTTCAACATTGTTGGCCCCAAGATTCTCGGCCTGGCGACCACTAAACTCTTCGACGGCTTGATAGCGAAATATAAGGTGTTTCAATTCAATCAACTCCATCCTCAGCACCCGCTGCCCATGCCTGGGGTTGATTTCACGTACATTGGGACGGTGCTGCTGATTCTGCTTGGATTGTATATCATCAGTTCCATCTTCATGTACATTCAGCAGTATGTGATGGCAGGAGTGGCGCAAAGGACGGTATATGGGTTGCGCCGCGAGGTCGAGGAGAAACTGTCGCGCTTGCCGCTGAAGTATTTTGACTCGCGCACGCATGGCGAAATCTTGAGCCGCGCTGTCAATGATATGGATAATATTAGTTCCACGTTGCAGCAGAGCATTACGCAGTTGATTTCCTCTGCTGTAACTGTCCTTGGCGTGATTGTGATGATGCTGCTCATCAGTCCGCTATTGAGCCTGGTGGTGCTGCTCACGCTGCCGCTGAGCGTGCTTGTCACGCTGGGACTTGCGAAACGCTCACAAAAGAATTTCCGCAATCAGCAACGGGCGCTTGGGCAACTCAACGGCCATGTCGAGGAAATGTACACGGGCCATAAGATCGTCAAAGCCTTTGGGCACGAGGCCCAATCCATCGCTGAATTTAAGGAGCTAAACGAGAAGCTCTATCAGGCCGGCTGGCGGGCGCAATTTGTTTCGGGCATGATTATGCCGCTGATGCGGGCCATTGGCAACCTGGGCTATGTCTTTGTGGCCGTTATTGGTGGCATCATGGTGACGAACGGCACGCTCGCGCTTGGCGATGTGCAGGCATTTATTTCATATGCCCAGCAGTTCACTATGCCAATCACCCAGCTTGCCAACTTTGCCAATGTCATTCAATCAACGATGGCTTCGGCTGAGCGTATCTTTGAGTTGCTTGATGAGCCGGAAGAGGTGCCGGAGGCCGTTGACGCGAAGGTCATCGAGGCTCCCAAGGGCGCGGTCCAATTCGAGCATGTTCAGTTTGGCTATAAAGAAGATGCCATTCTGATGGAGGACATGAATATCGATGTCCAGCCCGGACAGATGATCGCGGTGGTTGGCCCGACTGGCGCGGGCAAGACCACGCTGGTCAATCTGCTGATGCGTTTCTATGAAGTCAACAGTGGCAGGATTCTGGTTGATGGCATAGACATCACGCAGATCAAGCGCGGTGAGTTGCGCCGCACGTTCGGCATGGTGCTTCAGGATACGTGGCTCTTCAATGGGACCATCCGCGATAACATCGCCTATGGTCGTGAGAATGTTACGGAAGAAGAGATCGTTCGGGCTGCTAAGGCGGCCTATGCCGACCACTTCGTCAGGACGCTGCCCGATGGCTATAAAACGGTTTTGAACGAAGAGGCGAGCAATATCTCGCAAGGGCAAAAGCAATTGCTGACGATTGCCCGCGCGTTCCTGGCCGACCCGGAAATCTTGATTCTGGATGAAGCGACCAGCAGCGTCGATACCAGGACCGAGCAGCAAATCCAGAAGGCGATGACCGACCTGATGAAAGGCAGAACCAGCTTTGTGATCGCTCATCGGCTCTCCACCATTCGGGATGCCGATCTGATTCTGGTGATGAATCATGGCACGATCATCGAGAAGGGTACGCACAAAGAGTTGTTGGAGCAGAATGGCTTTTATGCTGATCTGTACAACAGCCAGTTCACTGCCCGAACCCTTGTGGAAGAGGCGGTATAAGCGAGTTGCCGCCGGATAAGAATTATCCGGCGGCAACTCATCTCACAACATAAAGCACCCTGGAGGGAAAGATGGTACACTTGAGGTAATGTACCAGCGAGGAGGGACCAGCCAGGGTGTATCTAAAACGGTTAGAGTTGCAGGGGTTTAAGAGCTTTGCAGCGCGCACTGAGCTTGAATTTTCACCAGGGATTACGGCGATTGTCGGGCCAAATGGCAGTGGGAAGAGCAATGTGGCCGATGCCGTGCGGTGGGTGCTTGGTGAGCAGAGTATGCGCCAGTTACGCGGCAAGAAGAGCGACGATATTATCTTCGCCGGCGCGCAGGGCAAGGCCGCAATGGGTATGGCTGAGGTCTCGCTGCTATTGGATAATAGCGCGGGTTGGCTGCCCTCCGAATATACGGAAGTGAAGATCACGCGCCGCAGTTATCGCTCTGGCGAGAATGAATATCTGGTCAATAACAGCAAAGTGCGTCTGAAAGATGTGCTGCTGCTGCTTTCGCAGGCGCGCATCGGCCATGATTCCTATACAGTTGTTGGGCAGGGGTTGATCGATGCCACGCTGAGCCTCCGCGCGGAGGAGCGCCGCAGTCTCTTTGAAGATGCTGCCGGAATTCGTCATTTCCAGGCGCAGCGCGATGAGGCCGAAAATAAGCTGTTGCAGACTGAGCAAAACCTGGGACGGCTGCACGATATTCTGGCGGAGATCGAGCCGCGCCTGGCGCCGCTGGCCGAGCAGGCGCGGCGGGCACGCGAGTACGCGGCTGTCCATGCCGACTATCAAAGCCGACTTTCGGCCTGGTATGCCCAACAATGGCAGCGAGTGCAGACCCAGCGTCAGCGCGCCGAAGAGAGCGAGGCGGAGCGGAACGACGAACTGGCCCGTGTGCAGGCGGACCTGAGCGCGCGTGATGAGCGCCTGCAAGAGTTGCGGGGCGAGCGGGAACGGGTCACGCTTCGGGTGAATGGCCTGCGCAGAGCGCGGGGCGAACTCATGGGCCAGATGCAAACGCTGGAGCGTGATGTTGCTGTTGCCGAAGAGCGTTTAGGCAGCCTGACACGGCAGGCCGGCGAACTGGCGCTGGAGCAGGAGCAGCAGCGCCAGCAGGTAGAAGCAGCAGAGCAGCGGATGCTGGCCTTGCAGCAGCAGCTTGAGGGTCTGGCAGATCGGGTGATAGAGGGGGATGAGTCGATTCGGGAAATGGAATTGAGCGTTGCTACGCTGCGCCAGCGTCAGGAACAGGAAGATGCCCGGCTGCGCACAGTCCAACGCGATGTAATTCAAATCCAGACGCGCCTGGGGGCTTCGCAAAGTGAGCTTGGCCGTTTGCAAAAACAGCTAGGTGAAAGAAATCGTACCCTGGCGGCGCGCCGTGAAACCCTGGCACAAAGCCAGGATCGGCTCAATACGGCGCAGGCAAAATTAGAAGCGCAGCAGCAGCAGCTTGTTGCTGCCCAGGGTGAAGAGGAGCAGCTTACTGCCAGGCGCCAGAGGCTCGCGCAGGAAGTGAGCGAGGGGCAGCAAGAACAGGAGCAACTGCGTGAGGCGCTGGGAGATGCCAGGCGCGAGCGGCGCAGCGTTGCTGACCGCCTGGCACTGCTGCGCGAATGGCGCAGCAATCTGAGCGGCTATGGCGATGGCGTGCGAGCGCTGCTTCAGGCGCCGATGGGAAAAACGCCGCCGATTTTGGGGACGGTTGCGCAACTGGCATCTGCGCCAGAGGGCATGGAGGTGGCGCTGGAAGCGGCGCTTGGGCCGCTGCTCCAGGCAGTGGTGGTGCGTTCGGCAGATGATGCGCTGGCCTGCCTGGACTATCTACGCTCCGTTCGCGGTGGGCGGGTGCTGCTTGTCTGGGCCAGCAGCGACCTTCAGCATGAAGGATCGCCCGGCGGCCAGAAATCTTCTGGCAGTGCTGAGAAAGAGCCTGATAGCTATCTTGGCGGGCGAGCCTCCTCGCTCGTTTCTGCTCCTCCTGAATACCGCGAGTTGTTTCAACGGCTGCTGGGCGATGCCGTTGTTGTGGAGAGTTTGGGTTCTTCAGGGAATGCGCTTGAGGCTGCCGCCGCCTCGTTGGTGCCGCAGCGCATTGTGACCGTTACGGGCGAGGTGCTGCATGTGCAGGGATGGCTGAGCGGCGGCCAGGAGGCTGGAGAGTCCCAGGGTATCCTGGCGCGCGAACGCGAACTGCGCGAATTGCCGGGGCAACTGGAGCAGCACGATGCCGCGATTACAAAGCTGGAGGCATCACTCAACCAGGCTCGCCAGGCCCAGGAGACACGAAAGCAGGAGTTGACCACCCTTGAGCGCGAGGCACAGCAGGCGGCGGCCCGCATTACTGGGCTGACTCGTGAGATGCAGGGGCTGCGCCAGGCGGCAGAGCGAGCGCTTAGTGAGCTACAAGTGGGCCGCACGGTCGAAGAACAGTTGGCCGGTGAGGTGGCCGGGCTGGAGCAAGAACTGGCAGCAGCGCAGGTGCGCGTGGCTGAGCAGGAGTCGGCCTTGCGCGATGCCAATGAGCGAGCGGAAGAGGTGCAGGAGGAGGTTGAGCAGCAGGCCAGAGCGTTCCGCGAACGGCAGGATGCGCTCAACCGGCAGCGTACTGCATTAGCAGTGCAGCGGCAAGAAGAGAAGGCGCTGGCGCAGAATCTGGAGCAGCAGCGCACCCAGGCGCGTGAGAGTGGGGCACAGATGAAGCGGCGGGCAGAGCGCCTCAACGAAATGGAGCAGCAGTCTCAGGCGCTCTCTATGCAGACTGAGCAGCAGAAAGCCCAGCTAGAGCAGGCGCGGGAAGCGGCACACGAGGCTGGCGCTCGGTTGCGTGAGGCTGAGGAGCAGGCGGCAACCCACAATCAGCAGTTGCTTGAACTGGAGCGCGGGTTGTCCAGTCTGCGCCAGGAACAGACAAAGCTGGAGGTCGAGTATCGGCGCTGCCTGCTGGATGCGCAGCGCAGCCGCGACGCGCTGGAGACCCTCGCGCAGCAGATGCAGGAAGAGTTGGGATTCAGCGACCCGACACTGCTCTCGTTGAATGGCAGCGCTGTGGATGGGGCACAGGCAGAAGAGCGTGATGCCAACGCGCTTCGGCGCCAGGTGGATGGGCTGCGCGCGCGCTTGAAAGAACTCAGCAACCATGACCCAAATGCGCCCCAGGAATATGAAGAGGCCCGCGAGCGCTATGAATTTCTGAACTCTCAGGTTCAGGATATGGAGACGGCTGCGACCAATCTGCGCCAGTTGATTGGCGAACTCGATACGACGATGAAGCGCCAGTTTGAGGAGACGTTCCACACGGTCAACGAGCATTTTCGCCGCCACTTCACCACGCTCTTTCGTGGTGGGGCGGCGCATCTGGAACTGACGGCCCCCAAGGATGAGGAACGCAATGGGCCAGCAGGAGGCATCGAGGTGCTGGTGCAGCCACCGGGCAAAAAGGTGCAAGATCTTTCGCTGCTTTCTGGTGGCGAGCGGGCGCTGGTTTCGGCGGCGCTCTTATTTGCACTGCTTGAAACAAATCCGCCGCCGTTCTGCTTGATGGATGAGGTCGATGCGGCGCTGGATGAATCAAATGTCGTGCGCTTCTGTGATATTCTCAAAGCGCTTTCGGAGCGCACGCAGTTCATCGTCATCACCCATAATCGGGTGACGATGACCGCCGCCGGCGCGATTTATGGCGTCTCGATGGGGGCAGATAGTGTCTCGCGTATCCTCTCGATGCGCCTGGCAGCAGTTGGATAATGAGGTGGGCTGATGACGTTACCCCTGGTGTCCATTGACGATTTCCAGCGCGTTGAGATGCGGGTAGGGCGCATCCTTGAGGTTGAGCCATTTCCAGAAGCGCGCAAACCGGCCTATAAACTGCGCATTGATTTTGGGCCGGAGATCGGTGTAAAACAATCGAGCGCTCAGTTGACGGCTTTCTATGCGGCAGAGCATCTGGTAGGCCAGCTTGTTGTCGGTGTGGTCAATTTTCCGCCACGTCGCGTGGCCGGCTTTCAATCAGAAGTGCTGGTGTTGGGTGCTGCGGACGCTGATGGGTCGGTAGTGCTGTTATATCCAGAACGGGATGTGCCGCTGGGCGCGCGTATTTTCTGAGCCGGGGGCAGAGTATCCAGGTAAATACAGGAATTCTGTGTCAGGATGCTCTGTGTTTCTTTCTGCCAACAAGAACGATGTTGAGGGTATGTATGACGATAGGATCGCGGGCGCGTGATACTGGCCTCACGTTGCGTCCCCATGTGTATTATCTGGAAATGATTGTTGGGCCGATGTTTAGCGGCAAATCTGAAGAACTGATACGCCGTGTACGGCGGGCAATGATTGCCGAACAAGAGGTCAAAGTATTCTCTCCTGCGCAGGATACTCGTACCAGTAACGGTTCGATCACCTCGCGCAATGGTCTGACAGTGGTGGCAGAACAAGTTGGAGAGGTGCGCAAATGCCGTGATCGCCTGCTTTCGCTGCCGCATATGCCAGAAGTGGTTGCGTTTGATGAGGCGCAATTTTTTGATGCCGGGTTGGTAGCGCTGGCCGAGGAATTAATTGCAAGCAATGTGCGCGTGATTGTTGCCGCTCTTGATCTTGATTTTGCTGGGCGCCCCTTTGGCCCGGCCATCCCCCATTTGCTGGCAATTGCCGACCGGGTAGATAAGCTGACTGCTGTGTGCGCGGTCTGTGGGTCTGAAGCTGCCGTGCGTACCCAGCGCCTGGTGGATGGACAGCCAGCAACGAAAGAGAGTCCGCTCGTTCTGGTAGGCGATAGCGCGGAAGGCTACGAGGCTCGCTGCCTGCGCTGCTATGAGCCGCCAGGCTAGGGCTGATGTACCAACCACGAGTTGCTCTCGCTATTTGCGTTCAGCCTCGGCTACAGGAGTGATGTCCTGAGCGATGATTGGGGCAAGTTCTTCCCACTCGATGCTGGTCTGGCGCCCGTTGTCGAATTCCTCCATAAGCCAGGCATATACTTTTTGTAGACGAGGATCGTCTTTGGGAAGATCGAGACCTGTGTGCTGACGGATGAGAAAAATCAGCCCGGCAAGCCCGCTCTCCTTGGTCAGTGATACCTCAAGCGGTCTGCCAAGCAGTTGAGGAACATTGAAGGGGGCGTACATCCACCAGAATTTGTTGAGGCCGTCGGCGTGGACGCCGGCCCTGGTGCGATGCGCATCGCGGCCATAGAGGGGATATTTAGGGGGAACAGGCTCCTTCATTTCAGCATACAATGCTACGAGCGCATTGAGTGCTGTGAAATCCGGCTGCTTTTCATGGAAGTAGCCCATACCGATGAGGTGCATCAAGACGGCTTCAAGAGGAGCGTTCCCTGTTCGCTCACCTTTGCCCAGGGCTGTGCCATTGATGACACTACAACCGGCGCGCACGGCTGCCAAACAATTGGCGACGACAAGCCAGGTATCGTTATGTGGATGAAACTCCAGGTCGGCAGAGCGCAGGCCCAATTTGTGTATCTCTTGGAAGATACGGGGAATGCTGCGGGGTAACGCAACCTCTTCATAGGGCAATCCAACGCCCATTGTATCGCAGATGCGAAATTTCGGGCGCAGTTCGGAACCATAGGCGGCGCTCATCTCTTGAACATTCTCAATGAATGGACGGAGAAAGTCCATTGGAGCGCGCGTGGCGTCCTCCAGATGGAGCCTGGGGCGGATTCCCGCATCCAGCGTCATTTTCAGCGCCTCCAGGTAGGTTTGCGCGGCCTGATTTCTGCCTCCAGGCTTGAACTTGTGGAAGGTATGATAATCAGAAGCAGAGGCAAGCATTCCTGTCTCATGAATACCCAGATGTTGAATGAGGCCAACATCTTTGGTTGTTGCGCGAATCCAGGTCGTCGGCTCTATCGGAGCGCCGCTCTGATAGCGCTCCAGGGCGCCTTCAAGCGCTGCGCGATCCGAGGGACGGTAGACGAAAAACTCAGCCTGTCTGATTGCTCCAGAGTCAGCAGTGAAACGGCAGAATATATCGTAGATTTTGATACTCTGCTCAGTTGAGAGTGGGAGTCCTCCTTGCTGGCCGTCTCGATGGGTCGTCTCTGTCGTCCAGGCATCCCCAGGCAACGTCGCAGGCCGATTTGTCCATTCATACGTGGGAAACGCATCGCGCGGAAAACTCGTAAGGAAATATTCAGGCTCTGCTGGCTCTGGAATGGTGTGCATCTTTTCTGCTCCTGATCGTTCTTCTGCCTTTGCAGTTTTGTTGTCTACGCATCTTTTATTGAACTCGCTGGCAATCCATTTATGTAGATTTATGTAGATTATAGACGATTTATATCGATTTGTCTAGATGAAGGTTGACGAACGTTTGAGCGGCCCATATACTTATCGGCAGTAACAGGTAGCGAGAGTCCCTGTGCTGGAAAGGGAACGTTTGTATGGTGGTCATGAACGGGGAAGAGTATCTTACTGCTGAGGAGGCTCGCAGTCTGCTGGGTGTGAAGGCGGCGACCCTTTATACCTATGTGAGTCGAGGGTTGCTTGCAAGCTACCGACAAGGAATGAAGCGCCAGCGGCTCTATAAAAAAAGTCAGGTAGAAGGGTTGATAGCCCTTGAGCCTGGCGGAAAGCCTGAAGAGCCACGCTCCCATCCGACTGCTGAGGCGACCCCTGATGAGCCAATCATTCCCTCTGCGGACTCGTGGATTCCTTACGTGTAGAGAACGGTAGTGTCTGGAGCGTTTGCACTGAAAAAGCCGCCGATGTCAGCGATAGACTGACATCGGCGGCTTGGATTTGCGGGGTGTGATGCTGTGATCCTTCCCTAGCGATTCCGGGCTACCATGAAGTAGGTTAATTCATCAAGCACCGCGCGATCTTTGCCTGGTGGAAAGATCGCGAGCGCAACGCGGGCGCGCTCAGCAAAGTGTTCGGCTCTGTCTAAGGCGGCATGGATACCTGGACTTTGTGCCACCCAGCGGACGATGGTGTTTACATTGTCATCGTTGGAACGCTTCGAGGTGAGGATGTCACGGACCTCATCGTTATGGCCGTTGTTTTGGGCCTGGAGTGCATAGATCAGCGGTAAGGTGATAAGACCCTGGCGCAGATCGTTGCCGGCGGGTTTGCCAATACTTTCTTCAGAGCCGGTGTAGTCAAGGACATCATCCACAATTTGGAACGCAATACCCAGATTGAGTCCAAAGTCATAGAGCGCCTCAGCCTGCTCTGGCGTCGCGTTACTGACTATCGCGCCACCTTTGCAACATGCTGCCATTAAACAAGCGGTTTTACGAGAGATTCGTTCCAGATAGGCATCAACCGAAAGATCAAGTTTACCCGCAGAGAGTGTTTCCAGGATGGTGCCTTCACAGACGGTAGCAACGGTCTCGGAGAAGAGACGGATCACGCGGGTATCATTGAGATCAGCAATAATCCCAGCAGTGCGAGCAAAGAAATAATCACCTAACAGGATGGCAACGCCCTCACCCCAGCGAGCATTGATGGTTGGCATGCCCCGGCGGGTGTCAGCATGATCGATGATGTCGTCGTGAATGAGCGTTGCCAAATGGACCATCTCAAAAGCAACGCTTACCAGCAACAGTCTCTCAAAGAGATAATCACCAAGTTTGCCAGAAAGGAGGGTGAGCGCGGTTCGCAGGCGTTTGCCAGGCGAACTGAGCGCGTAGGCGCCAGCCGCATTCAGAATATCAAGCTCAGAACGGGCGCGCTCCTGAAATGTTTGCTCTACTACATCGAGGTCTTGCTGGATGCCGGAGAATAAGCGGCTCAACGTGGCCGTGTCGTTCATGCAGCCTCCCAAATGACCATGAGACGGTGGGTGGGCCGGGCGATACCAGTATCGTGTGGTTTGTTGCCCCGCTCCCTACATCAGATTATAGCATGGGGCTGCCAAAGCTGCATGGGGCGGCTTACAGAGAAGCGCGCGGGCGGTTTATGGAGAAAGTGGGTTGGGTGGTGAATCCACTGCTGGTGTGGAGGCGTTTTTCTCGCCGTCTGGTGTTCCATGCTGGTTGCTATCGCCCGGTGGGGCGACGCGCACCCGCAGTTCCTCCAGGCGCATGGGCTGGGTTGACTCACGCTCCAACAGCATCAATTGTTCTGCGCCACGCAGCATCTCGCTAATCTCCGGGCGCATGCGCAGGTTATTGGCGGGGATACGTTTCCATTGGTTGAGCGCGGCATTATAGTAATTGGCGCGATAACAAAAGTAGCCAAGCGCCGCGCGCGCATCAAAGATGCTGACCCGCTGCCAGAGGAACGCCTGCTCAACCGGGTTTTGTAGGGTCTCTTCTCCTATCTCTGGAACGGTCTCGACGAGATGATAAGCTGGCTTG
The DNA here is from genome assembly GCA_964522745.1 of uncultured Ktedonobacterales bacterium. Classification (GTDB taxonomy): domain Bacteria; phylum Chloroflexota; class Ktedonobacteria; order Ktedonobacterales; family DATBGS01; genus DATBHW01. The sequence continues at coordinate 20,040 of CAZFWN010000007.1, forward strand.
CCGAAGAGCAGGAATGGATAGCCATAGAATAACGCGAGCTGGCGTGAGCCAGGCTTTTTCAGTGGGTGAAGTCCTATGAAATAGCTGCGTGTCCAGCGGCCAGTGCGCCAGACGATGACAGCGATGAGCAAGGCCGCTCCACGTGCTAAATAACGTTCCCAGGTGAAGGGGGCCAGCGCGGCAGCGACGGCCAGCGTGGCGAAGCCTGCTCCCAGCGTCCAGGCGCCATAGACCAGCCTGCGGCGATCCCACCCCAACAGATCAAAGTGATGGTGCATCGGCGTTGCCATGAAAGGCAAAGGAAACTCGGTATGAGGCACGATATGTTTGGCGTTGGTATAGCGCACGACTCGCAGGAAGCGCCGGAGGAAGCGGACAAACACGCGCTGATAGAGGGCGGAGAAGCCTTCGAGGACAAAGGCGGCTCCGATAAAGATCAGCGGTAACTCCTGGCGGGACACGATGGCTATCAAGCCAATCAATCCCCCCAGGCCGAGCGCGCCACTATCGCCCATTATAATGCGCGCGGCTCGGATTACCCGTCGGCTGGGGCCGCGTGCAGCCCAGGCAGAAGGCCAGTTATGGGGCAAGAAACCCAGCGCGGCCCCTGATGCGGCCAGCGCTGCCAGCACTAATGGGTTACTGCCTGGGTCGTGCTGGTCGAGGATGATGACCGCAAAAGCCAGCGCTGCGCTGACAACTAGCCCGCCTGCCAATCCATCCAGGCCATCGGCAAAATCTACTGAAAGCGCGGTAGCGCTGCTGACCGTGCTGGTCAGCAGGAGAAAGAAGATCGGCCAGGCGAAGTGGATATGCTGGATGATTGGGCCAAGTAACGGAACCTCGCTGTAGGGCGAGTAGGCATGTTTGGCTGAAGGGATCAAGCGATTGAGGGCAGCGCTAACCAGGATAGAAACCAACAGCACGCCAGCGAACTTTTGCAGTTCGGAAATGCCTTTGCCCCGACGAAACTTTTGGAAATCATCAACAAAACCAACCAGGGTGAATCCTGCCAGACCAGCCATGAGTATGATGAGCAGCGTCCACTGATCAGTTGAAATGTTGAGAATGAAACCGGTGAGTAGACAGGCACAAATAGCTGCAATTGCCATTGCCGGGCCACCAACCAGGGGCAGTTCCATTGCAGGTACTTCACGCCCACCGGCAGGTTGCTCTACTCGGCGCAGCCGAGAGTCGAGATCGAGCCGAAGACTGCCGGTTGATTGGTCTGGTCGAAAGACGCCTTGCTTGTGTTCGCCACTGCGGAAGCGTGGAAACAACCGTTTCGCCACCAGGCACAGTACCAGGCTGAGTGCGAGCGCAGCTATGAAACCGAGGAGCAACATGATAGTATTAGTGGCAGACGGAGAAGCAGATAAAGAGAAGGTAAAAGGTAAATTTGAAGAAAGTACGCTTATCATCACATCGCTACCCCAATAAGCGGTTCTATACGTGTTGTTGACCCAGTGACGTGTTTTTTCAACGGTTCAAAAGAACGTTTCCAGGTTGTTTCATCGTGTGTTTCTGAAGTGTAGAACGCCGCTACGCTAATGTCGGTAACAGCGTGAACCTTCTGGAATACGGTCTTTCACGTGCTATATATTACGTATGCTAGCTATATAGGAATCAGCGGAAGTCCGGCTCTATTGTATCATGGGTTCCTTCGGATTGCATCATTGGCTGAGGTGCCCTGCAAAGCGGGCAGACTCGGCTGCAAATTTGATACCGATCTCAAGCAGCGAAGCTGGTCCTTCCTCGCTATGGCTGGTCGAGAGCTTGAACGAGGTGTCGGTGCATGGTACACTGCATGCGAAAATTTGCCCTGCTTTGCAAGCCTTTGTCTACCCTATCTAGGAGTATTTGCGGATGCAGATTACGTTTTTAGGCCAGGCCGGATTATTTATAGAGACACACGGCAAAAGTATCTTATGCGACCCCTGGTTTAATCCAGCGTACTTCGCTTCCTGGTTTCCCTTCCCAAGCAATGAGAAAATTGACCCACAGCGTATTGGTCATCCGACCTATCTTTATGTTTCCCATCTTCATCACGATCATTACGATCCTGCATTTCTGGCGAAGCATGTCTCGAAAGATGCGACGGTTATTCTTCCAGCGTACCCGCTCGATCATCTGGAGCGCGAACTGCGCGCATTGGGATTCACTTCGTTTCTGCGCACGGAGCATAATGTGCCCGTCAGCGTCGATGGCTTGAAACTGATGGTGACGGCGCTGGTCGCGCCAACCGATGGCCCAATCGGGGACTCGGCGCTCTGTATCGATGATGGAGAGGTGCGCGTCCTCAATCAGAATGATTCGAGGCCCATTGATCTGGAACCGCTGCTTGCGCAGGGGCCGTTTGACGCGCTTTTCCTGCAATTTTCCGGCGCAATCTGGTATCCGATGGTCTACGATTTTGCTCCTAAAATGAAGGCCGCGCTTGGCCGCAAAAAGCGGACCGATGGCCTGGCGCGCGCCTATCGCTATATTGAGATGATCAATCCGCGTGTGGTGGTGCCCTCTGCCGGGCCGCCCTGCTTCCTGGATGACGATCTTTTCAGCTTTAATGATATTGACCGCGATCCCGCCAATACCTTTCCTGACCAGACGGTCTTTCTGGAGTATATTGCTGAGCGCAATACATTTGATGGCCGTCTGATGATCCCCGGCAGTGTGGGCGAACTCACGCCAGAGCATTTCACGGTCAGCCATCCGGTCTCTGATGATGAGGTGCAGGCGATCTTTACTGAGAAGCTGAAGTATCTGAAAGCCTATCAGAAGCGCCAATGGCCGGTGATTCAGCAGGAGCGTGCCAGGTGGCCGCGCGGTCAGGTGGATGTCCTGGGCGAGTTGCAGCAGTGGTTTGAGCCGCTGCTGGCGCAGGCTGATTATATCTGCGCTGGGGTAAACGACGCGGTGCTGCTGGATGTTGGTGATCTCGGGGTACTCATTGATTTTCGGACGCGCAAAGTAACGAAATGGCAGGGCGAAGAGTGGACCTATCGGTTTCGTATTGAGCGTGGGCTGATAGAGGATTGTATTGTCCATCACCATGAGGATTGGGTCAATGAGCTTTTCCTGTCTTGCCGCTTTGAGGCCAGCCGCACAGGCAGGTATAACGATTACATCTACACTTTCTTTAAGTGTCTTAACGAAGAGCGTCTTCAGTATGCTGAAGGCTTTTATGCCGAGCATGGTCCAACCCAGGGAACATGGGAAGCGTGTGGCTATCGTATCCAGAAGCGCTGTCCTCATATGAAGGCTGACCTGACCCGCTTTGCCGTCATCGAGGATGGGGTATTGACCTGCCGGCTACATAACTGGCAATTCGAGTTGGAAACAGGACGATGTCTCACTGCTGATGGGCATACGCTGTATGCCAGGCCAATTGAGCAGGAGGAAACCCCTGCTGAGCATATGAGAGCGCCTATCCAGCAAGAGGCTAAAAGAGAGTAGAGTCTATTCTCCGTAATGCTTTTGCTGTGTTCGCAAAAGCTTCATAGAAGGAGCAGTGCGCGCAAGAGCGTTGTACCAGGGGAAGAAAGGCCGCTGCTGATGTCAGGGAAATGGAATCCTACCTGCCAAATGTGTGGCTTCGTTTTGCCAGCGCAGGCTCAACGCTGCCCAGCCTGTGGCGCCCTGGTGTCTGAACGCAAGGCTCCTGGCGGAACGTCAGATGCCTGGGATGCTGGATCTTTCTCCCCGAAAATCCCTGGCGGCGCTGCCAACGTGTTTGCTTCTCAGCATGAACCATTCTCTGAGCGATCTTTGGATGTGGTTCTTTCGCTCGCGCCGGAGACCTCTGAGGAGGAGATGCTCCTCTCTGCCGGAGAAGATGTGGTGAGGCTACCAGCAGGCGCCACTCCAGCAGCCACCCAGGTATTTCTGGATGCGCCTGATGCAGCGTTGATGGAAGGCGCTTCAGACAAGCCGGCTGAATCAGCGCCAAATGCTGTTTTGCTTCCGATTCAGGCTGCTGATGAAACAGGGGAGCCACTTTTTGCCAGCGCGCAGCATGATACCTTCGCTGGCGGGGATACGGTCCGGCAGAAACCAGGCAGCGTAGCACGCTGGGCCTCGCCACGCCTTGTCTGGGGGATTGCGCTGGCGCTGCTCGTTCTCTGCGGACTGGTGGTCCTGTTTGCCAGGTCTTCATCGTCAGAGGGAGTCATTGAGCCAGATTGGGGGCTGGCGAGTGCGCGCATAGGTCTCGTAGCTGTCGTGTTCAGTGGGCCTGCTGTTGTGGTCTGTGCCCTGCTCTGGCGTGCCCAAGCGCGCACAACTTTGAGACGTGCCGGCACGCTTGCTCTGGTGGTGATCCTGCTGAGCGTTGTGGGCCTGTTGAGCGCTGGTGCGCTGCATCGCTTGCAGGGCCAGTTGTTTGAGGTGCGTGGTCAGTATGGGTTGGCATTGGAAGCATATCAACTCAGTGGCGATAGTTTGGCAACAGATCAGAACATGGTGCGTATCGAGATAGAATGGGCCGAGCAACTCGGCACTGAGCATCAGTATGGCGAGGCAGTGGCAGCGCTTCAGCCAGTCCTCCAGCTTTCTTCTCTCGATGCTTCACTGAGGGCCCGCGCCAGCAAGGATCTGATCCAGAATTATCTGGCCTGGGGCGATCAGGCGCGTCAGCAGCAGGCGTTTCGTACAGCACTTGCGCGCTATCAGGCACTTGGTCAGGCAGCCTATTGTGACTTGCCCTGCCAGAGCCAGGTACATGCAGCAACTGCTCAGGCATTATTGGGGCTGGCCCAGCAACTGACGGCGGGCAAACAATACGATCAAGCGATTGCTACCTATCAGACGCTTGTGGCGCAGTATAGCGATACCCCGGAGAGTCAGGAGGCGCAGACGGCGCTGATGGCTCCTCAGACCCTTGTTGGTCGTCTCATCTATCATGATATGACGCCGGCAGCAAACTTCCTGGTCTTGCTAGCGAGCCAATGGGTGTTTGATAGCACTGCTCAGATCTTCAAATTAAGGGGTCAACAATATCAGACCCGTACCGATGCAACCGGCGCCTTTGTTCTTTCGTCTGTAGCTGTTGGAACCACATATATGATTGCATGGGTTGATGCGAACGGGAATGGTGGGACGTGTAGTACCGTGAACAATCAGCCGTTGTATACCGTACATGCGCAGCCGCTGAGGGCGACTGATGCGGGTGCTATCAATATTGAGTGTGCCTGAAGACTTGCTGCTTGCCGTGTGGGCCGGTGCTGGTGCGTTAGAATGACGTACTTTATTGTGTAGGGCTGCAACTGCTGTCTGCCCAATCGTGGGGCGAGAGAGGATGGTACTATCTTATGGAAACGACTGCTCAGGATATTCCGAACCTTGCACGTGTGCCCTTGTTTGCTGATTTGGATGAGGAGAGTTTGAAGGAACTCTCCGCAGTCGCACGCAAGCGTGTTTTTCGTCAAGGCGAAGTCATCTTCCACCGAGATGATCCAGGCCAGGTGCTTTATATTGTCAAGGAGGGCAAGGTCAAGATTGGTCTCACGAGTCCAGATGGTCAGGAAGTGTCCCTTACTGTGTTTGGCGCAGGCGAATGTTTTGGCGAACTCTCAATTCTCGATGGCGAACCGCGCTCGGCAGATGCGATTGCTCTGGAGCGGGCAGAACTCTACGCACTCCAGCGCCAAGATTTTGTGAATGTGGTGATGAATCATCCTAAGATTGCGGTTCAGGTGATGAAGGTCATCTCGCAACGGCTGCGCCAGGCGGATCAACAAATTGAAGACCTGCTTTTCCTGGATGTCTATGGGCGCGTGGCAAAAAAACTGCTAGAACTATCGGAGACACATGGAGTGCCGACCAGCCAGGGCGTGCGGATTGAGTTACGGCTGACGCAGCAGGAACTGGCTTCAATGGTGGGCGCTTCCCGTGAGAGCGTCAATAAGGTCATGGGGTACTTTACCGACAAGCGCTATATCATGACCGATAAGCATAAGATTACGCTCATGAAGTTGGCTGATCTACGAAAGCGGGTGTATTGATGCAAGGCGGTGACCGTTCTCGCCCGATAACCGTTCTCCAAACAAGAGAAGGTACAATGCCTAGCCTACCTGGAAGGGTGCATGAAGCGAACCTGATAGGGAGCGTAAGTCGGGGCGTAGCACGGTGAAGAGTGTCGCTGAAAATCAAGGAACCCTCCAAAATACTGGACGTGGGCCGGAAGTCTCGCTTCCTGCCCCGCGCTTTCTCCAACTCTGGTATCTGCTGAAGGCTATGCGCCCGCGTCAGTGGACGAAAAATCTGTTAGTCTTTGCCGGGCTGGTCTTTGCGCAGCGGATACTTGATCTGGGGGCTGTGGAGCGTGCGATTGGCGCTTTTGGAGTGTTTTGCTTGCTATCAGGTCTTGTCTATCTCGTCAATGACCTGAGCGATCTGGAGTCAGATCGACAACATCCAGTAAAATGCCGTCGCCCGCTCGCATCGGGAAAGCTGGCAGTGCCAGTTGCGATTGGTGGCGTAGTAGCGCTTGCCATTCTGGCAACGCTGCTCACGATACTCCTGGTGGTCTGGCCGGGGCCGGCTGGTTCGGCGCAAAGCTTGCAGGTGACGCTGGAGCCGTTTGGGATGCGTGTGGTTCCGAGCCAGTTGCTCTCAGGTGAGAGTCAATATGGCATCCTTGGCAATCTAGGGGGCGCACAGTATTTGTTTGCAGTGGTAGCGGCTTGCTATGTGCTGCTCAACCTGGCTTATACGTTTCGGCTGAAGCATGTCGTTATTATTGATGTGTTCTGTCTTGCTGGGGGCTTTGTCCTGCGAGCGATAGCTGGGGCAGTAGTCATTCCCGTACCGATCTCTCCCTGGCTGTATCTCTGCACAATTTTGCTCTCGCTGTTTCTGGCCTTAGGCAAGCGCCGACAGGAATTGATGATGTTGGGGGCTGACGCAAGCTCGCACCGGCGTATCTTAGAAGAGTACAGCCCGCAGTTGTTGGATCAGATGATGACGATTGTTACGTCGGCAACGGTGATGGCCTATAGTCTCTATACGTTTCAGAGTACGACGGGCAATCACCGGCTGATGATTACCATCCCGTTTGTCCTTTATGGCATTTTTCGTTATCTCTATCTGATCTACATGAAGATGGAAGGTGGAAGCCCTGAAGAGGTGCTGCTGAAAGATAAACATATTCTTGGCGCTGTTCTGCTGTGTGTACTCAGCATGCTGGCGCTGCTCTATCTTTCTTTTTAAGCGCAAACAGCCACGCGCAAAGAACGACACGAAGCATGGGTAGACAGGAAACATTGCTGATAAAGATAACGAGAGATTGGTGGTGGTGATGGCTCACCTGCGGACGAAAGTGGTCATCTCGCTGGTTTTTGGCGTGGTAGTGATTGCCGCTATTTCCTTCTATGCAGACTTTCCACGTCTCTGGCAAGCGCTGCACCTGTTTCCCTGGTTGCTGCTGCCGGCGATTTTAGGGTTGACGCTGCTAAATTATGGCCTGCGTTTTGTCAAATGGCACTATTACCTGCGCCTTCTCCATTTAGGGGTGCCGCGCTGGGTCAGCCTGAAGATTTTTATCGCTGGACTCTCAATGGCGATTACCCCAGGAAAGGTGGGCGAACTGCTCAAAGCCTATCTCATCAAGCGCTACAACGGGACGCCGATGAGCCGCACCGCTCCGGTCATTATGGCTGAGCGGTTGACTGATGGCCTGGCAATGATTTTCCTGGCTGCTGGTGGGCTGGCGCTGTATGGGATCGGCTGGCAGGGGTTGCTGGTGATTCTGCTAGCAGCAGTGGCGCTGATCAGTGTGATTCAGTACCGTCCGCTTGCGCTCAGACTTTTGTGCTGGGGAGAGCGCCTTCCGGTGGTGCGCCGGTTTGCTCAAGAGATACGTACTTTTTATGAGAGCGCCTATGTGCTGCTCCGCTGGCGGCCTCTGTCGCTGGCGGTGGTGATTGGTTTGGTCTCCTGGTCGGGAGAATGTGTCGCTTTTTATCTGGTGCTGGTTGGCTTGGGAATGCCTGCGACGCTGACGTTGCTGATCCAGGCAGCGTTTATTTTGGCGACCTCGACGCTGGTAGGTTCGGTGACCGGACTTCCTGGTGGGCTAGGGAGCGCTGATTTGAGTATTTTGGGCCTGATGTATGCGCTTGTAACGCACAATACGACCATTGCTGGCGCCTCAACGCTGCTTATTCGCTTCTGCACCCTCTGGTTTGGGGTGAGTATTGGCGTGGGAGGTCTATTGCTCTTCCGGCGCTCGCTGCGTTCTTTAGGTGGGCAACCTACGCAGCCAGACCCAGGAAATCAGCAGGCTGCCGAATCAGGCGCACTTGCAACGGTAGATTGAATCAGGGTTCGCCTCCTGCTTGAAACGTGCTAACACCCGCGGGAGGCTTGCTAGAGGTGTTGTTACGAATGGAGTGTTTTAGATGAAATCGCTGATTGTGATGCCAACCTACAACGAGCGTGAGAATATTAGCGCTATCGTTGAGGAAATTGTTCGCTATGCCCCCCAGGCCGACCTGCTCATCATTGATGATCATTCGCCTGATGGCACTGGCGAGGTTGCTGATGGTCTGCGCGAGCGGTTCCCGAATGTGTCCACGATGCACCGAGCGGGAAAGCTGGGCCTGGGGACGGCTTACATTGCTGGCTTCCGCTATGCGATAGAGCATGGCTACGATGTAGTCTTTGAAATGGACGCGGATTTCTCGCACGACCCTCGCTATCTGCCGGAGTTTTTAGCGGCAGCCAAGCAGGATGATCTGGTAATTGGTTCGCGCTATATTCGTGGTGGCGGTACGCCAAACTGGTCACTGCTGCGGCGGTTCGTCAGCGGCGGCGGCAATATCTATGCGCGAATGCTGTTGGGGCTGCCGATCAAAGATGCTACCTCTGGCTATCGCTGCTACCATACCAAGGTGCTGGCCGCGCTTGATTTAGGTGCGGTGCGCTCCCAGGGGTATGCGTTCCAGGTCGAGATGGCCTATCAGACGCTTAAACATGGGTTCAGTGTGCGCGAGGTGCCGATCATTTTTGTGGATCGCCGGGTCGGCAAATCCAAAATGTCGCGCAAGATTTTTGTGGAAGCCTTCTTCTATGTGCTGCGCGCGCGTTTTGGTCGAGATCAGAGGCCGGTCAAGCAGGTTATGGCAAGCCGGATCACCGAGCCATTAATTTCTTCGACTGCCCCTGATGAGCAACTGAGTACCTCATCTCGATGAACGCTGGAGAAGAACCATCCGCTGGCCCACCCTCTGCTACCCATCAGGAGAAGGTGGGCCAGTCGCTTGCACGTCCACCCGCTGGCGCTCGCTGGCGCATGCGCGTGGGGGTGGCATGGATAAGCGCGCTCCTCCTGGCCTATTATCTGGTACACCCCCCGCTCTCAGCCAGTTTTTTGACTACACTGCTCACTCCAGCACACCAGCTTGCTCTGGATTGGCAAATCCCTGCGCGGCTGGCCGGCCATCTCCTTGATCTTCTCATCGCGTTTTGGTTGCTGGTGCTTGCGGCAGCGCTTGGCCTGCTTCTCTGGCGGCTCTGTCGCCTGCCGGCTGCTGAGGATATGCTGCGAGTGGCGCTGGGAAGTGGCCTGGGCCTGGGGGCACTTGGCCTGGCAAGCTTTGCGCTGGGTATCGCTGGCTGGCTTTCGTCATGGGGGGGGTGGGCTGGGTTGCTTCTGCTCTCGGTTCTCTGCGCGCGTGATGGCTGGTGGCTCGCGCGCTGGCTGAGCAGCCAGGCGCACCAGATGCGGCTAGCAATTCGGGCGGGTTCCTGGTTAGATCGTCTGCTCTGGGGCTATATCCTGCTGACGCTCTTATTGATGGGGCTGGCTGCGCTTTTGCCCCCAACGGCCTGGGACGCGCTCATGTATCATCTGGCGGTGCCGGCTGTCGATCACGCGCGCGGATTGGTGCTGCCTGATCCTGCTAATCCTCAGGGCTATCAGCCGGAACTGGTCGAGATGCTCTACCTGGATACGCTGCTGCTGCGCGGCGATGGCTCTGCGGCACTGATCCATCTGGGCTTTGGTCTCTTGAGCCTGCTCCTGCTTATCGCGCTGGCACGCCGGATAGCAGACCGGGCGCATAGTACGACGATGGCGCTGCGCGCTGTGGCGATCTTCTTGAGCATTCCAAGCTTCGTTCTGGTGCTTGGCTGGCCCTATATCGATGGCGCCCTGGTGTATTATGAGCTTGCGGCTTTGTGCGCGCTGCTTTGCTGGTGGAACGGGCAGAGGCACCAGCATCCTGGCTGGCTTCTGCTCTCAGGGATCTTGCTCGGACTCGCGCTCGATACGAAGTATACGGCGGCGTTTGCTATCGGGGCACTGGGGCTGCTTGTCCTCTGGCATGCCTGGCGAGCGGATGGGGCGCGCCGGGCGCTCTGGCAGGTCACTTTGCTGGTTGGTGTGGCGCTGCTGGTTGGCTCGCCCTGGCTGCTGCGTAATCTGCTGTTGATGGGCGATCCAATCTTCCCCTACCATCTGGGGCATCTTTTCCCGGCGGGGCCATTGTGGGATGATGGGCGTAGCCAGCAGATGACGGAGGGGCCGGGCTGGGGCTGGGGACAGGTCTGGAGGCTGCTCACCTTACCTCTGGAAGTGACGCTCTATGGCACGCAGGGGTCAGTCGAGTTTGATGCCACGCTTGGCCCAGTGTTGCTGCTCTTACTCCCGCTGGGTTTGCTGGCGGGTTCTCGCATTCGAGGGCACTCAAATCCACTAAATGTATCGGATACAGCAAATTCATCCGATCCCCCCGCTTCGTCCGCGCGCTCTGACCTGTCCGATCTGTCCGATCCAACGTGGCATTGGCCGGAACGGCAAGTGATAGGCGTGCTGCTGGCGTTTGCTGCGTTTCAGATGCTCTGTTGGGATATTGAACTCTTCAGCGTGCATGTTGCTCGCCAGAGCCGCTTATTTTTCCCGCTTTTTGCTGTCCTTGCATTGCCTGCGGCAGTGGCCTGGATGCGCCTGAAGCGTCCGCCTTTGCTGCTGCCTGGCTTGTATCGCCTGGCTTCAGGCGCGGTAGTTGTCGCACTGGTGTGTGGTTTGCTTGGGCAGATGGCCGGCGTGCTGGGCAATGGAAATGCCCCGTATCTCTTGGGAGTGCAAAGCCGCCAGTCCTACCTGATCGATCATTTAGACCCCTATTATGCGGCGATGAGCGCTGTGAACGCGCTGCCCGGCGCGGCGCATGTCCTCTTCCTCTGGGAAGTAAGAAGTTATTATGCCTCCGCTTCGCGCATGGTGCAGCCCGACCCATTTTTAGATACCTTCAACTACTATTACCGCTATTGCCCGACGGCTGAAGCGCTGGCCCGCTGTTTTCATCAGGCGGGTTTTACCCATCTTCTTTTGTATGCTCAAGGCTTACAATTAGTGCTGGATGGGCGCCCAGGCGATGAAACTTCTCAAGAATTGGCTGCGCTCTCTGCTTTCCTTGCGCACTATGCCCGGCCTGTCTATCAAGACAGCGTGCCGATTGTGCGTGAGGCTCCTGGAAATGCCTCTCTTGGAGTGCAAGTGGTAGGCGAGCGTGGCTGGTATCGGCTCTACGCGCTCACCGGGCCGTGAAGAACTCTGCGAATAGCGGGCCGGCTCAGGCAACCCATCCCCAGATCAAGAAGATCAGCAGATAGATGCTTAAAAGCAGACCTGAAGCCAATGCCGCGCCCAGCCTTGCAATTCGGGGCCAGCGGCTTATGACCATGCCAAGGATGATAAAAGCTGGAAAGAGGGCGAGCATATAGCGGCTGATACTTGTCGTATAGCCATCAGCCGTTACTTTGATACTAGAACTGAACCACATCACCGCAAGGAACGTTGCTAATGGGACGTTAAGGCGGCGAAAAGCGACGATGGTGCAGAGCGCAAAAAGCAGAGCAGTCAACGGATCGAGCAGCTTGAAGGAGAAGATGAGGCTCAGATCATGCTGGCTGATAAGTGCGCCAATATCCTGGGCGATGCCTTGCCAGGGCCAGGCGTAATGGAGGCGCCAGGGGCTATTTGTAGAACTGAGCGGCTCCCAGGGGGGTAGGATGCTTTGTGTGAGCCAGATGAACATGACGTAGAGCGCCAGAGCGGCTGGGGCTATGCCCAGCCCGAACCAGGATTGCCAGCGCCGCAAGTCGTTTCGATGGATGAGCCAGAGTTCCAGGCCGAGTAGCACCAGCAGGATGATCCCCTGTAATCGCGTGAGCGTCGCCAGGGCGACCAGTGTTCCAGCCACCAGCCAGTAGCCGCGCCGCGCCGCCAGGTATGAACCAATTGCCAGCGCTAGAAACAGCGCTTCGGTATAGCCGGCCATCAGGAAAAAAGAGGTAGGAAAGAGCGCCAGCGAGATTACTGAGGCTTTCGCAATGGCTGACGAGCCAGTGAGTTCTTGCGCCAGTTGGTAGAGTAGATAGCAGGCGGCATAGCTGGCGATGCTGGAGATTACCAGTGCTGCGGCCAGCATATTGCCGCCCAGCACGGTGCCCAGGCCGCGCATCAAGAGGGGATACAGGGGCATGAATGCTGTGCTGCCGTAGCAGGTGTAGCCATGATTGGCGATCTCTACATACCAGAGTGTATCCCAGCGGCCCCAGATGCCGACCAGCGCCCCACCCAGTCCAGTAGATGGCACAAGGTATTGCGGCGGGCAGGAAGTCAGATGCTTATCAAAGACGATCTGGATGAACGTTTTGAAAGAGGCAGGAGACACAGCCACAGAGAGCGCGACTCCGAGCATGATGCAATACAGGCGAAGCGCTAACCAGACCCCTAGCGCAGTTTTGGCTGCATCACTGTTGATCTGTGACTGGATCCAGTCACGTAAGGGATGGGCGTGCTGCGTCTCACCTCGATCGGAAGATTGAGCAGGTATCGGTGTTAGCTCTTTTTTCATGTGCTGGTCAGGCTCCTCATAGAAGCTCTTATGGTCATCTGGCGTTTCCCATCTCAGCCGCTTGCTGCTTCCCTGGATGAACCTGCTCGTGTGTTTATAAGCGCTGCCGATAGCTCTTGCTCTTCTGATACCAGCGGCGGCGCTCGAAAGAGTACCGCCAGCGCCAGAACAGGGAGAAACATCGTATAAGAGATCAGGCTGCGCGGGGCAAGCAGCAACGGCAATGGCGCCAGCACTAGCCAGCACGCATCTGTTGAGGAGGTCTGCCGACTTTTGCCTGTGCGAGCAAATTGGCGGGTGAGATACCAGCCCAATGCTGTGACATAAGCGAGTATCTCTAGTATCGTATACACCGCTGTCGGGATGATAGGAAGCAAGCCCCCCTGTGCCAGGGTAATCAGTCCAATGCCACCAGGAAAAGCCGGTTCGGAGACTGGCAGCAGCATGCTGCTGGCCCAGGCGCCTGGAGAGAGAAGGAAGAATGGCGCGTTGATCCCCAAAAAGACCAGGCCACACAACAGACCATTCAGCGCCGCTTGCCGCCACCCGGCGCGCCGGGCGATCCAGATGAGATAAAAGGGCACAAACAGCCAGGTCAATTGTTTTACCGAGCAGCCGACTCCAAGGATGGCACTGGCGAGCCAGGGATGCCGCTCTTGAGCGCGCCAGGCGCCCAGGATGCACAAGATACAGACAACTTCAAATGAAGATCGCAAGGTGAGCAAAAGAGCAACGGAAAGGCTGGCGAACAGCAAGAGCGTTTGCCAGTGCTGCCCGCTGGGGGACCAGCGCAGCAGCAAAACCAGCAGAAGCGCAAGGCAAAGTATATACAGTGGCTGCGTGCTGGGTAGCCCGGCCCAGACGAAGGGCACGGCCAGCAGGAATGCGCCCGCTGGGTAGCTGTGCAGGGAAGCGGGATCAAACTCTGATCCTGCCTGGCTGGGATGCTGCGCATAGAGATGCAGCAGTCTCAAAACAGTTTGATCTTCAGGGGCAAAAGCGTATTGGCTGAACTGGCCGCGTTGCAGCGGGGTCGCTCCAGCGTAAGGAAATTGTTGGATCGCTTTCCAGAACCCTGTCTGATCGCTATAAGGGTTCATTCCATGAAGAATATCTTCTGCCTGGTAATGAATAAAAGCTGCGGCGTCAGAATCATACGTGTCTGGGTCCAGCGGATGCTGGATAAGAAATGTGCCGCTGGTAGCGATAGTCCAGAGGACTGCCAACGCGAGCAACCCCACGTAGGCTCCCTGTATCATTCGGCGTATCTTCGTTGCAGGGCCACGCTGAGATGCTGCTTTCGCTTCTGCTGCACGCTTCTGCTGGTTTGCAAAGCGCCAGAGAGCCAGCCAGAGCAGGGCGACACCCAGCGTGACGCTGCTAAAGCTGATCAGTGCTTTTCCTGGCGGGAGCATACCAGATGTGCCAATGCTCAGCGTTTCTCCTAACGTTTGCAGAAGCCCCCCGGCGGCGATGAGTATGAATGACTGGTTTATTTCGCCCGCCTGGTGCGAGGGAGAGAGGTCAGATACCTGGCTTGTGTTCTGTTTCACTGGCAGAGCGCCTTTACGCGAATGTCGTTGTGTTCGATGCTGCCATTCTACGGAGCAACGCTCTATCCGTCAAACAATCCGCGCAGATTCGCCGATTGGGCTATGGTTCCCGTGATATGGAGCCAATGGCCGTTCTGGGTGGTTGACAGGTAGTGGGTGCCCGCGATAGGATGCCGATGCTGTTTTTGAGAACGTATTGTAGAGAGAGGCTGTTTTGGGGTGAGCATCATGCCGTTCTTACGTGCCTTCGTGCAAAAGCCCAGGGTAACGTTCTGGGCGCTGATTGGGCTGGCTCTTGGGCTGCGCCTGATGATTCTGGCCCTCACCAGCGGAGCGGCATATGATCTCGCTTCCTATCACCTGCAAGCAGCAAGCGTCTTCGCGCACCGCAATGTCTACCTGCTGACTGACCGCTATCCCTATCCGCCGGTGTGGGTCTGGCTGGTGAGTCTGGCCCAATGGGGGGCGAACATCACCGGCTGGCCTTTTGCCTGGTTTGTCAAACTGCCAGGGGTTGTGGGCGATTGTCTGATTGTGGGGCTGCTCTGGCGGCGGGGAGGTGCGCGGGCTGCGCTCTTTTATGCGTGTAATCCGGTCTCGCTGTTCATTACGGCTGGTCATGGGCAGTTTGATGGCCTGGTCATGGCGCTGGTGGTTGCTGCCTGGGTGGCATGGACGAGCCAGAGGCGAATGGCGCTGACCTGGGCGGCGCTGGCGCTGGGTGTTGCAGTGGCTCTCAAGGGGTATCCCCTGGTTCTACTCCCGGCCTTGATAGTCAAGGCCGATTCACCGCGTCAGCGGCTGCTCGTCACGGGGCTGGCCTTTGTCCCTTTGATTGCTGCTTTGCTTGTCTATGGCGCGCTCTTTGGGTGGGAACCAGCAATGGTGACGCACGTACTCGGCTATAGCAGCTATCCGTATTTCGGGTGGGCGCTCTATGCCGATGTGTTTATCAAGCATATCTGGCCTGCCAGTTTCAGCGCGATTGTTGATGCGCTCTCGCTTGTGGCGCGCGCGGCTATTCTCTTGCTGGCCGGGCTGCTGCTCTGGCGCCGGCGGGGCTGGCCGCTGGAGCGCCTCTGGCTGACGATCATTTTGGGTATTTATGTGCTGGCGCCAGGGATTGCGGTCCAATACTTTCTTTGGGCACTGCCGGCGTTGGCTGTGATTGATCGGAAGCGCGGGCTGAGCTATACTGCCTTCTCGTTCCTGGCAATGGTCTTTTTCTACCTGACCCAAGAGCCTGGCGCGTTGCCCTGGGGCGCGCAGTTGGCAAGTGTTGCACCTCAAGCGGTATGGTTGAGTTGCTATGTGCTGCTCAGTTTGCCCTGGTGGCTTGTGTGCATCTGGCTGCTGTGGGGCATGCTTCGGGAGCATGATGCTGTAGTGGTAACTCCTGGTGTCGCTGAGGAAATGGCGCTGGCAAAGTGAGTCGCCAGTCTCTTGCCGCTGGCCCATATCTATGCTATACTGCATCTGGACCACAGAAGGAGAGGTGTCCGAGTGGTTTATGGTACCGCTCTCGAAAAGCGGCAGGCGCAAGCCTCGTGGGTTCGAATCCCACCCTCTCCGCCATATGCTTACTGGAGGAGTCCCATAGTGGCCTAGTGGGCGCGACTGGAAATCGCGTGTGCGCAAGCACCGTGGGTTCGAATCCCACCTCCTCCGCCTAAACGGGCGTGCGCTCCCGTATCGTGGCCGGGTGATAGAAACAACACCCGGCCATTGCTCTATCATACCGCTCTCTCTGACCAGGAAAAGATTGTCAGGAAGGAAGAAGAATTCATGCCGGCTGGTTTCCTCCTCTCCATAGTCATTCCGGCGTATAACGAAGAGCAGCGCCTTCCTGACAGTCTGGCTCAGCTTGGAGCCTATGCCTCGCAACAGCCGTACAGTGTGGAAGTGGTAGTAGTAGATGATGGCAGCGAAGATAGAACGGTTCAGGTTGTAGAGGCGGCAGCGAACAACTGGCCTGAACTCCACATTCTTCGCTCAGCGCATGCTGGAAAAGGACAAGCGATTAAATGGGGCTTGCTAGCGGCGAGCGGAGACCTGATCTTTATTTGTGATGCCGATCTCTCTATGCCCATTGAGCAGCTTGCTCGATTTATAACAGCCATGCAGGAGGGAGTGCAGGTGGCTATCGGTTCGCGTGAAGCGCCGGGCGCGGTTCGCTACGGCGAGCCGACGCTTCGCCATCTGATGGGGCGGGTCTTTAACTGGCTGGTGCGGCATCTGGTCTTGCCTGGAATCCAGGATAGCCAATGTGGGTTTAAGTGCTTTACGCGAGCGGTGGCGCGCGATCTGGCCTTATGCCAGCAGATCACTGGGTGGGGATTTGATGTGGAACTGCTTTCCATTGCGCGCGCACGCGGATATAGCATTCGAGAGGTGCCTATCTCCTGGTACTATAAAGCCAGCAGCCGCATTCATCCGCTCCGCGATACGATCCAGATGACCCGCGACCTTTTTACGGTGCGACGTAACCATCGAGTGGGTCGCTACGAGCGTGTACCCGAACCAGAGGGCGCCCTTTCTCCTGGCAATCAGTGACCAGAGGAAGGGCGCCTTCTTTGAGAGCATCGGCAAGATAGCCGGCAGCGTAACGAGGGCGCTACGAGTGCTGCTCTTCTCCTTCTCGGTGATGGGCGATACGCTGATGGTCTTGGCGAACAACGGTGGTGCCGATGGCACGCGCAACGACCAGTGGCGATGGCAGCACATCGGCAGCGGAGTCGCTGATGTCTGGGCGTGGTCGAATGACTTTACGCGCCTCAAATTCGATCTTGCGTGAGGTGCGGCCTATGTGCGTGATGTGTCCGGTGGCTTCGATGAAATCGCCTGCGAAGATCGGGGCCAGCAACTCGACCTTTTCATAGCCGGCGAGCAATCCCTCATCGCCGTCGCACAGAATAGCCAGTTCCGTCGCCACGTCCCCAAAGAGCGAAAGGACATGCGCCCCATTGACGAGATTGCCGCCATAGTGCGCATCAGACGCGCTCATGCGCACGCGAATAGTGGAGGTGTATTCCCGCATGCAGATATTGCTCCATTTCTTGTGGCTTTATGCTCCGCTGGCTTCCTCGGCAGCCTTTTTGGCGTTAGCGATGATCTGCTGCTGCTGGAGGGCGGGCACTTCTTCATACTGGGAAAACTCCATATGGAAGGTGCCACGCCCCTGAGTGATCGAGCGAAGATCGGTGGCGTAGTGCAGCATCTCGGCCATCGGCACAGTCGCTGTGATTTGCTGCATGCCCCCGCCGGTTGGCTCCATACCGAGAATGCGTGCCCGCTTGGTAGTGAGGTCGCTCATGACATCCCCCATGTTGCCGTCCGGCACAAAGACGGTCACGTTCATGACCGGCTCAAGCAATGTGGGATTCGCCTGTGGCACGGCGTTTTTCATGCCCAGCGAGGCCGCCACTTCAAAGGCTTGCGCAGATGAATCTACGGGATGATAGCTGCCATCCACCAGGGCGACCTTGATGTAGATCATGGGATAGCCCGCGACAAAGCCTTGCTTTAAGGCTTCTCTCACGCCTTTTTCTGTCCCTGGCACATATTCTTTCGGGACGACGCCACCGACGATCTTGTTCTCAAACTCGAACTCTTTTTCACCGCCCTGAGGCAGCGGATCGATCTCCAGCCAGACATCTCCGAACTGGCCGTGACCGCCGCTTTGCCGCTTGTGGCGTCCCTGCGCGCGGGCGTGCTTGCGGATGGTCTCGCGGTAGGGAACGCGCTGATCGTGCTTTTCGACATCCACGCCAAATTTGCGCTGCATGCGCTCAATGGTGATGTCGATGTGCGACTCGCCCATGCCAGAAATAAGCGTCTCGGCGGTTTCTTGATCGCGGGTGATATGGATGGTTGGGTCTTCCTCGGTGACGCGGCTGAGTGCAGTGCCCATCTTATCCAGATCGCTCTTTGTCTTGGGCGCAATGGCCGCAGTAAATGCCGGCGGCGGGAAGGCGATGGGACGGAGGCTCACCGGCTTTTCTTTAACGCTGAGGGTATCGTTAGTATGGGTGTTCTGAAGCTTGACGACGGCTCCGATGTCACCGGCGGGAACTTCAGTCGCGGTTTCCTGCATCTTTCCCCGCATCAGCAGAATCTGACCGATACGCTCGTCCGTATTGGTGCGCCCATTCCAGGTATGAGAATCTGCTTTCAGCGTGCCGCTGTAGACCCGGAAGAACGTAATCAGGCCGCGCGTGGCATCCGCAGTGGTTTTATAGACAAAGGCCGCCAGGTTTCCATTGATTTCGCCAGCCATGCTTTTCTGTGCCTGGGCTGCACTTGGCAGAAAATCAATGATGGCATCAAAGAGGGGTTGAAGGCCAATGTTTTTGGCAACGGAGCCACACAGCACGGGAACCAATTCTCCAGAACTGGTGCCGGCTCTGATAGCGCGTTCTATCTCGGCCTGAGACAGTTCTTCGCCCTCCAGGTACTTGCTCATCATCTCATCGTCGCTCTCCACTGCCGTTTCGATGAGTTGCTCGCGGTAGCGGGTGACCTGCGCTTCTAGATCACTGGGAAGCGATCCCTCTAGCACCTTGGTGCCATCAAAGGTGTAGGCTTTGCGTGTGACCAGATTGACCAGTCCCTTGAATCCAGCCTGTTCGCCAATAGGCACCTGGAGGGGCACGACTTTTTTGCCGAATTGTGCCTGGAGCGATTCAAGCGCGCGCTCAAAGCTGGTGTTTTCGCGGTCAAGCTTATTCACAAAGACGATGCGTGGCAGGTTGAGTTCATCGGCATATTTCCAGACCAGTTCGGTGCCCACCTCAACGCCCTTTTCGGCAGTCACCATGACTACAGCGGCGTCTGCCACACGCAACCCGGCTTTGACCTCACCGATAAAATCGGCATATCCCGGCGTATCGAGCAAGTTAATCTTGGTATCATGCCATTCTATGGGGACTACGGTGAGATTGATCGACATGCGGCGCTTCATCTCGTCGGGATCGTAGTCCGAAATCGAGCTTCCCTCATCGACCTTCCCTATCCTGGTTACGGCGCCCGTATCATACAGCGCAACGTCCACCAGCGATGTCTTACCGGAACCGCCGTGAGAGATGAGGGCAACGTTGCGAATCTGCTCCGCCTTGTAGACCTTCATGTCTGATCTGCTCCTTGTCTAATTCCGGGGGTGGGGCGCTCGTTGACGCCCTTGATGGTAAAAGGGTTCCCTTGATGTCATGCGGCATGCGTGAATAACAGTATTATAACCAGACTTTTGAGAGAGCGGCAAGTGTCTGAAAGCGACTGCATCCCCCTTGAATTTCTGCCATGTTGCTGCTACACTTTCGTGCATGAAGTTGACCCGTGCTGTGCATCACATTCGCCTCTCGGCAGCCAATCGTGAAAAACTGATGGGAAACAGTACGGCAGCTTTCATGGGAAACTGGCGGCGCGGCACAAACGGGACCGCGAGAAACGCCGGCGCAAGGCGAAGCTCCGGGCGTGTCTGAAAAAGAAGGGTGTGAAAAAGCTGCCCTCGACGGCCAATCAGAAGCTCGCCCGCACCGTGCGCCAGGAGATCAATCGTGCCGTTAATCAGGTGGTCAGGGAACATCCTGGCTGCCAATTTGCCTATGAACAGTTGAATGTGGCGGGGATGAAGTTCAAGGCCCGCCGGATGAATGCCTATCTCTATGCCTCCAACTTGGGCCATCTCCCAAGGCAGTTCGCCTGGGCCGTGACTCGCAGTGGGGGCCGTGCCAGACGGGTGAAAAGCGCGTATTCCTCGCAGGAATGCTCACGCTGTCACTATACAACCCGCCAGAACCGGCCAACACAGCAGACGTTCTGTTGTGGGGTCTGCGGGTGGACCTGCCATGCCGATGTCAACGCGGCGCTTAATCTGGCGTCTCGCTTGGGGGATACAGCCCTCCAGGCGTGCCAGAGCCGCAAGGACATCAAGGCGCTTTTGGAGCAGCGTCACCAGGTATGGCAGGCGCTCCAAGGGATGGCCGTAGTCCATCCCCCCGCCGAGTTGCCCTGTCAACCGGCGTAGGTCAAGCGCTGCAACATCTGCGGATGTTGCGGCGAACTATAACAACATCGGCGTTGATCTTCAAACGTCTCGAAACTGCCGGGCGATTGTATTTGTTGCGGCTCGCGTGCGGGGTCTGAAGCAAGCTCTGTACCATCATCCCTCAGAAACTGGACGCGGCTGATAAAATTGCGCCAGGAATTTTCCGCCGGGCTTGGCATCATGCGGCCCGTTGCCGTTTATGGTATCGCCGGCCCATTCCATCGAAGTGGCCCAGCCCTGCACAGAAGAGCGCGGCCATTTCGGCTCATCATAGGACCAGAGGACGCCAACAAACCAGGGAGCAGCCTGAGGCGTAAACGCCTGGAGCAATGCTTTCATATCATTGCCCTGCTCTAGAATGTCTGGTGCGGTTTGATCGGTTGTGCTGGGAGCGTTATTGGAACCGGGTGCGCTCTCATAGCCGGCCTCAGTGAAGAGCAAGGGGTGCTTGTATTTCTGCACGACGGCATTCAGCCGCCCGATGATGTCACCCTGACCGGCCAGGTCGAGGTCATCTTGCTTGCCGTGCCAGGCGTCAATCAGAGTCTTGACCGGCGGGTCCGCCGCAGCTTTGGTGAGCGGGAAATAGCCGCTGACTCCGATGAAATCAACGGCGTCCCACCAGGTAATATGCTCAAACTCAACGGGAGCGGCATCCACACTCCCCCAGGAGGCGCCATAGATCAGTTTTCCCTGATAGCCCCCTCCAGTCTGTTTCTGGCCCTGGTAGTCAGTATACGACTGGCTCTTGATGGCGTTGACCATATGCCGCCACTGACAATCCCGGCGGCCTTGACATTGGAGTTGCTCACCTGGAGCGCCAGAGGCTCCATAGCTCCCCTTGCCAGTTGTATCAGTATCGGTAGTGATATTGACCAGATCATTGCCAAAAATGAAGTAAGGCAGATGATGTTTTTGGGAGATTTGCGCGTAATGGACGGCAAACGCGGTATAACTATCGAACCATTGATGTTCTGTCTGACCAACCGAATTTCCCTGGATGGGTTTCTCGCCTGGAACCCCATACCAAAGGTTGCCAATAAAGCTTGAGGATGTGTAGATCGGATCGTTCGTAAGCTGGATTTTAAGCGCCAAGATGGGCGTTAGCCCGGCAGCCTGGGCGTCAGTAATCGCTTGCTCAATATCCTGATCTGGCAGCGAATTGCTATTTCCTGCATCGCTGGGATTATAGGAGACGGTGGTGCTGGTGGTGTTATTCTGGTCTGCGGTCACATCGATAGCGACCGCGTTCATGTGATAATCGGTGGCCTCAGAGTTCATGATATGCGCTGAATCTGGCTGGAGAAACTGGTGGTCGCCCCATTTGCGCAGCCAGAGGTCGTGAAAGCCCTGGAAGGCCAAAGGCGTGCCCGGCGAACCGACCTGCGCCTGAGCGCTGTGTGCCGGCAAAAAGAAGGTAGCGCCGGTGAGCCAGCCGGTTCCGAACACCAAGATGACCGCGAGCGAGATGAGGGCAATGGCGGCATTGACAAACCCGCTCAGCCGGCCATGTGGCCGACTTGGGGGGGGTACTAAGTGTTGCGCTGTGGGAGAGGCGTTGGGCAGAATAGGCATCCAGTATAGTCCTCCACTCCTGGCTGATTACGGGAACTCAGGCGCTGGCAATAAGCTTGCGATATTTTTCGGCTGACTCTTTCCAGGCTTCTTCGGAAAGGCCCAGATGTTCGCGCAGCGTATCCAGCGTGATCCCTTCCTGAAGCTGGCGCACAGCATAGGTGTCGCGGAGCAGTTGAAGCGTGACCCGCTTTTGGATGCGCGTTTTGCGCACCGCTCGCGCCAGAATATAGTTGAGATTGCGGTCAGTACAATCAAACACCCGCACCTGAGGTCGGTATTTATTGAGATAGCGTTGAAATGCCTCGGTAAAAGCAACTGGCAATACGAGCTGGCGGTGTTTGCGTTGTTTGATTTGATCGTTGAATTGAATGGTGACAGCCGGATGGGCCGGGTTGCTCAGGTCAAGATGGCTGAGCTGTAATGCCATGAGTTCTTCTTTTTTCAGACCAGCATACAGAACCAGCATGACCAAACACTGGCTCCGGCTATCGTCGGCAGCAGCCGCTTCCAGTTGAGCGATCTCTTCTTCATCTAACATCTCTGGCAGCGGAGGGAGCGGACGTGTCAGCATGATGCCGGCAGCCGGATTTTCAGCGATGATGCCTTCGCCTGCTAGCCAGCCAAAAAAGTTCTTCAGGAACGTTGCCCGGCGCGCCATCGTTTTAGGTGCCGGTTGATGCCCACGCTCCCAGCGCAAGTGCATCAGCCAGCGGGTGAGGTCGCCAGTAGCAATGCGCCCGACAGGAGTGTTCCTTCCCAAATAGTCACTTAATAACCGCAGATCGGAGAGAAAGCAGGTCACAGTGTAGCGTGAGTGATTAGTGAGGCGCAAATAATCTTGATAGGCTGGGGCGCATTCGACCAGACTGCTTTCGGCGGTTGGCGGTATGATCTCAACAGGCGGAGCCTGGACAATCTTTACCTCTGTCGAAAACAGGCTTTGTTGTCCAATGATGGCACTGGCCTCGGCATGGTCTGTTGGCCGATGGTCTGTATCAGGAGAAGCGGCTGCTTTGTTTGTTTCATTCTCATCGGGTTGAGGGTTGGGGTAATCGCTGTTGGACATGATGCTTTGTCTCCATCAATCCCTGGGCACCACACGAATCGGCGCGGTAATTTTTACCACGCCGATGTTCATTATAGCAGACTGCGCAATCAATCACGCGCTTTTGCAGGCAATGATAGGACCAGAAGGCTACTGGGAAGAACTGGTAATCCGGTTCTTAGGCGGCAGGCTGAAATCCATAGTAGCGCCAAATGAGGCTGGCCGCAGAGGAGTGCATGAAATCGAGGAGTTGCTGTGCCAGGGCTGGGTTGGGAGCATGGCTGACGATGGCGCCAATCATCTGGATGGGAGGGTTAAATTTGGTAGGGATGGAAAGCACTGGTAACGCCTGGTTTCCGCGCTGCTTTTGCACTGCCAGGTAATTGGTGTGATAGGCAATGGTAAAGTCCCCCGCCGGGTTCGGCTGAGCAATGGCCTGAGTGGCAGCTACTCCATCGGAGTAATTGACAGTGAGATTGCCGTAGACACGGGCTGAGTAGTGAACTCCAAAAGCCGGATCAAGGTTCATGCTTTCGAGTGTCCGCAGGATATGCAGGTTGAGGCCATCGGAAGCGGAGATACCGATATAGCGATGGCCTGGCACAGCCAGGTCTTGCAATCTGGTGATCTTCCCTGGATTGGTTGCCGGCAAGATGACGCTCAGGTAATCGGTCGCCAGCACGGTGCCTACGCTGCGTGTGAAACCAAGGAATCGGGCATTCACCATCGTATCTCGATCATCGGTGATGAGTAGATCGGCATCGGTTGCCGTATTGGCTATATTTGCAGCTTGCTTAGCGTTGGAAAAATCAAAAACGTAAGGCACGTGAAGGTGGTGCGCTTTCATAAAAGCATTAACCAGAGGTGGCATGACAAACTGAAGGGTCGGAACGGAGAGGATAATCAGCCCTCCCTGGTTCGTAATTGATAGGGTGCTAGCGTTTCCCTGAGTACCTCCTGGCCCCCAAAGTGCCAGGCTGTTGCCCCCACAGGCCGCGAAGATGAGCAGTGGCCCTAGTAAAATGGCGAGCTGCGTATATCTCCTTGTTTTGCCTCTAAGATGTCGCACCCAGCTCATATATGTGAGAGACTTTTCAGAGCCGAGGCTCGTATATTGTCTGTTCATCAGTGTGACCTCCTACCCACCAGCGAGGCAGTTCAAGGAGAGAAAGGAGCGATGGTCCTCTGCTCAGCTTCCTATGGCTTACGCGGAATATCGCGCGATGGTGGTGCGTATTCATTGGTGGGCACCATATTAGGACTCTGCGGTGCGATATACATGTTCCCATAGATTAAGAAGGGTCGGCGAGACTCTTCACGGATTAACCCCATATCAAACATCATGCCTACGACCAGCAGTCCGAGAATGAGCAAGACCGTGTGTGGCAAGATGCCGCGCGCGCCCCATTTCAGACCTGATTGAATAGAACCCAGGTAGGTGCCAAACATCAAGAAACCGCTTAGTGTCAGTCCGGCCAGCGAGAGGTATTTCCAGGGGTTCATCAAGCCGAGCTGCCCTAAGAAACCTAAATTTAGCCCTAGTAGATTTGGACTCCAGTGTGGGGGCAGGCAGAGCCAGCCGCCAAAAAAGAGCAGCAGAAGCATGAGAACAAAGGCTGCGCGAGCATTGCGTGCCCCGGCCTTTCTCATCTGCGCGGTGATATACACTGCGCTGAAGAAAAAGAGGGCGGTCAGCAGAAAGACCTGAATCAAAAAGAGCCAGGAGCGGTCACCGCCGCCCATAATGCGGAAGAAAGCGCTGTAAGAATGATCGCGGATCAGCGCGGCATATTGCCAGCCAATAAAGGGTTGCAAGATCATCAGGCCAATGCCAAAGAGCAACCCCAGCGCGCCGACGAAATCCCAGAAAGCTTTATTCTCTAACGAGCGGGCGCGTAGAAACTTCCAGGCGCCAAAACCACCCATTGCGAACCCGGCGTAGGAGATATTCCCGACGGTGCGATGCAGATCAAGCACGATGTCAGTTGGATTGAACATAATCGATTGGAGACTATCTGGCGTCGTGGGAGTGAGCATATAGGAGGCCATAACATCAACCATAAATTGCTGCGACCAGCTCACGAACATCAGCAAAAAACCAATCGAGATATGCAGGGCGCGGAAATCTTTCAAGGCGTCCCAGGTGTAATACCAGGTGTAGAGGTAAAGAACCCAGAGAACAAACGATGCTGCCTCCATGACCATCGGCCAGAAGGCGATGCGCATAATGGTTCCCCAGAAGAGCGGCCAGAGCATCATCAACGCCAGGATGGACATGATGGCGATAAAGCTGCCTGGCGCAAAGAAGATTACCTGCGTTTTGGCGATGCCATGCGCGATCTTGTCCCAACGCTTATCGCCGGTAAAATAATAGACGCTCTCAGTGGCGACCGCGATAAAGTTGAGTCCCGTCAGTCCGGCAGCGATCAAGATATGCGAGATAAATATCATGGCGATCACCAACTGGCTGCCCCAGAAGGAGAAGATGCTATCTGCGAGAACCATAGCTCACCTCCGTGATGTCTTTACTGGGTCGGAACGTTTTCGATGCGATAGATTGCCAGCAGCAGCAAAATAAAGATGCTGAAGGCAACGATGACGCCGGTTGCTAGGGCAACTGGGCGCCTGAAGATGTTCATCGATTTATGGCGGTCTACAAAGGGGAGCAGGATCAGGTAGGTGATAAATACACCAAAGATCACCGGCAAGAAGGGAATCATCCAGCCTGGCAGATATGGAAGCATCTGGTCTGCCGGCAACATGAACCATTCTGGCAGCGGTACAAAGGTCTGGGTAGCGGCGTTGGCCGGCGGGTCGAGCGTTGGATAGGCCGTGAATGTGAGTAACACCACGACCAGGAAACAAATAAAGGCGACCGTACCTTCACGGAAGGAATGTTGTGGGAAGAAATAGTCGGTGTCGTCAGGGAGTTCGCGCTTGTGCGTTTCGGGGCTGTTCACTTCCTCCTGGGCCTTGACATAGGAGGTAAATTCGTCACCCTCCATGGTGAGGGTATCAGCCATCTTCTCGCCCCGACGTTTGCGGTAATTCAGCCAGGAGCCATATTGGCCCTGCAAAACAACAAACAAAACATGGATAAAGATAAAGAGGAGCAGCAGCGCTGGCAATGCCCAGACGTGCAGTGCAAAAGTGTTCGTAAGTGAAGCTGGATTAATCCGGTCGCCACCCAGCCAGATTTCCTTAAACCAGAGACCGACGATGGGGGTCCAGCCCATGATATGCTCACCAACCATGAAGGTATAGAATCCCGTCTGGTCCATGCGCAAGCAGGCCCCGGTATAGGCAACGGCGGTCATCAGAATAAAGAGAAAGACGCCGAAAACCCAGGTTAATTCACGTGGCCGCTTGTAGGCGCTGGAAAAATAGGTGCGCGCCATATGGATGCCGACCAGGAAGACCAGCATATAAGCGGTCCAGAAATGGAAGCCGCGTATCCAGTTGCCAAAGAGGATCGTATAGTTGATAGCCTGGATACTATTGTAGGCATGCTCCCAATCGGGGATGTAGTGAAATAGCAGCATGATGCCGGTGACGATCTGGAGCACAGTCAGCAGTACAATCGCGCCGCCAAAGGTATAGAGCCAGCCAAAGCGCTTGGGCACCGGGTCAGAGAGCAGCCGGTTGAGAAACCAGCTCAGCGGATAGCGCTCATCAAGCCAGTCGTAGATGAACCGGCCTGTCCGGCTAATGATATTTGGCCCCTCAGGGCGAAGCGTGGCGTGCATCAGTCTTCTCCTCCAGCATGGATGCGATACTCTGCTGCCTTCAGCGGGCGATGCTTAAGCGGCTCAGTCCAAAATATCGATATAGACATAGAGATCCCCATTGATGATCTTGTGTTGGAATTGGCGCAGCGCGTAGGGAGGTGGCCCGCCGATGACTCGGCCCAGCCGGTCATAGACACCGCCGTGGCAGGGGCATAGGTAGACCTGTTTATATGGCTGCCATTGAATAGGGCAGCCCATATGTGTACAACCGTTGTAAAAGGTAAAGAGTTGGTTGCCCGTTTGAAGGACGAATACCCCGACTGGCCGCGTGGTCTGGAGCCCATCTCCAACAATAGGAACGTTGACAGCGAATTCGGTTGGTTTATTTGGTGGAATTCCGGCTATTGGACCGACTCGAACCCAGCTCGTTGGCTGTGGGGCAAAAATGACCCCGATCAGATAGCCGGCTACCGGTATTGCTACCAGCGCTGCCAGTGTGCCCTGGATAGCAGCATTGCCGGCGATGAAGAACTTACGCCGCGAGATTTTCTCTGCCATAATGCCAACCCCTCTCTGAGTCCTGGTCTCTATCAGGTGACATGGAGCCACTCCATTCAGTTATTGATAAGGAATCTTGATAGCGATAAACATCGGGAGTACCGAGGCCAGAATAATCAATACGGTCGTAATCCAGATAAAACTCATCAGCGAAAAGAGCGCATAGCGACGTTTGCGCCAGAGGCTGGGAAGCTGCGCAACCATGACAACCAGGGGCACCAGAATAAAGACTGAGAGTAGAAAGATAACAAGCCCCCAGCCTATCCATGCCTCAAAATTTATTTGAACACCTGTCATGCTTTTCCCTCATTTCCAGGTCTGCTTTTCACTGATGAGCTATCTGCTCTTCTTCCTCATCGCCGCATACTTATCTTGTTTGCTTAATAGGCAACTGTGGCAGCGGCATGGTGCCATTAATGACATTGGTTTGGGGATTGCTGTAGCGGATGCCGCCCATCACGATCATGATGAGTATCAGCACCACCGCCAGGCTCACCAGGGTCCATTGGGCTGCCGCGCCCATGTTGCCCCAGGTCCATCTGCGCTTCTCACGCCAGTAGATGAACAGCGTGAGCAGGGTAAAAACGACAAAACCAATCAGACTGACGTACTTGGCGACCATTGAGCCAAGCACTGGAACGCTCTCCGGGATAATACCAAGCACGGTGAGTACGATGAGAGCGACTAGCCCCCAGGAGGTGTAGATGCGGATCATCTGCTCGTGCGAGGTCATCTGTCCTTCCCTGCGGCCCAGTCGCATCACCTGCTTGAGCGTACCCGCGCTGCGTAATTCTTCGGGGGCAAGCGGTCCACTGCCGGCGCCGACCCGCATGGCTGTCAGAGCGCGCGCCCCCTGGCGCTCGATAGCGGCGCGTCTGATGCTGAGCCACATATAGAGATCAGAGAGAACAAAGGTCAGGCCGACGAGCGCCATCTGAAGCAGCCAGGCCCAGGATTTATCGCCCAGCATCATGCGATAATAGGTGGTTGGATTGCCGGCCTGAATCCGCAAGACGTAGAAGTAACCAACAAGTGGCTGGAACATCTCAAAAACAATGCCCCAGAGAAAGCCAAAATGTGCTACCCAGTGGTAATAGGCCCGATCCAGCGAACTGCCGCGCCGACGCTTGCGCCAGGCGCGCCAGCCACCCCAGCCGGCGAGTACGAATCCGGCATACGAAATATTGCCGATAATGCGGTGGAAGAGTTCTGGTCCCCAGGTAGCGTTAAAGGCGGCGCTCACGGCATCCCGGCCATTGGGCGTGAGCATATAGGAGGTCCATATGGTAATCAGGACAATAAAAGCCGTCTCTGCGAGAGCATAGACGTAAATCAACGATTGATGTAAGACGCGGTGCCCTTCACGTTTCGGCCAGAGATAGGCATAGGCGATGAGGGAGAGGGTCATAGTAATCCAGGAGCCGAAGATGGCGAGCAGCGGGGCAAAGAAAAGGCTCGCCATAATTGCCATCAGGCGTGGATAAAGACCGAACATCAGGACCAGTCCAAAAACTGCCAGAGTGGCCCCAAACGAATAAAGCTGGACCAGGAACCAGGCAAATGTTTTGGAGAACCGCTCCCAGGGTTTGCTTTGCTTGTGCGGGGCCACACTTCCACTGACCGCCAGAATAATCGCGGTGCCCATGATGAAGGCGACCACCAGGATATGGAACTGCATGACAATCCCGATGGTGTAGCCATTAGGGATGAATGGAAAGTGAATAGGGCCTGGCCCCAGGTTTGGACTAGGCATGATGGGTTGCTCCACTCATAGATGAATCTGGCGATGTCATCTCTCTACAAAGACTGATTTGCACTGGCCCCTCCTCAGCAGAAACGCTTGATTTTCCAGACGGTGCCCCCGATGCCGACGCTTGCCAATGCGACGAACGCAGCGGCAGTCAGACTATACAGCAGCGGATTCGCTGAGCCAGCCAAAAGCTGCCGGACCAGGGTGACGGTATGGCTCACCGGATTGACCAGCGAAAGAACGTGCATCCAGCCGGGCAGCAGGTTATCTGGTAGGAGCGCGTTGCTGCCAAACAGGAAGAGGAGAAAGAGGAACATCTCAATCAACATGAGCGCCTCAACACTTCCGGTCAGCAGGGCCACCAGATAGGACAGTCCGGCAAAGGCCAGGCTAAAGACGATGAGTATCCCTAGCACGCCGAGCAAGCTGGCGAATCCAGCCTGTACGGGGGTGTGCAGGAGCGCAAGCAGCGCCAGCAAGATGAGCGCCTGGAGCAGCGTGCGCGTGCTATCGGCCAGCGCCTTACCGAGCAAAATGGCGCTGCGGTGGATAGGGGCTGCCGCCAGGCGTTCGAGAAAGCCGGAGTCTCTATCCCCCAGCAGGCCAATTCCGGCGAACGACGAGCCAAACAGCGCGGCGATGACCAACATGCCAGGCGCGAAGAAGCTCAGTGACTGGCTGGCCGAAAGGCCGGGCGTCTGGTGGATGCTGGTAAAGAGTTGGCTCAAGAGCCAGAGTGTGACCGCCGGCAAGACTAACACCAGGGCCAGTACCAGCGGCAGCCGCAGCGTCTTCTGCCAGGCCCGGCAAAAGAGCCAGAACGTTTCTGACGCACAAGCTCTGATGCCCGTCTGGCCTTGCGTCGGGTGTTGCACTTGAGCTAGCTGGCCCTCTGAGAAGATGGCGAGTTGCCTCATACCTGCCCTCCTTGCGCCCTCTGGTGTCGAAACGGAGATCGTTTCTGGCGGGCATCTCTCTCAGCAGCGGGATGTTGAGCAGCAAAAGCTGTACTGGCGCTGGCTAGCTGCGATCCGGTAGCGTGAAAAAAGACATCTTCCAGCGTTGGATGGCTGAGTGTGAGCCGGCGCAGGTGCAGTCCGGCAGTTTCAAGCAGCCGCGCTAGATGCGGGATGGCCTCCGGCCCATCGGTCACTTCCAAACTGAGTTGGCCCTCCGCCTGCCCACTAGAGACGGCCTGAACCAGCGGATGCTGTTGGAGCAGAAGGCGCGCTGGTGCTGCCTGGTCTGGCTCGCCAGTCTCGATAGTGACCATATCTCCCTGAATCTGTGCTTTCAGCGCGACAGGTGAACCCTCCAGGATGAGCTGCCCATGATTCATCAGTGCGATACGTCCGCAAGAGCGCTCGACCTCCTGCGTATCGTGACTGGAGGCAATGATGGTGAGTCCTGCTTGCTGAAGTTCCGCCAGATAGCCCCAGAGGGCGGCTTTGCCGGCGGTGTCAAGCCCGGTGGTTGGCTCATCCAGCAGCAGGAGATCGGGGTGATGGATCAGGCTGCAAGCCAGCGCCAGCCGCCGGCGCATGCCACCGGAGTAGTGCGCCACGCGCCGGTTGGCGTGTTCGGCCAGTCCGAGCAGTTCCAGCAAGACCTGGGTGCGCTGCCGCAGCGCAGTGCTGCGCAGGCCATGCAGCCGCCCGGCCAGCACGAGATTGCCGCGTCCAGTCAGATACTCATCTACACCGCTGCGCTGCGCGACGTAGCCAATGCGCCGGCGCGTGGTGATGTCCTCTCGTCGGATTGGGAGACCAAAGAGTTCGATAGTGCCCTGAGATGGAGCGAGCAGCCCCGCCAGCAGCCGCAGCAGGGTTGTCTTGCCCGCGCCGTTTGGCCCAAGAATACCCAGGCATTCCCCTGAAGCCACCTTCAAGCTGAACGTGTCCAATGCGCGAGTGCCATCTTGAAAGGTGACAGAGACGTCTTCCAACCGCGCGATGCACTGGCTGACGTCGGTAGCTGTCTGCTGAAGGCCAGCCTGTGAGGGCTTACTTATAGCCATAACGTCCCTCGTGGAAATCGCCAGTGGTGCGCCACTTCTCAATGACGCGGTCTAAAACCTCGCTGCTCACCTCGGCAACGCCCATCTGTCGGGCGTTGCCCTCTACTGACTGGATCACCTGGCCCTTCACGAAATCGGGTACTTTTTCCATCCGCTGCTCGGCTTCAGTTGTCCAGTTCAGACGTGGTTCCTGGCGTTCGCGGATGTGTTCAGAAACTTCGCCCCAGAGGCCGTATTTGACCTCCATCGCTTCAGGCGTAATCAGCCGGCCCAGGTTCTTCTTATAGGCTGTCCATTCGACGCGCCAGCGGGTGAGGTCACGGCAGAAATCTGGCACCTCTTCGAGCCTCGCCAGTGCTTCCGGTGTCCACACAAAATCCAGTTGATAGGTTTTCTCGCTCGCCGGATGTCCGTAGCCCAGCTTTTTTCCCATCTGGGCGATAAATTCTGGCGTCACTTCATTCAGACCCTTGCGCTCGGCGATCTGGAGCGCTGCATTTTCGACAAGCTGACCAGCGCGCCCGGCGGAAGCCTTGCCGCTCGCTTCTGAGCGCTGAGCCAGAGATTCGATGTGTTCCCGCGCCGCTTCGCTTACCGCTGGCCGTTCTGCCGCCTCTGTCTGGGACTTCGACGTTTCTTCGTTGTGTGAAACCGGACAGGTTCCCTGGCTGATGTTGCTTGTGGCTCCATTGTGAGGAACTGGGCATACTCCATTGGCTGGGCTGGTACTGGTGTTTGGCTTTTTCTTGCTCTGGCGGTCCATTTTGGCCTGGATCATTGCCACCATTTCGCCCTTGGCGAGTTCAATCCCTGCTTCGGTGATTTCCAAGGTGATGGTGCTGGCCTGAAGTTCCGCCGCATGACGGAGGATAATATCCTCAGTCATCTCGCGCATATAGCCATCAGGCACACGCTCCATGCGTTGTTTGGCTTCTGGTGTCCAGCGTATCTGCACAGTTTCCAATAAGCTCTGCTCGCTCGTGTCTGTGCTTTCCTCAGGCCGTTCTGCTGGTATTGGTGCTGCACTCTCAGGCTTGGGGGCGGCTTCAGTTGGCTGATGGAGTGGTGGCTGCTCTTGGGGCTGTGCTGTTGGAGCGTTGGCGTGCAGGGTACTCAAATCACCAATGGTTTCCTGGACAATGGGATTGGCAAAATCAACGGTGACGGCTGGAAGGCGCTGTACCCGCGCCATCTTTTCAATGCGTGCTTTGGCGCGGCGGCGCGCATAGGCATCGGTCATCGTCCAGAGCAACTTCTTGGCTTCTTCGGTCCATTTGACCTTCACGCCATCAAAGCTCGTCTCCTCGGAGAGCGCGCCTTCCTGCGTGGCAGTCTGCTCGATCAAGCGCTTATCAATCAAGGTGAAGCGAGCCGGCCCGGAGTGGCAGACCGGGCAAGCAACAGGTAATACGTTGCGCGCAGCATAGCCACATTCCCCGCAGATATAGGTCACATCTTGATCGGGCGACGTGGCGCGCTCTTCGATGGCGATGGTCCTGGCAGCCACGCCCATCGCGCGCGCTGCCGATTCTGGCAGAATATCGCGCACTGCGTCATCGACAATGCTATTGGTAATCACTGAGTGCCCGCGCTCCATAGCGTAGCGATGAATGGCGGTGCGGGCGATGCCACGCACAAACACCGGCACTTTTTCCATGCGGGCGCTGGCCTCATGAGTCCAGGTGATGGTTGCTTCGGCGCGCATATCAATTTGGGGAACATAGGTGCTGCTGCACAGCAGGATATTGCAGGAGACCTGGCGCAAGAGCGCGTGGCTGTTACTGCCGATATCCATGTCCTGATCGCTATGCACCCCGATGCGGCCCATGACCAGCAGCCAGGGGCGTTCGCGCCTGGTCCACTGCGCAATCTTGTCCCAGGCTTTGCCATCCATCAAGGTGACTTTGAGTTCGACGCCCTCTTCAGAGGCGATGCTCTTGGCGATCTGGAGATGGGATTCATAGATTTTTGCCAGGCCGGTATCAATGATCTCTTCATGGAGTTGTTCCTGCTCTTTGAAGCGGAACACTTTTGAGGCTTCTTGTGAGAGGACCGTCACAATGTTATTGAAGACTGAATAGTGCAGATAGGGATCATAGATGGCAATGGCTTCTACCGGGCGATTGAAGGCGCGTCCTAGCTCAAGCGCTATCTTCAAGCCGCCAAATGACTGGGGGCTGCCATCGATGGCGACGGCAATGCTGCCGTCGCGCTGCTCGTGCCAGGGGCGAGTATCTTTCATCACCAGGGTATCGGTCCTGACGCGGCGGATGACCCGCTCGCAGACGCTGCCGATCTGGCTCTCTTTGACGGCGCCCATGCCCAGCGCGCCCATGATGACCATGCTATACTGACTCGCTTCGATGTCTTTAACCAGTTCTTGCCAGTTTTGTCCATCAAAGGTTTTGTCCTGAAAAGGGATCGCAGCTATCTTGCAGCGCTCTTCCATCACGTCCAGATAGGAATCAGAAATCAGGCGCAGGCCGCGCGTGATCAGCGTATCGTGAATTTTGCGCTGGCGCTCCAACTCCTGCTCTTCCTGATATTCTTCAGGCAGGGTATATTCCATTTGCTTGAAGCGGTAATCGTGCATGCGCGCGGCATAGACATGGCTGCCAATCAGTTGAGAGCCGAAAGCGCGGGCAAATTCGATAGCTACATCAACAGCAGCATTGGAGTAATCAGAGTTATCAACGGGAACGTAGATGCTTTCAAACATGGTGGCTCCTTGGTTACATACCGAGACTATTATCCTGGGTTGGGAAGGATTGGAAGTTAAGTGTGAGGCTGCTGCTGCCTGCATGAATATCAAAGACTATTGAACAGGTGTATGGCTGGTTCGGTTGCAGTTGTGCTTGGAGAAAATTGGTCGTTTTTTGCCACGCTGAAAGCCGCGCGGTGGTCTGGGCATCGCTTTTGTAGCTCTTGTTCGCAGCAGTATCCTCAAGCTGGAGCATGTCGGCGGTAGGCTGTTGTGGGGTATTGGTCAGATTGGTGAAAGTGAAATCAATCACGATAAATTCACCGCGCGCCTTCACCAGATGCGATCCCAGACGGAGCGCCATCGTGGCATGGGCAGCATTGATCTTCCATTCGGTGTTGCCTACATCGAAGATTTGCCCAAATTTGTGAGGCGAGTCTTGCTGCTGTTGTAGCTGCATCATCTCGCCCAGGAAGGGGTCTCGCTGTGCTGCCTCCTTGCTGATTTGACACCCCATCAAGAGGCTGCCAAGCGCCAGCATCAGGAGGAGCAGCCCAGGCAGGCGAAAGCGTTGAACGAGATGCAAAGCGCGCTGCCGGCTGATGAGCCGCAGCACTGACTGTTGCTGTTCTTTCATAGCAATCCAGGTATCTTGGATGTAATAAGACCATCACTGGCAATGCGATGTGCCTCTGAAGCCAGTGTAGAGGGGCGAGGTAAAAGGGTAAGGGAAAGAGGTGAATAGTGGGTGAACAGGCTCTAGCATGGTATGGGGCACGGGCAGGCAAAGTAGAGCAAGTGACAAGGCAGCAGCGATGAGAGGGGTGATACTGCTGATCTATCCGCTGCCTTGCTGCTCGATGTGTTGAGCAATGTTGGATAGATGCTTAGCTGCTTGTTTCGCCTAAAATAGTTCCACGCAGAGCAGCTTCTCCTATATCCTTGACCAGTGCAAATATCTCATCTTCGGCTTGAATAGGGGTATCTCCGGTGGGTTGGATATACTCCTGGCCGCGCACGATGAGTACGACATTGCATTCTCCTGGGAGCTTCAGCCCCGCGAGTGTTTTTCCAATGGCTGGCGATTGGGGGGGAACACTGACCTCGACAAACTCTAGCCCAGCTCGTCGCAGCGTCATCAAGGGGATCACTGTGTGGTGAGGAATCTCCGTCTCGATCAGCCGCAGAATGGTTTTGGTCGGACTGATGGTAATATCGATACCGAGTTTGGCGAACGTGCGCTCGTTCTTGGGGTTATTGACGCGCGCGATGGTTTGCTTGACATGAAAGCGGTGTTTTGCCATCTGGCAGATGACCAGATTATCTTCATCATCACCCGTGACGGCAATAACAATTTCGGCGCGGCTCCCCCCCACTTCCTCCATCGTGCGGGCTTCGCAGGCATCCCCTCGCAAGACGGCTGAGCCAAGCTCATCTGAGAGCGTTTGCACCCGGCGTGGGTCTTTATCGAGCAGCAGAACTTCATGTCCTTGCGCCAGCAGCCCCTTCGTGACATAGTAGCCAATCTGGCCGCCACCGCCAACGATAATATACATACCACTCGTCTCCTAGCGCGTTCTGGGCGCTGTATTCGGTGCTGATTTTGTCAGGTTCTTCTCGATAGCATCGCGGAAGAGGTCAGACATGACCAGCGTTGGGCTGATCACTTGAAGCCCAAGGTTTTGATACACTTCTGTCCGAATGGGATCGTAAATCCGGCACATGACAGTAGGCACATTAAAGATGTCTTTAGCGATCTGACTTGCCATGATATTGCGATTATCCCCATTGGTTACTGCGACAAATACAGCAGCTTGCTCAATACCTGCCCGGCGCAGTACCTCTTCATCGATGCCGTCACCCATGAGCGTTTCGCCACTGAAACTGCTATCCAATCGCTGGAACGCATCAGTGCTGTAATCAATAATTGTCACGCTATGACCTGCGCGATTCATCATCAATGCCAGGGTAGCACCAACGCGCCCACAGCCGAGAATGATGATCTTCATTCTGATCCTCCTCTGAATGCAGAGTATTTACAAGGAGCCTCTTTGCTGCGGGCGATGATTGAACCAATGAAACGGCGCACTCATCCACCACTCGGCAAACCACCTCTGAGAGCGCTGAAAGGCTCCAGAGATAGATTATAGCATCAGAGCCATATTTCCACCTGCATGGTAATGCTGCTGCGCTCAGGTCTGCTCAGCGACCTTGGGGAGTGTGATTGGGCTGTTGGGTGAGAAGAGTGCTTCGCCATCCTCAATCAGATAACGATAGCCTTGCTCGGTGAGAAATAATTGGCGGTTGGCTGAAAAGTCCTGATCGCGTGTGTCGCGGGTCACAATGCTGTAAAAATAGGCAAAGCCGCCATCGGCCTTTGGCCGAAGGATACGCCCCAGGCGCTGGGCTTCTTCCTGACGCGAGCCGAATGTGCCTGAGACCTGGATGGCAACATTCGCATCGGGCAAGTCGATGGCAAAATTCGCCACCTTACTGACCACTAATCGTTTCAGTTCTCCGCGCCGAAATTGCTCGTAGAGCTTCTCCCGCTGGCCGTTGGAGGTACGCCCGGTGATGAGTGGGGCATTCAGCAGTTCGGCCAGAGCTTTGAGTTGGTCAAGATATTGGCCGATAATCAACACCTGATCGTCCTGGTGCCTGGCAACGAGCCTCTGCACCATCTCAATCTTGATTGGATTCTCAGCGGCAATGCGATACTTCTCGCGCTCTTCAGCGACGGCGTATTCCAGCCGATCATCTTCGCGCAGGCTGACGCGGATTTCATGACACTCGGCGGTAGCGATCCAGCCCTGGCGCTCTAAATCTCGCCAGGGTACATCATAGCGCTTGGGGCCAATCAGGCCAAAGACGTCTGCCTCGCGGCCATCCTCACGAACCAGCGTCGCGGTTAAGCCCAATCTGCGCCGGGCCTGAATCTCGGCAGTAATACGGAAGACGGGCGCGGGCAGCAGGTGAACTTCGTCGTAGATAATCAATCCCCAGTCCTGGCCGGTAAAGAGGCTGAAATGTGGAAAGTCGCTCTCTTCTGTCGGGCGATACGTCAGGATTTGATAGGTGCTGACGGTAATTGGACGAATCTCTTTGCGTTCCCCGGTATATTCACCAATCTGGTCTGGCTGGATAGATGTTTTATCAAGCAGTTCGCTGATCCACTGGCGCACGGCAACGGTGTTGGGCGTTAAGATCAAGGTGCTGCGCTGGAGCGCGGCGATAGCGCCGATGCCGACAATGGTTTTGCCCGCGCCACACGGCAGGACAATGACGCCACAGCCCCCACCAGGGCTGCCATCCAGATAGAAAGCGCTGACCGATGCCTCCTGGTACGCGCGTAGACTAAAGGGCTTCTGAGTGGTCGTCATCTCGCGCAGCGCGAGTGGCAGAAGGGTGCCCTCGCTATAGCCGGCCAGGTCTTCTGCTGGAAAACCAATGTGGATGAGCGCCTGCTTGATATGGCCGCGTCGTTCCGGGTCAACGCGCAGCGTATAGGCATCGATCTGACTCAACAGGTAGGGTTCCATGCGCTTATGATGGGCGATTTCGCTCATGAGCGTCGAGTCAGGGGAGCGCAGGACCAGTTGGCCGTTTTCCTTCAGAAGTTTGAGCCGCCCATAGCGCTTCATGTAGTCATGAATGTCGGTAGTGATATTGGCCGGGAGATCATATTTGCTGTATTGGGAGAGCAACTCAACCACCTGCTCAGGTGTCAGACCTGCGGCGGCAGCGTTCCAGAGTGAGAGGGGCGAGATGCGATACGTATGGATATGTTCCGGCGATTTCTCGATTTCGGCAAATTGTGCCAGCGCATCGCGTGCTTCGGCATGGAGCGGGTGATCAACTTCCAGCAAAATAGAGCGATCACTTTGCACAATAACGGGGTTGAGCGGATTCCTTGGCACAGTGGTTCCTCGTGGGTCTGTTTCAGCACCCGGTTGGCTCACACTCCGGGCATTTCAACCCAGCGTCTGATATACGTCATAATAGCACCGATAGTCTCATTTTCATAGCCACGCATGAGATGACGCGCGCCTGTGATGATCTTGATCCCTTTCGGGCCTGGCAGGGCCGCGACAAATGGCTCAAGCTTGTGCCGGGGACACACTTCATCAAATTCTCCGGTGACAAACAGCTTGGGGCGTTCATATTTTGCGGCAAATCCCTTCCCAACGCGGAAAAGCGGTAAACTGATCGCCACGACGGTGCGGATACGCGGGTCATAGGGCGCGTAGGTCAATGCCATAAAGGCGCCAAACGCATGACCCACCAGACACAGCTTCTCTCGATTGGCCTCGCGTTGCTGAAGGAGGTATTCCACTGCTCCAGCCACATCAAGTGGCTCAAAGCGCCCGTCCGTTTGTTCTCCTTCACTGCGTCCAACCCCCCGAAAATTAAAGCGTAGCGTCAGGATGCCATTGTGTGCCAATTCCCGCGCCAGAGCGAGCAATAGCGGATCGCTCATATCAGTGCTGGCGGGCTGTGGATGGCAGAGAACGGCTGTGGGGAAAGAGGTGAGCAGCCCAGTAGCCGGTGGGTAATGAAGCACCCCTTCTAAGATATAGCGTGATCGATCACGGCTTGGAAACATGACTGGTCGCTCTTCTCCCAACGGCATCAGTGTGAACCTCGTATCTCAGAATTGGCTGCGCGCTTCAAAGCCAGAGAATAGTATAGTCGTCTCGGCATACGACGTCAACCAATCCGCATGCCCAATTCGCAGGTGGCTGAGTTTCTCAAGTGAGTTCCAGTTGCGTGCCAGTGGCATCGTTTAGCGAAGAAAGGGCTAGCACACTCCGAATGAAACCTGTGAAGTATGCTAGCCCATTGCGATAGGTATATGCCGATCAGGTTTCCTTGAATTCATCAAGATAACGATGTTTCACCAGCCAACGAGCGAAATTACGCAGGGAATCTTCTTGCGCTTGCTGGCATTCAATACGCTCTCGGAGAGAAACCAACTGCTCAGCCTCATCCACCGTAAATCCTTTATCCAAAAGCGCGTCGATCAAGAGATCTCGATATTGCATATTCAACCTCCCGGTAAGACACTCTATCCATCAGTTGGGCAGTCGCCCTTTCAATCTGTGTACAATCTGGCGGCGAGATGACCCTGTCGGCAAGAGCGTTTTCTTCATCCAGGCAGATGCGCTCTCTACTGAATTACGACGTATAGCGCCTTTGAGAAGTTTCGTCGTGGCTGAAGGATGCTGCTCTCTGGTGTCTTACTTCTCAGAATAGCAGATGGCATGCCAGGTTCCCTTGGAGGTGAGACAAAGGGGGGTACTCACGAGGGATGTGAACCCCATGTGTCAGTGAGGAATAAGCAGAACCAGGATGTCAGAGGGGCGCGCTATGAACGGCGCTCAGGATTTTGACGAGCCTTCGTACATGATGTAGCGGGAGATTTCTGCTTCGTGATCGTAGTAGTAACTGATGGCGTCATACACCTCGCCAAGCAGCAGATGATACGTCCGGGCAATTTCTTCCGGTTCCTGACCAGCGCGGTAGAGCAAGACGACGTGACGGACACTTGTGCGTGTCCCATCGATAATTGGCTCGCCGTCCAAAATATCTGGGTCATGAACGATATGCGGGTGTTCAGTTCGCTCGGCGGCCATGCTTGAGCAACTCCTTTCTCTACCAATATGGGCTGTATCAGGAAAACAACGTGGGGTAGTTTTTTCAAGCCTACCATGTAATCGGGCTGCTGTCAAGCGTAGCAGCCCGATTACGCGGAATGAGTCGTAGAACCATTCCTTATCCCATAGCCTGATGCTCCTTTGACCCGTCTGCTTCTCCTGGCTTACCGTCCTGTTCTCGCTCCGGCTTCAGGACAACCACCGCCAGCGGTGGGAGCGTCAAGGTGATGGAGTAGGGATGAACATGCCAGGGGAACGCTTCAGTTTGTACACCACCCAGGTTGCCGACGTTTGAACCACCATAGATGTCGGCATCGCTATTGAGAATCTCTTGATAGAAGCCGGGTTGTGGGACGCCCAGACGGTAGTTCTCTCGTGGGACAGGCGTGAAATTGCAGGCAAAGAGTAAGGAGTCCTGCGGGTTCTTGGCCTTTCGCAGAAACGCAACCACGCTGTTGTCGGAATCGCGGAAATCGATCCACTCAAACCCCTGCCAGTCAAAATCAACCTCAAAAAGCGCTGGTTCACTGGCATACAGGTGATTCAGATCGCGTACAAACCGTTGGAGCTTCTGGTGAGGCTCATATTGCAAGAGATGCCAATCCAGGCTGGCGTCGAAGTGCCACTCGTGCCATTGTCCAAATTCGCCGCCCATGAAGAGCAGTTTCTTGCCGGGATGGCCGTACATAAAGCCGTAGAGCGAGCGCAGATTGGCAAACTTCTGCCAGAAGTCGCCGGGCATCTTATCCAACAGCGATTTTTTGAGATGCACGACCTCATCGTGCGACAGCGGCAGGATAAAATTTTCGGAAAACGCATACATCAGGGAAAACGTAATACGATCCTGCTTGTAGCGGCGGTAGATGGAGTCCGACTCGAAGTAATCGAGCAGATCGTGCATCCAGCCCATGTTCCATTTGAGGCTGAAGCCCAGCCCCCCCAGGTACGTTGGACGCGAGACCATCGGCCAGGCGGTGGATTCCTCAGCAATCGTCAGGATGCCTGGGTGATAACGATGGGCCAGTTCATTGAGCGTCTTGATGAAGTCAACCGCTTCCAGATTCTCACGTCCGCCAAAGCGGTTGGGGAGCCACTCACCCTCTTTGCGTGAATAATCAAGGTAGACCATCGAGGCGACGGCATCGACCCGCAGCCCATCGATATGGTATTCATCCAGCCAGAAGAGCGCGTTGGCAAGCAAGTAGTTGCGCACTTCATTGCGGCCATAGTTATAGATCATCGTGCCCCAGTCGGTATGCTGGCCCATACGGGGGTCTGCGTGTTCATAGAGATGGGTGCCATCAAAATAGACCAGTCCATGTCCATCTTTCGGGAAATGGGCCGGCACCCAATCCAGGATGACCCCAAGCCCGGCCTGATGGCAGGCATCAATCAGCGCGCGGAAATCATCGGGCGAGCCAAAGCGGCTCGTGGGGGCGTACATGCCGACGGGCTGATAGCCCCAGGAGCCGTCGAACGGATGCTCTGAGATAGGCAGAAACTCCACATGCGTATAGCCCATCTCGCGCACGTAGGCAGGCAACTGCTCAGCCAGTTCACGGTAGGTGAGGAAGCGCCCGCCTTCATCTGGAACACGTCGCCACGATCCCAGATGAACCTCGTAAATAGCCATCGGGGCATCAAGTGCCTGGCGCCGCTCCCGTTCGCCCATCCACGTGTCATCTTGCCAGTGATAGTGTTTTAGATCGTAGACGATAGAAGCGGTTGCAGGCCGGAGTTCTGCCTCGAAGCCGTAAGGGTCGGCGCGTTCGGTGTAATAGCCTTGTACGTTTGAGGCGATGGCATATTTGTAGTGTTCGCCGGCGCCAATATCTGGGATAAACAACTCCCAGATGCCGCCGTCGTTTCGTCGTTGCATCGGATGCCGGCGGCCATCCCACTGATTGAAATTGCCAATGACGCTGACGCGATGCGCGTTCGGCGCCCAGACAGCAAAATTGACCCCGGTGACGCTATGCACCTCGCGCAGATGCGCGCCCAATTTCTCGTAGCTCTGATAGTGTTGCCCCTCGCCCAGCAGTTGTAAATCAAAGTCCGTCAGCATTGGCTCGAAGGCATAGGGATCATGCAGCTTCGTCTCGTGCCCATCGGGTTCCACGATGACGAGGAGGTAGGGAGGAACCTGCTTGCGGCCACGAACGACGACTTCAAAGAAGCCTTCTGCTGCCACGCGCTGCATGGGGTGGCGAGTCGAACGGGGCTTCTTGATTTCCAGAAAGACGCTGGCCTCGGCTGATGCTTGAGGAAGAAAGGCTCTGACCACCAGGGCAGGTGAATCCTCTTCTTCGGTAAGGTGTGGCCCTAACACCTGAAATGGGGCACCATGTGTAGCGTTGATAATGGCATCAATTTCACCATAAGCAAGATTTTGCACGAGACAACCCTCCTCCATACAGGCGGAATCATACAGGCAGAACCGTTCTTAGAAGAAAGGTGCTTCAGGGCGGCTGAAGCAGCATTGTTTGAGTACAGATTATTCTGCCTATAGCATACACTATGGCTTCTCATGCTACCAAATTGGACGGCTCTCTTGCATCCGGCTGACCTGGCGTGATAGCGTGTATGGCAGAGAAAGGAAGGAATGTGCTATGGCAATTGCAACGTTGCAATCTCTCCACTTTACCCTCACCGATCCCGAACTCAAAGAGTTGTATGAGCGCACCCAGGAGCTTCAGGATTTGGGAGATTTGCTTGGCCTGTTGGGATGGGATCAGCAGGTAAAAATGCCACCTCAAGCCAATCAGGTGCGCGGGCCGCAGCTTGCGACCCTGGAGTCTATTTATCACGAACGTTTGACTGCTCCACGCATTGGGGAATTGCTCACGCTCGTAGAACAGCGTGTTCAGGGAACGAGCTATACCGATGCAGATCGCGGGCTGGTTCGGCAGACGCGCAGACAATACGATCAGGCAGTGAAATTACCGGCGGCGTTTGTCAGGGAGCGCTCTGAGGCAAGCTCTGAAGCCTGGGGCGCCTGGGAGAAAGCCAAGCCTGCCAACGATTTTGCGTCATTTGCACCCTATCTGCGAAAAGTCGTTGCGCTCAAGCGCCAGGAAGCCGACTACCTGGGTTATCAGGGGTCGCCCTACAACGCGCTGCTTGATCAATTTGAACCTGGCATGACGCTAGCTACGCTCAATCCCATCTTAGAGCGGGTGCGAGAGGCGACGGTTGATCTGCTGCGCCGCATCCGGGTGTCTAGCGCGAATGTTGATACGAGTTGCGTTCATGGCAGCTTCGAGAGCGTCAAACAGATGTACCTCTGTACGGAGATACTCAAGCAGATGGGCTATCAGTTTGACGCTGGCCGGCTGGATGTTTCATCGCATCCCTTTACCTCTGGCGGCGGCTCGCCATTTGATGTGCGTGTGACCACGCGCGTTGATCCCGCTTACTTCCCGGCAGCATTGATGGCAGCGATTCACGAGGGCGGCCACGCGGTCTACGAGCAGGGCAGCGCGCCTGTGCTAGCGCGTACACCGCTGGCAGGTGGCGCGTCAATGGGGTTGCACGAGTCGGAATCACGGCTTTGGGAAAACTATATTGGGCGCTCGCTGCCCTTCTGGAAGCATCACTTTGCCCTGCTGCGCGAAACCTTCCCAGAAACATTTGCCCATCGCGGCGTAGAGGAGTTGGTACGTGCGCTCAACGTCGTCAAGCCGAGCCTGATCCGCGTCGAGGCCGATGAGGTGACCTATAATCTGCACATCATCATTCGCTTTGAATTGGAGCAAGGGCTGATAAACGGTGAGATTGATGTGGCGGACCTGCCGCGTCAGTGGAACCAGAAGTATCACGATTACCTGGGCGTTGAGCCGCAGACGGATACGGAAGGCGTCTTGCAGGACATTCACTGGTCGGGTGGTTCATTTGGCTATTTTCCCACCTATACGCTTGGCAATCTCTACGGCGCGCAAATCTATTACACGCTGCGCCGCGAGTTTGCTGATTATGATGCGCGTTTGGAGCGAGAGGGAACCGGGTTTATCCTGGCGTGGCTGCGCGAGCATATGTATGCCTATGGGCAGGTCTATACTCCTGGTGAACTGGCGCGGAAGGTGACGGGCGAAGAGTTGAACCCAGAATACTTTGTGCGCTACGCTAACGAGAAATTTGGCGCTGTCTATGGTCTGAAAGCCTGATGGGCTGCTAAAGGTCCACTCTTTTGTGCCAAACAGCAGGGTCATAAATAGGAAATGGAAATGGTGCGAATGGCCCTGCTGTTTTTTGCAAATGTGTATTAAACGTGGGCTTCTGAGCGGCGAAGCTCGATCTTTCCATTGCGTACTCTGACATCAAAGGGACGCTCATCGAAGGTGGCCGGGCCGCCGAGAACGCGGCCAGTCTCCATACAGAACTTGGAGCCATGCCAGGGGCAGACAATCACCTCACCCTCAAGCGTTCCCTCATCAAGTGGTCCACCAGCATGCGTGCAGATGGCTGTGATCGCAGCGATCTTTCCATCGTGGCGTACAAGAACAGCAGGAGCCTTCCCCACCATCACGCGGATGGGCGTATCGGGTTTCAGCGCAGCTTCATCCATCACTGCAATATACTCTTCGCTCGCTTCTAGCCAGGCAGCGTGGTTTACGCCGGTGCCCTGGCCGAAGACGAGTTCACCCCCCAGGTACGCTGCCAGCCAGAGCGTTCCATAGCCCAGCGTAGAGAAGAGGAATGCTGTCCCTCGCCGCTTGCGGCTGCGCAGAAGCAAAGAAGAGGTATAGAAGGTGAGGGAGGTGGCATTGAGCAGCCCGTGTAGCAGGCCGACGCGGCGCTCGCGCCCATAGGTCTCTTGCCAATCTGCCAGCCCGGTCAAGGCTGATGCCAGGGCGCCGGCCAGCCCAATGCCTAAGGTGATGTCGGCGCCGCG
The DNA here is from genome assembly GCA_964522745.1 of uncultured Ktedonobacterales bacterium. Taxonomy (GTDB): domain Bacteria; phylum Chloroflexota; class Ktedonobacteria; order Ktedonobacterales; family DATBGS01; genus DATBHW01. Next base: position 64,418 of record CAZFWN010000007.1, read on the forward strand.
CTTGAGCGCCTTGTTGCGACTGACGCTCAGCAGGTCCAGAATGAATGAAGCGCTCCAGGCGCCAACAGGGAGATCGGTTAAGGCCGGGTGCAGGGGATGGCCGAGCCAGGTGCCATGCAGTATATCTTTCAGAGTTCGGCTCGGCCCTTCGCGTTTCATCACTTTGCCGATGGCCTGCTGTAGCGCGTCGCCGGTTGGCTCTAACCACTGCTGCTGGTCGATTGTATCTTCCAAGAAGGCATGTGCCATTGGCTATTTCTCCTTTGCTGCTCTGTAGAGAACCATTGAAGGTGAGTCTGCCCCGCAGGTTTCCCTGACAACCCAGCCTGCAAAGCTGGGTTGGGGAAGAGTATGGGCCGGGACAGAATGGTTTGCACAGAGCATGCCAGGCAAGAAACTGGGGCCGGATGCTCGCTAAAAGCGTCCGGCCCCAGAAGCAGTATGCCCTTTAGAATTGACTGACGGCAGTAGGTGCCTGCCAGTTCTTGATGTAATGAGTGACCTGGCCTCCCGGTCCTGGGCTGTGACGCACCAGATCAGGAGCCAGCTTATGCCCAATCTGACTATCCTCGTCTACGATAATCGTATCGCGCGGTCTGAGCAGTTGCCAGAATTGGAAGACAGTATCCGGCCCATCAGTCAAGTAGACATATTGACGCTTGCTGTCAGATTCTCGCGCAATGCTTTCTGCTTCTCCAAAAGCGGCCTTAGCATCCTCATCCTCGAAGTAGGGATCAACCGTCTCAAAAAGCTGCGGTGCGCGTTCGCGGGTCGTTTTACCGCGATAGATGAATACAACTGTGTTTCCCTCTCCCCCCGCGCTGGCAGCACGGATGACGGCCTCGCGTGCCTCCGGTTTGGATGGGAGTACCGCCAATATTGAACCAGGAAGCGCGGTGTGAATTTCTTTGGGGTAGACCATCGGCTTTCCACGCTTCGCCATCCGCTGATAGTTCCAGTAGGCGATTAGCAAGCCAACGACGGTGACACTGCCGCCAAAGGCGGTAGCAAGGGGCTTCGCTACGAGGTTCGTCGTCCAGGCCACCATCACCAACGCAGTAGTGATGATGCCAAGCACAAACATCAACGTTGAGACTGGCGCTACTAAAGGAGCGCGCGCCTGCGGCAGCACGGGATGAATCCCGGTTGTGGCGCTGGTGATCTTCTTTGTTGCGATAAGCTGTTTCAGGTGTTCTCGCTCTTTGCGCTGCCGGCGCTCGCGGAAGCGGACGATGTCCAGTCCCAGGCAGGTCAAACTAAACGCCCCCAGCAACCCAAAGGCGTACATATCGCCCAGGATGTTGATATTGCCCTGAACGATAATAAGCACGACAATTGGTATTCCAGTGGCGAGCGCGATAGAGTAATGCGGCGTTCCCCGCCAGGAGTTGCGGCGCTCAACGAAGCTGGGGAAGAAGCGCATGCGCGAGAGCGCCAAAAAGACATGATAGGTGCCAATGATGGCCGTATTGCTGGCAAAGAGCAAGAGTGCCGAAGCACTGATGGCGACCTCGATGCCAAGTACCTGACTATAGTTTCCTCCAAGCAGGGAGATGAATTGGTTCGGGTCGGCGTGCCCGGCATTCAAGAGCGTTGTTGAGAAAATCGTGAGCAGGGGGCTGGTAATACCAATGGTCAATACCACCAGCAGCAGCGCCAGACGCCCGGTGCGCTTGCGCGGCGTTTTCATGACAGGCGAGAGTTGAGAGATGCTTTCTAGACCAGAGAATGCCAGGAATGAGCCAGCGAAGCCGGTGAGTAATGCCACGAACGTCAGATGTGACCCTGAAGAGAAAATCTCGCTGAAGATGTGCAGAATCGTCGTCAGGCTTTCGTGAGTAAAGACCTCAATCAAAATGGCAACATCGCTGATGAATGCAATCACTGCCCCAACAGCGCTCACAGAAGCGCTCTCGCTGACGCCCCACCAGTTCAGGATACCAAGTAAAACCAGCATGATAATCGTGATGGGCAATACCAATGGGCCGATCTTTGGTACGACAACACTAAAGTAAATAAGGCCAGAGAGCGAACTAATCGCTGCTGTGAGAAAGTAATCAACGAGAATAAACATGCCGCCGAGCGCGCCAACCCAGGGGCGCATAGCATTTGCTGAGACGGTGACGACCCCGCCACCTTGTGGGTAGCGATAGGTGACTTCTGCGTATTTGAGGGTTAGCAGAATAAAGACAACCATTGTCAACGTGACAAACAGGCCGGCCAGTTTGCCTACCTGCCCAAAAAGGATGCCAGGGGTGTAGTAAACAGAGGTGCCGATGTCGGCGAAGACGACAGCCCAACACAGAAAAAACCCTAATCTCCCGTGCCCATGCTCATCAGAGCCATTGCGTTGAGACGATGCTTCAGGCGAGGCGCCTTGTGAACTCATATGTTGCTATTCCACCAAGCTATTAGTGTTGTGAATGCGCTCTCTGTGAGAGACATTCTCGCATAGAAAGGCAAGTTGCAAGAGGGGCATCTCACGAGAGGCTCCCTACCCTCATAGATTATAATCCATGTGGGTAGGGAGCGCATCTTCTTTGGAAAGAGAGAAAGAGGGAGATGTTTATCGCTTGCTGAGCAGGGCAAGCTCATCTTTCGGCAGGGTCTGCCCTGGCTGCTCTGCGAAGCCATCTCCTGGTGGCGTGATAACTGCTCGGCGTTTTGGCAGGCTGAAGAGGACGCCAGCAAGCGCGATGGCTGCTCCAGCGATCAATGAGATGGGCGCACCCCACAGGCCCGCCAACTCGCCGGTAAACAAGTTGCCGATAGGCGTGGTTCCGGCGAAGACGACCACATAGAGGCCCATAATTCGCCCGCGCAAATGGTCGGGACTCCTTGTTTGCAGTGCGGTATTCGCCGTTGCGGAGAATGAGATCGTCGAGAAACCAATCCCGGCCAGCAAGAGCAGCGAAAGTGGGTAGAAATGTGAGAGCGCAAACCCGATTTCGCAGAACGCCAAGGCTGCGCCACTGACAAGAAGGATGCTCATACGCGGCTTACGCCCGGCGGCGGCAATAACCAGGGCAGCTACCAACGAACCCAGACCGGTAATCGCAGACATGACGCCATAGCCTGAGGCGCCCACCTTCAAGATGTCAGCAGCAAATAAGGGCAAAATAACATTCAGGTTCAATGCGAAGGTGCCAACGGCGGCAACCAGCAAGACAATGGCGAGCATGATGCCTGTCTGGCGCACGTAGCGTAATCCCTCGCCAAGCTGGCTCAGGGAAGCGCGGAATCCAGCCGCCTGCTTTGGGCGAACAATGGTCAGCAGGTCTTCTGAGCGCATGATCGCCAGGCCGTAGATGACCGCGATAAAACTGATGCCATTCACCAAGAAGAGCGGAGCTACCCCTAGCCAGCCAATCAGCAACCCACCGATGCCAGGTCCGATAATGCGCGCCGTATTAAAAAGCGAGGAGTTCAGTGCGACGGCGTTCATGACATCTTCCCGCCCAACCATCTCAACGACAAATGATTGACGGGTCGGCATATCGACGGCATTGACGGTTCCCAGCAGGGTTGCCAGCACAAAGATATGCCAGATTTGGACAACGTGAGTGGCTGTTAGCGCAAAGAGAATAAACGCCAGCAGCATTGCACAACTCTGCGTAATCAGCAAGAGTCGGCGCTTGGGCCACTTATCGGCAATCACTCCGCCAAAAAGCGAAAAAATCAGGACGGGCAGAAATTGGAGGGCGCCGACGAGGCCAAGCAATAAGGCATTATTATGTGACAATACCAGCACTAACCATGCCTGGCCGATAGATTGCATCCAGGTGCCGATGAGTGAGATCAGTTGCCCAAACCAGAAAAGCCGAAAATTCTGGTGATGCAGTGCTGTAAAGGCACGGGTCAGGGGCAGCATCGCGCCACGCAAGGTGGGCGGGCGTCTCTTGGAAGAGGACGCAGAACGGGTTAGAAGCATTGAAAAAGCCTCGTATATCGAAAGAGTTCTCTTCCTACTATACCAGACTTTAACGTAAACGTCAATCACAAGGGTGACATGCCGTGACATGAGCGGAAACTGGATGTAACCTCTCTCGGCAGCGTGTCAACGTCGTGCATCCTTGCGCTTGAGCGCGAGGCCGATCAGGCAGATCATCACCACAATCATCAGCCCAAGTGCCAGCCAGCAGAGCAAGACGCGCTGCGTCGCCTCATCGTTGGTGTAGACCGAGTAGAGCGCTGGATGGTAGAAATAGTTGTTGCCGTCTCCAAAGAACCGATCTCCACCCACCAGATCGCTGTGCAGGCCCAACGACGACCCCAGCGCCGACATCGCCCAGCGCAGTGGAAAGATGAAAGCCACAATTTGCGCCACCGGCACCTTGAGGGGCACAATCACCCCTGAAAAAATCACCTGTGGCACAATGAGCAGCGTTAATAAGTTGCTTGCTGCGTCTTGATTGGGCGCCCAGGCCGAGGCCACAAAGCCTAACAGCATGCCTGCAACCCCAGTCAGCGCCAGGGTAATAAACCCTTCCAGCAGGCCAGGCAGCAGGACACCCTGTGGCAGTGGCTCAAAAAGATTGACGATCAGCACGACCGAGGCCATCTGCGCTACCGCCAGCCCCCCAAACACCAGGATTTTCGAGAACATATAGGGCAAGATACCCAGGCTGACCGTTCGCTCTCGCCGATAGATCGCCTCTTCTTTGATGATTTCAAAGATACCGCCGATACAGCCGAACAGGACCGGAATCAGCCCCAGCATGAAGACCAACCGCTGCGCATCCCCATTGTGCCCGGCCACCTCAAAATCTTGCAGCGCCTCCTGCACACCCCCGCGCGCCTGCGCGTACTGCACGCCTTGCGGGTTCGTTTGCAGGTAAGTCTGCACCCGATTACAGGTGATAGCTTGCCCCTGGCTCGGCGTCCCCGGTATCACCAGCACCTGGCCTGAGGGCGTGCGAATCTGTGGGAGACATTGCACTACATTATTGCCGTCCAGAATATTGGCTCCCAGCCCAAAACGAATCAGCACCATCAGCAAGACTGCCACCAGCGGCGCCTGTAACAGCAAGATGAGCAGGGTGGGCACATCATTCTTGAGCAACTCCAGCCGACGCAGCGACAGCAGCAGCAATTGTTTCCAGGGATTGCCCCGCCGCGCCCGCCTGATCTCCTTTGGCGGCAGTGGCTTTGCCATCGCACCGCTCGTCTCCCTCAGTGGCTGGGCAATGTACTCCTGATAGGCTGGCGAAAGCTTGAAGCGCGCCTCTGCCTCCTCCGGCACGTTGGGGTTGCCTTCAGTTGAGTCCAGCGCGCTGTAAATCTCAGCAAACTCGGTCTGCTCGAAATACGCCTTGGCTCCATCTGGCGTACCAAAGTAGGCCAGGCGTCCACCACTTGCCAGAAAACAGACATAATCACACACACTGATATTGTTGGTGGCATGCGTCACCAGAATGACCGTATGCCCTTTATCCGCAAGCTTGCGCAGCAGCACCATCATCTTGCGGTCCAACCCTGGGTCCAGGCCAGAGGTCGGCTCATCTAGAAAAAAGAGGCTGGGGTTTGCCAGCAACTCCAGCGCAATCGAGACGCGCTTGCGCTGCCCACCAGAGAGCCGCTTGATCAGCAGTGTGCGCCGCTCCGTCAGTTCCACATCCTCCAGCACCTCGCTGATGCGCTGCCAGATCTGTTCTTCGGTGAAATCGCCCGGCAGGCGAATCTTGGCCGCATAATACAGCGCCCGTTCAACGGTCAGATCGCGGTGGACAATATCCTCCTGCGGCACATAGCCAATCTGCGTGTTGAAGGCCGCCAGGTTGCGATAATAGTCCTGGCCGTTGTAGAGTACCTGCCCCTCCTGGGCAGGACGCAGACCGCTGAGCGCATCCATGAGCGTCGATTTGCCCGCGCCAGAGCCGCCCACCAGCGCCACAAACGCGCGCGGCGGAATCGAGAGCGAAATATTGTTGAGCAATGTCGTCTGCCGGGCTGCGTACTTCTTCAGATGCAACGCATCGATGCGTATGGCCTTGCTCTCATCGTATTGGGTAATCTGGGTGCCTTCGTAGATCAGCCGGTAGGGGCCGATACGGATCTCATCGCCCAGCTTGAGCAAGTGGTTCGTCACCAGTTGCCCGTTGACGTAGATGTGGTTGGTGCTATGCAGATCGAGGATGCGGTAGGCGCCACCCTCGCGCACCAATTGTGCATGATGCCCAGAAACCAGCGGGTGCGCGAGGACAATGGTGTTATCAGCCTTGCGCCCAATCGTGAGTTGTGCCTCGCCCAGTCTGATCGGGCGCATCTCTGGCAGCGCCTCTTGCTGGAGGCCGCTGCCATCGTGATAGGTGAAGGTAATCAATGTCCCTCGCTCATCACCCACCCGGAAGACATCTCCTGGCTCTAATTTCCTGCGAAAGAATTCGTCTCCGCGAATCTTACGTCCCTGATACAGCAGTCCATTGGTCGTCTGCTCGTGCTTGGGCGGCGGATGGATCAGGAAGAACTGGTGTCCCTCGCGTACCAACTGAACATGCTGCGCGGAGATGGAGGGGTCTGCAATCACTATATCATTGGTGGCGCTCCGCCCAAGGGTGATGGCTGGCTTATCCAGCGGATAGGTTCGACGCGGCGCTCCAGTGTTGCTGCTCACCTCCAAGGTGGGGATGCCCATCTGGGTAGCTACCCCAACCAGCGTCTGAGACTTCCGAGACATCAGCCCGGTTGGCCCCTCCAACTCAGCCGTATCTGGCAACTGGGCAGGCGCCGAATCTTCTGGCGCAGCCGGTGCGGTGAGGGTCACCTGCGGCGATGGTATTTCCCCTTCATGGGGCATAGCTTGAACTGGCGCCACCGTCGGAGACGCCACTTGATCTGTCGCTGCTGCATGTGAGACATCAGCTTCGCTGGCAGCGCGCATGACGTGCCGCACGGGCGCCGGGCGCGTCTCATCGAGTGGATCATCTGCCAATGGGTGGATGTCCAGCCGAAAGGTTGTCTCGCCTCCCAATCCTATGATCGCCTGATCTGCCACCGGTCCCTGCTTGACCGGCATGCCGTTCACCGTCAGGGTATTGCCTTGCGAGCAGTTCTCGATGGTCCACACCCCTGCTTCGCAGCGCAGCTGGGCATGTTGCCTGGAAACCATACGATCATCTTTGATGACCAGATCATTGGTGAAATCCCGGCCAATCGTGGTCATCGGTTTCGTGATCTGGAACGTCTGGCCCGCCAGCGGACCGATCAGAAATGTTACCGAGGCCAGAGGAAGCGCTGGTTGTTCCGCACTCATCTTCCTGCTCCTGTCACCTAACGTTACTTGCATTTTATTATAATCCCTGCTTCTACCCTGACAAGCCCCTGGACTAGCTGCATCTGGGTCAAGAGTCAGGCGCACTTCTTCTAGCAACCACTTCCAACTGAGGAGAGTGTACCTGAGGAGGGGAGAAGAAAGAATAGCACGAAGCTAGCA